>JAKSNF010000023.1 GCA_024400115.1 Paludibacteraceae bacterium | reverse complement strand
GCCAGCATCCGCCAAGATAAGGATAGCCGACAATGGCTTTCTTGCCTTGACCTAAAATGATAGGCATTATATGTGCCTCCAAAGCATCTTGAGTGAAACTATTACCGATACCGAGGATACGAACGATACCGTCGTCTATCTTTTGTTGGATGGTCAACGTATAGGTAGTGGTAACTTCTGCCCATGCGGCTTGAATAGTAATCGTACCGGCTTTTAAGCAGGTTACAACGCCCGTAGCAGCATCAATAGTAGCCACACCGTCGTTCTCGCCTATGATGCTATAAACGATAGCCACTTCGTCGTCGCGGTTGTCAATAAGTTGGTCATTGGTAAAGGTGGTGACTTTGGTCCTATCTATCGTTGTATCTTTTACGGTGTAGAAGATATACGGAGTAATGGCAATAGGACCAATCTGCAAAGCAGTCGTGGTCTGCGGGTTGGTAATCTTCAGATTGGTATTGCTCTTTATACCGAAGTTACTGTTAAACACAAGGTCGGGATGGTTTTGGTTATAGTCGTCACCCGTTTGAACCTCCTTTTCAAGTTCACGCGTAATATCTCCGGCTGTTACACTGACTTTAACAGGAGAAGCCGTCTTGTTAAACTTATTCCAAAGGAAACTTACGCGTTTAACACCACCCTCAATGGTTGTTTCCATCGAAGCGCCACCGTTACCGGACAGCCAGATAGAAGGTGTTTTATTAAAGAGTATATCCGTAGCTTTTGTACGAGCACCGGTCGTGATAGTCCAAGTGTAGTAAGCACCTACACGATCAGCAGCGGACGAACCTTCTGAGTTTCTTTCAAATGTCTCAACATAAGCATCCTCTTGGGGGTCGGTGATGGTGAGCACATAACTTGCCTCAGCAGCCGCATAGGTTTGGCAAGCGGCAATCTTAGCCGTGATGGTGGTTGCACCTTCACCGATAATGGTAATCACGCCTTCGTTACTTACGGTAGCCACGGTCTCGTCGCTACTCTCGTAACTAACCTCACCGTCTCCTTCTTTGGTTAAGGTATTGACATAACCCTTGACATTCATGTCTTTGGTGACAGCATTGCCGTCCGCAAAACTTACGGTAGGTTCGGGCAAAGCGTCGATATGTAAGTTCATCGTCGTATAAGCGTCTTCGTATGTTGCCTTAATCGTAATATCTTCAGCAATCGTTACTTTCGACAAATCAACGACACCCGTAGTTTCATTAATCGTTGCTTGGGCACCTTCGGTAACGATGCTATACTTCACCACTCCGCCAAGGGTGTTGTTAATCAACCCTGTCGTTGCATCGTAGGTCTCATCCGCAGCATTAGCGGTTTGTGCCTTTTGGGTGTAACGGATATAAGGAATGATGCTGATAGGACCAACAACAATACGATTACCATTTACTCCCTCTAAGCGCAATGTAGCATTGGATTTAACCTCGGGAGAGAATACAAAAGTTCTATCGTCAGGTCGGTTTGCTGTTGTGGTACCGGTAAAAGTGTCATCCTGGGTCTTGTCACCAACTGTGACGGTGATTTTCTCGGTTTTATCGGTTTCTTTTGCAGTAGCACCCTGATTCCATAAGAATGAAAGAGCTTTGACACCACCTTCTGCCGTAGTTTGCATGTGCGGCTTATCCGCCCATCCTATACCTACTCCGGGAGTGTTTTTGGTTTTAAGTTTATCCATATCATTGGACGGATTCGTATGTCTGATTCCTTCCATCTCCCATTCTCCGTAGGTACCTAATTTGGTCGTTGCGGCTGTATTGTGATTCCACAACGTATCTCCAACAGGATCTCTGAACTCCTCTATTAAGGATTGTTCTACCAATTCATACGTAACCGTGAATTGGGTAATACGGGCATTAATATTGGTAGAAGAACTACTTGCCGCTGTACAACCTACATACAAAGTGGCGGATTGTTTATCCACAGTTACAGGAGAGCCACTTGCTATTTGGTCTGCTTCAGCAATGCCAAACCCTGACTTAAAACTCAGTATTCCGCTGTTTTGGGGGCTATAAGTGATTTTGATGGTTTTAATTATATACCCCAGAGCAGCACTAATGGTAAATTCGCCCTTAGAATCACCTTGGTACATATACCATTTACTGCTGGTATAATAACCATTCGGGTAAACACAGATCTTGTCCGAAGATGTTTTAGCGGCTACTGAGATGACATCATCCAGTGTGAATGACTGGTAAGCCGTTGCGGCTGTCCAACCATGCATAGTTGCTAATTGGTCAACGGTTTTGGTTACTGTTGTTGCTCCCCACGCCATCATTGTAGCGCATAGGGCGAAAATAAATAGAAATGTTTTTCTCATAATATGATAATTCTAATAATGTCTTCGTTCGACTACTCAGTTAGGATAGGTTCGCCGTCGGTTCCGTTTTTAGTAGAACCAACGTTAACCTGTATAGATATTTGAGATAGCAACATCACTGTTTTAATTTCAGGAACTTGATAATTCTTTTTCATAATTGTTATGTTTTTCTAAATTTATAATTCGTCATTCAGCAACGCGGTTCAATTCATCATTCCACAAGGATACCTTGTGCGTTATACATCTTCGTGTCACGGATGATATAAAGATGACCCTCTTTAATAATCTTAAATGATGAATTGATGGAATGATGCAATGATGGATTGCCGGTTGGAGCTTGTGCTTCCGGATTATAGAGACGAATCGTCTTACGCGGAGCACTGGAAGGAGTCGCTGTCTCTGGCAGATACGTCGTAGTAATATATGCGTGATTCTGTGTCAGTACGCACCATTCACCGGCTATATGCAGTTGACCGCCGCTAACCAGAATAGCCGTACCATTGGAAGGAACATAAGTCGGTTCGAACGGATTATCCTCTGCTAATTTTCCTACAAAGCCCTTAGCTTCTTCCGCAGATACAGGAGCAGCAACAGGTTCATCTTCTGTATAGAAGAAGTTAACATTTCCGTCGTTTTCCACTTGAACGAGGTAAGGCATACCTGCCTCATCGGTTGTATAGTTTGCTTCAACGAACTCAATAGCACTTGTATTACCATGACTGATGCTGTAGAGAGTTGCGTTCTCAACGTGGTCAATCTTGTTCGGCAAGCAGATAGTAGCGTATGCACCGGCAGTCTTGCCTTCAAGAACGTAGTCAGGTACTACCACCGGTTCTTCTGTTTTCGTTACCTTCAGCGTGAAGGTGGTGGTGATGGTATTGTCGCCCTCCGTCCACTTAGCGGTAACGACAACGTTCTCCGTTGCATTTGCTAACGTAATCGTACTGCCATCGATTGTTGCTTCCACGCCATCGGAGAGTGAATAGATCACATCGTCCTTTTCATCCTCTTCGAGGTTATTAATCAGGTTCTCGGTAACGTCAACCTCATTCGTGCCATCTAATTCGTAGGTAACAGAAACTTCTTTCTTCGTGTAGAGCAAGTAAGGAACAACGGTGATGGATTTAATTTTTATCGAGTTATATTGTTCAGCCTCTGTTTCAGAGTTTTTAATCTGAACACGCAGTTGAGCATTTTTCTTAACATCATAACGCATCGTGGTGGTGATGGGTTCAGACGTGGACAACGTGTTCGCTTCTGCTTGGTAAGTACGCAGAATAGAACCGGAAGTCATATCTCCCATTGTGAAGTATACTGGATTGGGGTTTGTTGCATCGTTGGAATTAGGAACCCATATCATGGATATATATTTAATACCACCTTCCGAAACTGTTTGTTGCGCAACATAGTCGTTCTTTTTGGAAGGTTTAGCCCATCCTGAACGCAATCCTATTATATAATCGCCACTAGTATAAGTACGATAGTTGAGGAATTGCCAAGTAAAGACACCACCATCACCCTTTTGATCAGTAACTGATGAAGATTTCTGCCAAGAAGTATGTTCATCTATCTGGCTGAATGTTTCTGTCCAAGAATTATCCTCAGTTATCAAAGGAGCCTCGACCGTCAGCGTATAAGAAGCTTCTGATGCTGGATATGTGGTGCCGGCAGCAACCTTAGCCGTGATGGTAGTTTCACCCACACCAATAATAGTAACTTCTCCAGTCGTCTCGTTAACCCGAGCTGCATTTTCGTTACTACTTTCGTACGTAATCGTTGGCTCAGAAACTTCTTCATCATTCACTTTCACAGATATATTCTCTGTGAACGGGTCTGCATCTATGTTCACGGTCTTTTCATTATCCGTCAAATTCGGGAAAGTCACCTCTGATGTCAGAAGTAGTACATGAATCGTGTAAGAAGCATTACCCTCTTGATAGGTATCCGTTTCTTCACTCGTTGCAGAGATGGTAACATCACCGGCAACGCCTTGTAACGTAACTTCACCACTATTTTCATCTACAGTTGCTATATCCTCATTATCACTAGAATACGTAACCGTTAACCCGTGAGGATTGCTCAAAGTAGGAGCAGAGAAAGTAATTGCATCCACACCTACGGTGATTTCTTCAGGATCAAAGGCTAACTCTGCATCCAGTTTAGAATAGAAGACTTCTACTTCGTAGGTAGTCGTCACTACTTCTCCATCCTCTGCATCAGCAGGTGTCCAAGTAGCGGTCACGGTCGTAATACCGTTTCCTTCAGCAGTAACCTCTCCCGATTCGGGATCAATAGTAGCAACACCATTACCTTCCGGAACGGAATATACAATAGTACCATCTCCCTCGGTATTGTTAATCAAATCCGTATTAGTCCAAGTTTCCGGATCACCATTAGCAACATCCATCTTATGGTATTTGGTCTTGTAGAAGAGGTAGGGCACAATCTCGAAGGCATCAAAGGTGATACGACCATTAGAAGTCAGCGGGTCGCCGGATTCGGTTGTGAAGGACTCATTCGTCAGGGTGAGTTGTACATTCTTCTTGACTTGCATATTGCCGGCAAAATAGAAGATCTCATTCGTGGAACCACCATTATCTGTCGTTACCACGTAGTCTTGATGATAGTTCTTTTCACCTGCTGCAAGGTTGAGACGTAAAGTTGCTCCCTTTTCAACAGACGGCTGCATCCAATTGAAGGTAAAGTACTTGATACCGCCCTCAATAACATCATCGGTAGCAATAGAACCTTTTGCACTCATCCAAACGCCTACTTCGCCTGCTATCTTATCTTCGCTACGGCGGGCATTCACTACGTTCCAAGAGAAGTAGTCTTTTAAATCGCCCTCCCACTTGGCAGCAGTAGTAGAGGTTGTTGTAATATTGCTGAAGCCTTCCACGAGTTTATTGCCGTCAGCCACACCGGAGCGGACAATCACTTGATAGGAGGCAGTACCTTCTTGATAAGTGTCTGAAGCAGCCACCACTACGGTAACGGTATCTGTACCGATAGCGACAGGAGAAACAAGTCCATTGTTATCAACTGATGTGATAGCGCCTTCACTGGCTGTTGACCATGTTTGCTCAGTAGCATCCAATGTGCCATTTAACGTATTGGTAACAGCAGAACCTCCAACTGCAGTTTCTTTCACTGCTTCTTGGAAGTACAAACCACGATCGGCTTTCTCAGTAATATGCAGCAGATAAGAGGTCGTGATAGCAGGTTCTTCTTCACCATCGGGAGTCCAATTTGCAGAAATGGTAACATCGCCGGCTTTGTGGAAGACCACCTTATCCTTATGTGTCTCATCATTCGTATCAATGGTTGCCACTGCCTCATTGCTTGAAGTGAACGTGAGGGTTCCACCATCCGACACCTTAATATTATTAGTAAGGCCAGTGTTGATATAACTGCCCTCATTGAACATCTTGGAAACCTCTTTGTTCGTATAGAGTAGATACGGAGTGATAACGATTGTACCAATCTTCACGCGACCGCCTTCTTTTTCAGACGTTGTAGATTTGTTTTCAATCTTCAACGTAGCGTTCTTTTTCACATTCAGATTGTGAATATATTGCCAAGGCTGTTCCGGTTGTGCTCCGCCATCGCGTCTGATAGCAGACACTTCTTCATTATCAACCGAAATAGAAATATAGAGGTCATCACCCGTTTGGTTATCGCCGTTTTGATTCCAATCGAAAGCAATACGTTTGATACCGCCTTCAGCAGGACCAATCTTATTATTGTCCTCGGCATCGGCTGTAGCGACATAGCCGTTGGTATTAAACCAAATAGCTTGTTGACCACCTACCAATTTATCATCCCCCTTATGACGGGTCAGTTTTACATGCCAATCATAAACATCACCTTTTTTGATAACGTCATTGCTTTCATTTGTTGTCCATCCTTCGGTATTATATTTGCTAAATTTCTCGTCAACGGTTTCATCGCTCAAATCCCCTTTCTCCACAGTCAAGGTATATTGCGCCTCAGCAGCAGCATACGAACCTTGGGCAGGAAGAACGGCTTTAATGGTAGTCTCACCTATACCGTGGATGGTCAAATTACCCTCGGCATCTACAGTAGCGACTTCTTTATCACCGCTTGTAGCATCGTAGGAATAGGTCAAACCTTCCGTGATGGTAGGTTTCAAAGCGGTACCGGTCATGTCGCCTAACTGAAGCGTTTGTTCGGCAGGGTCAAAAGAGAAGACCGGAGTAGCCTCTTTAATAGTAAGGATATAGGAAGTAGAAACCCCATCCCAAGTTGCAACAATTTCTGTTTTACCAGCTTTAAGAGCAGTAATCGTAGTACCGGATATGCTGACAACATCAGCCTCTTCACCTTCTATATTATTATAGGAGTAAGAAATCGCATTTTCATTGTCGCGATTATCAATTTGCGGAACAACAACGGAAAGTTCATTACCCTCTGCCAAATCATGCGTTTGAGCCTTAATTGTATAGAGCAAGTAGGGAGTAATGGTCATGTCACCAACTAAGATACGACCATTGCCACCAACGGAAGCGTTTTTAATCGTCAAATTAGAACTCTTGGAGAAGATATTTTGGTTGAATTGGTAGTCCGCCCCAATCGTAGCCACTTTGTCGTGGGATGCACCAGCAACTTTCGTGTCACCAACATAGATGTCCACACCTACCGATGTACCATTGTTATCACTCTGTTGGTTCCAAGCAAACGCAATGCGCTTCACTCCGCCCTCCAAATTCGTTGTTTTCAGTGAGCCACCAATGCCTTCAATCACACTCATCCAAGTTGCGTTGTCACCTGATGTCAACTTATCTTTTTCTTGACGACGAGCATAATGAGTATTCCATGTAGCAAGGTCGCCATTCAACGTATAGTCCGTACCAGCGGAAGACCATGTCCACTCGTCTCCCGTATAAGCCGTGAACTTCTCCATAACAGCATCTTCCTTCGGGTCGGTGATAGTCAATTCGTAACTTGCCTCAGCAGCTGCATATGTTTGGCAGGCATCAATCATAGCCGTGATGGTGGTCACACCTTCACCGATAATGGTAATCACGCCTTCGGTATTGACTTTAGCCACTGTCTCGTCGCTACTTTCGTATGTGATAGTCGGCTCAGAGACTTCTTCGTCATCCACTTTAACAGAGATACTCTCCGTGAATGGAGCCTGATTCATATCTACCGTCTTTTTATTGTCCGTCAGATTCGGGAAAGTAACCACAGGAATAGGTAAGGCATTGACATGTAAGTTCATCGTTGTATAAGCGTCCCCATAGGATGCCTTAATCACAATATCTTCAGAGGTCGTTACATTAGACATCTCAACCTCACCCGTAGCTTCATCAATCGTTGCCTGGGCACCCTCGGTAATGATACTATATGTTACCTCTCCGGCAGGAGCGTTATTGATTAACCCTGTCGTTGCATCATAGGTTTCATCCGCAGCATTAGCGGTTTGTGCCTTTTCGGTATAAAGAACGTAAGGCACAATCGAAATATCTTGGAAGTGCATAACCGCGGGGGAACCAAAATTATTAATGATAAGTTGGGCATTTTGTTTTACCTCCATTTTGACATTATAAGGTTGCAAACTTCCGTGAGCATCATTAGCATCAAAAACAATAGACCTCTCTGCCAACTGCGTTTCGCCATCTACAATAGTAATCTTTGTATTGATTGCCGGAGTAGGAGTTCCTCCTGCACGGAACCAATTGAAGACAAGGCGCTTAATACCACCTTCTTGGTTGCCGTCAAATTTTAGATATGGAGTTTCTGTGTTTTTCAGACGTACCCAAACTTCATTATAGCGGTACCCGTTTGCCTTCCAACTATAAAGTCCCAATTGATCGGTAAATGAAGCTTCTGTATTCGTATATGAATCTTGCTTTGCTAAATTCCCCTTAAAGTTCTCACTGACCGCCGTTTCACCCGTGGGTTCGTTCACGGTCAAAGCATAAGTTGCCGAAGCGGACAGATAGTCCTCATTCTCGGCGGCAGTAGCGGTGATAGTAGCCGTACCTGCGCCCACTACCATAACTTGATTTTCAACAATCTTCGCCACCAACGGATTGGAGGTTTTATAGGTTACTTCACCGGCACCTTCGGTTACGGTCAATTCATTTGCCACCGGATCCGTAGTATAGAGATCGGTAATCGTTATCGCACTTTGAGCAAACGAAATTTCCGGAGTACTCTTAGCAATCACCTTCAGTTTAAAACTCGTCGATGCGCCCTCGCCCCAAGTGGCGGTAATCGTGGCTTCTCCACCGCCCACGAGAGTTGCCTCAGGATTAGCGGCATTAGCAAAACTTACGACATCCGTATTACTACTGCTGTAGGCAATCGAACCTTCGCCATCGGTATTGTCAATTTGCAAGGAGCAGTCAAACGTACCGGCACCAATCTTCACTTCTTGCGTCTCGGTGTAGGTGTAACGGAGATAAGGGACAATGGTGATAGGACCAATCTGCAAAGCAGTCGTGGTCTGCGGGTTAGCAATCTTCAGCTTGGCATTGCTCTTAACACCAAAGTTATCACCGAACACCAAGTCGGGATGGTTTTGGTTATAGTCGTCACCCGTTTGAACTGTCTTCTCAAGTTCACGCGTAATATCTCCGGCTGTTACACTGACTTTAACAGGAGAAGCCGTCTTGTTAAACTTGTTCCAAAGAAAACTTACATATTTAACACCACCTTCGATAGTGGTCTTGGTCTCCATTGAAGCATCGCCATTACCGGACAGCCAGATAGAAGGTGTTTTATTAAAGAGTATATCCGTAGTTTTCGTGCGAACACCGGTAGTGATTGTCCAAGTGTAGTAAGCACCTGCTCGATCAGCAGTAGATGCACCACCAGTATTTCTTTCAAACGTCTCCACTATTCCCTTTTCATAGGTAACCGAGAATTGGGTAATATCCGTTCTGATATTACTTTCGGTTCCTGTTCCGGTATAACCGCTATAAAAAGTAACCGATGGCGTTGTGCAAACAAAAGCAGTACCAGAGGTTAATTGATTTTTTTTGGTAGCATCAAACAACATTCCACCGGCATTACCCGAAAATGTAAACGTAACAGATGTTATCACATAACCTTCTTTTGCGGAAATCACGAACGGACGGAAGTCTGTATTAGTAAACAATCTCCAACGGTCAGCGTTTTCATAATATCTACCATTATTGTAAGTCCCATCGGTAGCGTCCACGGAAATAACTTCATCCAAATCAAACGTAGGATAGTTGCTACCACTGGTCCAACTATAGGTCGTCTTCAATTCGGTGATAGTCTTTGTCACTGTCGTTCCCCACGCCACACTCGCTGCGCATAGGGCGAAAATAAATAGAAATGTTTTCCTCATAGTAATTAAATTTTGAGAGTTAATATTTGAGTTAATTGTAAAATTGGCAATACAACAGCAATGCCCACCCGGACAAACGTCCGGATAGGCATTGACTAATTTTCTATATTTTCAATATTTAAATTATGTACGAATAGCGCCCCCCCCCCTAAAAAGGTGGTCTTCGAAAGAGTTGTTGTGCGCATGCTATTAATCATGGTATAAAGATTTGTTTATAATTCTACCGATTTCTCACGTGTTAACATATCATACAAATAGAGCGGACTCTGTGTGTAGAGTTTGGTTTGCTCATTATCAAGTTTCGCAAAAGTTTCTGAGGTATAAAATCGATGCATAGCATCCTCAATATTCAGCCCATATTCCTCAATAATAAGCTTAATCACACCGGAGATAACACACTCCTTCATAAATTGAACATCTGCCTTATGTTGTTCCGCCTTGCTCATACCTTCTTTAAAGTATCATATTAACAAGGCCCCTCCTTGGCGCATACAGATACGCCCCATGTCTTCAACGGCCGTTTCTATACTCTGCGTGTGTACATAGTCATAATTCCCATAAAGGTAATATAATCCCCCTAATGATGCCAAATACCGATATGCTTCTGCATTGCTAATCGCGAAACGCTTTGCAAATGCCCCAATACAGCAAATGAAGTATTCTATTCTATTACTCTTTTCTTGTACACTCATATTATAATTTGTACCTAAATTATATAGTCTATGCTCAAATTTTCGCGCAAAGGTACAACTTTTTTTTCATATATGCAAGCGCGTGCGTATTTTTTTAATGAATACCCTACATTTTTTGTTAAATTGTCCCTCCAATTGTAAATTTGTCCCCTCGAATAATAAAAAAATAGTGCCGTACATGCAAGGGATAGATGGGGTAAAGGCAACTTCCCTCATGACTCCCGCCGAGCGAAAGAAAGCCCGCACCTATAAAAAGGGGAGTAGGGTGAAAAAATTTGCATATATCAGAAAACGGTTACGAATCCCTCCATTGGGGAGTGAATTAGTGTTTGACTTTGCAGCCTCTAATAATTTACATTTAATAATGATAGCGTAATGCTAAAACATAACAAAATCTACAGATTACAATTACAAAATGTTCAAATCTCAGATACAAAATGTTCAAATCCGGCTGCAAAGGTACAACTTTTTTTTGATATATGCAAATTTTTTTGCTAAAAAAACACCTCTGCCCTACTCATCACGAGCAGGGCAGAGGGGAGATTATGTTTCTGATTGGTAATAAAGGAATTTGCGAAATAGATTATAGTAACGCTATTGATGCAACTCTTGGAATAGAGCGGAGACGTTGGATAAAAGTTGGGTTTTCACGAGTGGTACGCACATTGTACTCCATTTGTAACTTAAGTAATGGTTCTGCATCTAAATCAAGAGCTTGGCACACCAGTAGAGCGATATCGGTAGTTAGGGGTCGCTTTGCATTGAGGATTTCATTCAATTGCGAATATGCAACTCCTATTGCTTGCGCTAATTGGCGTTGAGAAATACCACGATAATCTATCTCCTCTTTTAGGATTTCTCCCGGATGAGTGGGCGTAAATGATTGCAAGTTATTTGCGATCATACTTGAATCTGTGTTAGGAAGTTGAATCATAATAATATCAATTATAGTGGTTTGATAAATCAGTAATGTTTACAATCGTGGCAATTAGTTCTTCGGAACGCCTTTCCTCTATAAACTCTATACGATATTGGTCGTTTACTCGGACAGAAGAAATCCCCTCTTTATTCCCTTGTAGGTGTTCATAATGTAACGAGCCATATTTTGTAAGTTGCAATACATTTGATGACACTTTCATTAGGTCAATGACGCGAATATACTTTTTTACTATTTGTGGTTGATAGCGATGTTGTTTGTCGCTACAATTGCCATCCGTATAGAGTTCTTTTAAGTATGTCTGTTTGAAAACGACGTCCATAAATAGGTGTATTATCGAAATCCGCTGCAAAGGTAATACTTTTTTTTGATATTCACAAATTTGTGAACACTTTTTTGCTAAAAAAGTTAATTTTGCACTCCAAAGCGAGAGTTTTGCCTACAAACACCCCTGCCCTATATAAACACCCCTGCCCTACTCACGAGGGGCAGGGCAAAGGGCTGAATTTGGCTATATGATTTACTTTAAAAGTAAAGAATAGAGGCTATTGGATTAAAGAAGAAGTTACAACGAAATGGTTTGTAAAAACTCTTGAAGTTTTAACACCTCTATTTGGAATTCGGGAGGGAGTTGTTTAAGTTCCTCAAAATGTGCGTCATTGGATACGATATATTGTGCATTCGCTACAATGGCACAATCAACAAATTTATTATCATCCACATCCTGCGTAATAAATCCAAAACGAAATTTAGGATCATACAGTTCTGTCAGCGGATGGTGTAAGATGAGGCTGACTACACTTTCTGCTATTTCCGGAGTTGCCTTTTGACCAATAATTTCTCTATATTCAGTAAGAATATCATTACTTACACAAAGAGCAAATTGCTCTTGCTGATACGCTTTCCAAATTGCGTAGAAAGGACTTCTACGAGACAACATTTGGATTAGGCAGTTAGTGTCTAATACTATCCGTTTCATTTGTAGGCAATGCGACTATGAGCGGTTGATAAATCTTTTAAGGTTTGTTCATTCCACTTGCCGCTATCCCATAAAGCGTCCATTTGAGCATCAACTCTTTGTGCAAAGAATGCTACTAAAAAGCGTTTCAAAGATAATAAATCCTCATTAGAATTTAATCCCGACATTGCATTTAACAACTCCATTTGAACAGCATTAATCATAATAAATCCCTCCTTTTTGCAGTTTTGCGCTGCAAAGGTACAGTTTTTTTTTGATATATGCAATACATGACAAGAAGAAAAAGTATTTTTTAGTCAAAAAACGGCAGATTTTGATAAAAATCGTCTAAATTAGTACGACTGGAGTCATGGGAGCTTGCTCACGATGAGACAGACGGACTAAGATAGAGGAGGCTTGCCGAAGCCGCTTTTTGTAAAAAATACTTGCAAGGGTTCGCGAATGGCATTCGGGGGAATGCGAGGTGTGGGTATTGTGGGTGGCGTAGCAGGCGGCGTCCGAAGTTTTATGTTGAAAAAACACTAATTATCTTCATTTTGCACCCCAAAGCGAGAGTTTTACCTATAAAACACCCCTGCCCTATATAAACACCCCTGCCCTACTCATCACGAGCAGGGCAAAGAGGGGATTGGCGGATAAGTTTATATGAGGATTAGATTGCTATATATTCTTGTCCGAGAGTTTGTATCATTTGCCAAATTTGTTTCTCACGTTCTTCGGAAGGAGTTTTCCAGCCATAGACATAATTGCGAAACAAAGTGGTATTTATATCCATTCGCTTTGCCAATTCGGCTAAGTTTAACTCACGGTGAGTTAATAGAAAACGTTGTAAAGCCGTTGGCTCTACATTGTTACGATCGATAAAACCTTGATAGCTTATATCTTCGTCTATCTCGTCCCAATGAACCCCCAGTGGCTCTAATTCATAATTAGCTTGTTGTTCGGGGGTTGCGTTCATTAAACGACGATACCACAATAAACTTTGGCGATAGGTATTCCCGTCGTCGCCTAAACCATAAAGATGGTCATTATCTATCCAAACTTTAGTTAATTTCATTGCCCATCAAAATATTCGTGCCAACGATCAATAATGATATCCGCATTTTCGTTAACTGATTTCTGCAATTTCGATAAATCGGAAATCTTAATTTTCTCTGATTGGATTAGGACAAATTTCTCGCCTTGCAATTCAAAACGAGCAACACCATCGTGACCAACTATATGAACATGGATAGGTTCATGGTCGTCACTATAAAAGCGGATTTTAAATCCATAAATACGATAAATCTCTGGCATAGTTACTAAGATTATTACAAAAACTATGCAAAGATAGGTATTTTTTTTGATACCTACAAATTTGTGAACACTTTTTTGCAAATTATTTTACTTTTGCACTCCAAAAGCGAGAGTTTTGCCTGTAAAACACCTCTGCCTATACCCTTATAAACACCTCTGCCCTACTCATCACGAGCAGGGCAAAGGCTTGATTTTACGGTTATAATGGAGGGAAAACGGTTGCGAATCCCTCCATTTGGGGGCTATGGGACTAAGAGATTAGTTACTCCATTTTTCTTTAGAGGGATTGCCACCTGAGCCAGCAACAATCTCACCTTCACAACGAATCTCAGCTTCGAGGTTTACTTTCTCTGTTTGTGGTTTTTTATACATTTTCTTTGTCATAGTTTGATGTTATTTTTCTATTTTACCAATTGACCTTGAGCATTGAATACCTTAGTATCACGAATGATGTAGATCTGACCATCAATGAATACCTTTTGTACCTTACCGGCAGGTTGGTTACCAAAGACATTTTCCAAGATTGTCGGAGCTACGTTCGGACGACCAATCGTGCGACGAGGCGCACCACTTGGAGCCACATAGTTAATCATATCGCTCTTGATGTAGGCACGATTTGCATATACACCGCAACCTGTACCGCAGAGATAAAGCGTACCGTTGGAGATGACATATAATTGTTGTGCATCACGAGCATCAGTCTCATTCTCATCAAATGCGTAATCTACGAATGTACCATACAAACCATTGTTGCCTTCTGCAACAGGCTCTTGTACGGCATCACCATATTTTATGCCCTTCAGTTCGGTTGCCTCCGGCAGCATGATATATGGAACACCAGCTTCCAAATCACCAAGATGTTGCTCAATGATAATCAAGTACAAGCGAATGCCATCCGACATATATTCTTTTTCTGCGATATTCCAGAAGGTTGCACCTGTATAAGTGCCGGCAAAGACTTTCTGCGGTTCGCAATAGGTAGTGTATTGATTGGATGTCAAGTTACCACGAATAACAGTCGCTGTAGGAGCATCTTCGTACTCGATGGTGTAGCCATAGATGTACAATGAATTATCCGTGCAAGATACAACAATCGTAATGTTCTCGGCTTCACCAACAAGAGCAGCATTGAAGTTCTGAAGTTCGGCAACTGAATATGAATCGGAGTTGTTTCCAAAGCTTTCTTTGTATGTAGTAGAGCAAATTTCCTTATCGTCAACTTTCACAATAATAGATCCAGCTCCTGAACCCTTATTAGACTTCATTTGCATCTTAACACCCGTAATAACCTTACCGGCATAACCAGTTAGAGTAAGTGTTCCTGAATTAGTCTTGGTCAATTGCCCAAAGGTGCCCGTATACGTAGTTACGAATGTTGCCGCAGAACCAGTAGGTGCAACACCTTCTTGCACTTTAACTTTTGCTTCAACATTCTCATCTATCACATACTCTACCGCAGAAGCTTTCCACATTGCGTACAAGTCGATGTCGGTCTTGACGGTGACTTGCGTCTTGTAGGTAGTACCTGTTCCATCGGCTTTGGTATTCCAGCCTACGAAGGTGCAGAGGTTCTTCTCAAACGGACACGGATGTTCAGAGAATTTAATCGTAGTATTCCAATTAACTTGCTCACTTACTTCGGTCGGTCCTTCTGGGGTCTTGTTTACACCACCATTTGCGTGATAAGTAACCGTCAGTTGAGTAGTAGCCTTAGACTCAATAACAGCACTAACTGTTACAGCGTAAGCAGGAACCTCAAACGTGGTGCTTGAACCTACGGAAATAGGAACTTCAACCGACGGTTCATCAGCTTTCGTTACTTTCCAAGATTTGAAGACATAATCTTCGTTCAATTCGCTATAGGAGAGAACAACCGATTTCTTGAAGTTCACATCAGCATTAGCACCTTCAGCGATTACTTCCTCGCTATGAGGTTTAGCTTGAATGGTAACATTCTCCACCTCAGCAACTGCCACGTTGTATTGTTTGATGTTCCATTGTGCATAGAGAGTGGTATTGGCAGAAAGAGTAATCTCATTACCCGGATTAGCGGAAGTAACACCTGTGCCTCCCTTAGCAGAGTTCCACTTTGAGAAGTCGTAACCAGTACGTTCCGGAACCATCGTAGAGATAGTCACCTTGTTGGTGATATGATCTGCGCGTTGCTCCTCAGGAACTTTAATCTCCTCGTCCTCAACATTGTCGTCGAAGGTTACTGTCCATGCTTTCGGATAGAACTTGTAGATAGCTAAACCACCTTGTTTGCTATTGTATGCAGCAAAGATATTATTGCTTACATTTACTTGCATTTGGTTACGGTTGTTCGACTTAGCCTTAACAACTGCCTCACCGGTAGTGGCATCAATGGACTCAACTGCCCATGAAGCGTTATTTGAAGCCTTTTCTGCAGTAGTAATCATGTAATTTTGATCACTTGTACCATTTGCATTCAGGTAACCGATACCATCGGCATAGAAGGCAAACGTGCTCTCCACATTACCCGTCTCTACTTGGAAGACCATAGAACCATCGTTATTAGTACGAGTCAACTTATTGCCATTGATAGAGATATTCGTAGTGGTTTTCAGGTTTTTGCCTTCACCTTTGATAGTGGATGTACCGGCTTGACGATTCTTATCGGTTCCGGCATTAACAGTCTCGGTAAAGATTACATAATCGCCAACCTTCAACTCGTCGGTCTTGGTTACGAGTTCCCACGTGCCGTCTTTGTGCCAAGCTACTTCGTCCCATTGTGCTTGGATCTTCACTTCATAAGGAGGAACAGTGATCTTGTTATCATTGATAGGAATGATGGTTGTATCCTTCTTTGTTTCATCCTGTGCATTCGGCGTTACATAGAACGCTTTCCAGCCAACGAAGCTATATCCGGCCGCCTTCCAAGTACACTCCTTAAGGGTCAGGGTGGTGCCTTCATATTGTTGACTTTCGGTAATATCGTCACCCGTAACACCTGTAACATCACCTTTCAAGTACGTAATCTTGTAGGTAGGATCCTTGTGATGATCTACAGAGATAGCCACATTAGCCGCAGGCATCGTGAAGGTATATTTATTGTCGCAAATCGCCTCACACATGATAACCTCTGTTGTATTATAAGTTGCTTTAACAGCATCAATATTCCAGTGCTCATTGGGGGTGATCGTCAAGATGACAAGTTCATCTTTCATCGCCGTACCCGGGTTGTTAACATCATATTTATAGTTTCCTACACCACCAGGTTTGGTAATAGTGTAAGCCGTCAGGGATTGATCAATCTTATAATAGTAAGTTGCCGATTGCTCGTTATAGTAAGGACGAGTAGCGCGCACCGTAATATAAGCGTCATTCTCCAAGGTTACTTCTGCCTTTTGGGTGGTAATTTCTTGTTCGCCACCTCCGTTAACCGAATAGTACGTTTTAAATCCGGAAGCAGGAATAATAGCCACCTTTTGGCCACCGGGTACTGCCAAAGCAGCATCCTCGGATGCACCGCCGGCAGGTTTAACTTCCGGCAGTTGAGCATCTTGTTTCTCAACAACATCGAAGTCTGTAGCGAGGATAGGCATAATATACTGTTGTCCATCACGAACGTTGAATAGTCCTTTAACGTTACATGCAATCGTGCTCTCCGGTATCGTCTTAACAACATTGAAGATATTGTAAACCTTATACGAATCTCCTAAACCATCCGATTGCGTATTGACCGTAACGACATTACCATCCTTTGCGATAGCATATACATTATCCAATTTAGTCAATCCAATGAGGTTGGCAGCAATGGTAGCTGTAGCATATTCTTCTGCCGTGGGACGAGTAACTACATCATTGATAGTGTAATTAGTAAATTTAACCTTACCTATTTGCTGCCGCTCGTTGCCTAATGCATATTCTCCGGTAACAGTAAAACTAATCGTCTTACCCTCGGCATCTGCAACAATAGTTTCATCAAAGTCGGAAACATTACCCGAAAGAACAACACCAAGTGTGCTATTCTTCTCTTGAACAAAGAGTTGTTTTGTTTGACCGCCACTGGGAGTATATACTTTATGGATATATGCATCTGCCAATGTTAATCCAACCGGTTTGCCGTTTTGGAAACCAGCATACATTTCTGCAAGTGTGCTATAGGTAGCCCAAATCGTATATTCCGCCGAAGCGATTTGGCTAGTGTAGCCATCCTCGTCATAACCGATTACTTGCAAGTTAAATGTTTGTGCAGGTTGCAGAACGATACCGGTAGTAGGTTCATAAATAGCAGACGTACCTGTAGGATTCAATTCTGCATCAGCTGCCGGAGTTGAGCCGTCGGTTGTGTAGTAATACATAAGGTCTTTATCATAGCTCTCACTTGTAATCTTCACGGTCAGCGGTGACAAGTAATCACCGGCAGGAGTATCCAATACAGGATTGGTTACATCGTTGGCGGGTTTGGACCAATACTTATTCTCGGCAACCGACTCTTTCTTAGCAAATTGGATAACCGCACCATTATTGGAACCATAAGTACGTATTGTATTGTTATAATCTCTTATACGAGCATTTGTTACACCGGCATACATCCAGTTATCACTTGCCCAGCTCCAATAAGTTGCTGTTGTTCCTTGCGTATCCCATGCTAAATTACCTGAAGATGCAGCAGTTGCGTACAGATATCCTTTATCCGCATTATACATTTTGAAGCCACCCGTAACTGCTTGCATCGTGATTTCGCACGTCCCGGAAGGAGCCGATGTTGCAACATCATTCGTAAATGCAAAGGCATTAGTCGTAACTTGTCCGTGACCCGAAGAGATAGTTCCATTGAAAGCATAACCATCGGCCGTAATAATTGCATAAACACCTCCGGTCACTTGGTCGCCGGTTTTCTTCACCCATTTGGTTCCACCCATGGTAGAAACAGAGAAGACGGGATATAGTACAACGTCCTTGGTAGGAGTAATGCTTTCTGCATAGATAGTCGGCGTTTCGGTTGGATTGGTAGTTTCTTCTGCGAACTCGGTTTCGCTCCAACCTGCGAAATGATCTTTGTAGGTTTCATTCTTACAGTTGCGATCAGTTGGCAGTGCTATTGCACCTCCGGTCGTTGTCTGCCATTTAACCTCATCCGTATATTTCAAAGTTACCTTATATAATTGCGCGTAAACGGCATATAAGGTCTTGTTGTCATCCGAAGGATAGAAGATGTCTGCATCAGCAGGTTTATACTGAGCCTCTGTAGCGGTGGAAGAAGTGCTCCAACCTAAGAATGCCCAACCTTCGTTAGCGTTTACATTGGGAACAAGCACGCCTTCACCAGCCGTTTTCTCTGTAATTGTATTGTCTATACAATCCTCGCAATCCAAAGTACCACGCTCACCAACCTCTAAAGTAACTGTGATTGGGTCAGCAGGAATCGCTTCGAAGTTAGCGGTGAGAGTAACATCGCCAGTGCCAGTAGTGAAGGTTACAACCGGAGATGTAGCATCGTCCAAAGTTGCTCCCGTATTATCAGGAGTAATAGTCCATCCAATAAAACGATAAATAGTTTCGTCTGTAGGTTCTGCCATAACAGCAAACTCGGTTCCTGCCTCATAAGCGTCTTCTGTAATTTCGGGATCAACGGTTACAGAACCCATAGTGGTATTATTGGATTGAATCGTCACCGAGTAGGTCGGGATAAAGCACGAAGTAATGTAGTTAGAGTAGGTGGTACCGCCAACATAACCCTCAATAGTAATATTACCAACACCAATATTAGAGCCCTTTGTAAAGTACATTCTAACATACTTTTGAGAGAAAGTAGAGGTTGTTGTTTTTGTACCAGTACTATTTTGACTTCCAGAGATTGTAAAATCTTGAACTTTTGTATATGAACCATCAGTTGTTGCACATTCCTGAATTGTCATTGTCGATTGACTATTACCACCTATCATTTTATATCCAAAAGATAACGTTTTAGGTGCATAATCTAGCGCAAATTGTATATAATCGCCGGTATTATCAAATTTTAGCAGATATGGACTATGGCTCGTATAATCATCGCCAAGACCACTTTGAGTAACACCCGTAATCTCAGTAATAGCACTCTTTCCTTTTTCTCCAGTCTCAACTGGTTTTCCTTCTTGTTTATTTTCAACACCTTTAGCCCATACAGCGTAGAAATCTTTATTCTCGTTAGAGATTGGCTCTGTTGCCCAAGCAACGGCATCTTCATCTACACCATCTTGAGCAGTAATAGCACTTGTAGCCCAGCCCATAAACTTGTTGGCACAATCACCAGCAGCATCGTCAGCAACAGCAGGTGCGTCAGCAACAATGTCAGCAAATGTTTGCCCCTCAAAAGCAGAGGAGGTTGCTGTTCCTGCATTACCTTTGTGCCAAGTTACGGTATATTCGTTAGGCGTAGTAACGAAGAAATTAGAGATTTGCTGTTTGTAAAGGTAAATATCTCTATATTGATCCTCATCCGGGCTGAAATAAACAGACCCATCGCCATTTTCATACGAATATGCAGCTAATTGATAATCTCCATTACGGAAAATCCATGCCGTACCTGACGAACTAATTGACCATAATTGTTTGGTGGATGAATACCCTATTTCGTTATAATAGCTCGAATAAATATATTGTTGTGTTTGTGGATTGATAATTGCGATATTATTGCCTTCGCGAACTATATGCCAAACCATATTGTTTGTAGGATCAGAAACAATATCATTTGTCGTAGTCACACTTACAGATTTCAATTCGGCTTGAGTGCCAGAACGGAACTCACTTATCATTGCATGGGCTTCACTGCTCGATTTTGCAACGAACAAATAATTATCTGTTGATAATTCACTATTTGTCTCAATAAGTTTATAATTATTACCTCTCTTTGCCCAAACGGCATCGTAAGTAACATCGGTATTGACGGTTTCGTTACCGGTGATAAGGGGTTGCGTTAATGTTGACTCAAAACCAGCCCAAGCATCAGTGTGATTTACCCAACCAACGAATGTGTAACCGGTAATCGGGGCAGTCATTGAACCCACTCCGGGTAGGTTGCTTCCCAATGTGCCACCTTTTCCTAATTTAATAGCAGCAGGAGCACCTGTGGTAGTGCCATTGTTATTAAAGGTCACCGTGACCGCAGCAATCACTTCACCTGTTAGAGTAATATTTTTGGTGGTTGCACCGGCAGAAATGATGGAGATAGAACCTGTTACTTCATCATCAGCATCATCAGCCGCAGCGAGACGAACATAAGCCGTACCTCCTGCTTGGGGCAGTTGGACCGAAGAAGTATAAGAACCTGCCTGTTCCAAACTTACTTCGTAACCCGTAGGAGCAGTAACGGTGATATTTGCCGTCAGGTTGAAGCCCTCAACCGTAAAGGATTGAGCAGCAGAAGGATTACCGGTCGTAGCAACCGTGGAGAAGCCGTTCAAACTCTCCGTTGGTACCTCAATCAGAGGGTCGGAAGAACAAGTAGTGAGGTAGTTGGAATGTTCAACACTTGCTTTGTAAATATACACCGTGTTTGCGCTAGTATATGCATTAAATTTAGATCCATTGGCATAGTATGAAAGAATTTTATTACCAGAGGTCGCTGATGAAGTAAATGTAAACTTACTACTTGAAACACTTGCATCAAATGTCAAAGAAGTGGTTGTTTCAAAAGTTAAATTTCCTCCTGATATTTGAATATATTTGCCATTGCTTACACTCTTAATCTTCCATTGACCCGCGGAGCCCTCCAATGTCCAAATTAAATCTTCATTAGGATTTGTAATTTTAGACGAAGACGGTGTTACAGTGGTCAATGCTTCCGCTTTGTCAACCGGTAAGGCTTTATATGTCGATGATGAGTTGCCCACAATTAGATAATGAGCACCTGCTTCCAAAGCACTAGTACTTGTTATTTGTGTGAATTGAGAACCAACATTCTCTTCTGCCCAGACGGCATTGAGGGTCATATTGCCGCTTACTACAGTAGAAGCAGTTACAAAATCAGTAAAGGTTTCTTTCTTACCTTCCCAGGCTTGAGCACTTGTCCAGCCGACAAAGGTCGTGCTGTGAGGATCACAAGCATCTGTTAAAGTAGGAAGATCGCCAATGGGATCACCTACATAAACTTCGCGTGTACCACCGGTAGCCAATGTGTTGCCGTTATTTTTGAGAGTAACGGTAACCTTTTCGTCCTCCGTGAAAATGTATTCAATCGCAACGTGTCCAGCCGGCATTGTAAACTGTTTAGTGTCCTTGATGTCCGTGCTATTATAGGTTAGCGTCGTTAATTTAAAGTACTTGGATGTTGGAGTTACAGTAATTGTTACATCACTCTTATATTCCACCGAAACAGGACTTATTGAAGAGCCGTTTACTTTGATCGAACCACCTGTGATAGAAGGATTAAAGGTGATATTGTAAGAATTGATAGTGAAAATAGCATACAGAGTAATGTCGTCATTCACTGTGATATTTGTTAGACCTGTGGTTGCATCTTTGTCTGTGTTCCAACCCTTGAAGGTATAGCCGGTCAAACTAAGTTCCTTGGTGCTAACTGTATAGTTGGTGCCGGGAGTTACTTCTGTTATCTCAGGAACATCTCCTGTTGCTGTTGGGAATTTACCTTTGTCATAATCTATAATGTATGTTGCCGGTTGTTTGAAGGAGGCAGAAACGGTGACAGGGGCTGCGGGCATTGTAAAGCCGTAAATGCCTTCGCCATTATCATCAATATCACCAGCAGGTGACAAAGAAGGAGTTCCATCAATTTCCCAACCGGATGTAGGAACGAGTTTGAAGAAAACATCAGTATTGGCGGGTTGGTTGGCTATTGTTTCACCAAAGGTTTCACCATCTAAAGACCATAGAATCGAACCTTGACCGGTAATATTTGAAGAGATAGAATATTTCTCTGCACAATCAGGATTAGATTTGTAGGTAGTGGTAGCCGCAGAGTAAGTAACAGATACACTTGCAATATATACATTGCCACCACTACGAGTTAACTTCATTTTCAATTCGCCATCTACTGGAGTGGTTGGTGTCCATGTTAAAGTAGTATTAAAGGATTTGCTTCCCAAACTTACCCACGAACTACCCGACTTATACCAAACTTCTACCGTTCCAGAACCAGAATTTGATTTTGTGCCGGTAAACTGAACAGAAGATATATTTGAATAAGATTGTGGCGAGGACGCAGTAGAAGATCCAGAGTTTAAACCGTATTTATTAGTTGCTAGACTAGAATTTAAGTCGTTGCCGTCCACTTTTGTCCAATCACCATTATCTGTCGTCCAGTTTCCATTAAGTGTGTATGTGGTTGTCACAGGAGTTGGGTCCCCATCCGCTTTGCCATAAACAGCATAGAAAGTTTTACTATCTTTGGATGCCGTTGTTTCAAAAGAAGGAGCTGTTGTGGTTCCGGTAGCAATCTCATTCTTCACCCACCCTTTAAATGGCCACTCCTCACAAGCAGCGGTTTCATTGGTCGGCAGTGTATAAGAATCATCCTCTATCCAATCCGTTGTTGTTGACGAGCCATTGCGATATAAAGTAATTTTGTATAATTGCTTGTATACAGCATAAACCGTTCCATCTGCAGATGGCTTGTATGTTTCACCTGTTTTACCTGCATCGGCAGTACCCGCGTTGGCTTTTGCCTGTGTTGTTGCCCAACCTAAAAACTTCCAACCGTCGTTGGCTGTACATCCGGGAAGAGTTACACCAGCACCGGCAGAAGCCTCTGTTAATTTATTTCCTTCTGTACAAGAGGGGCAAGATAGTGTTCCGTTAGAGCCAGCATCGAAAGTAACGGTGCAAGGGGAAGCAGGAGCAGCAGATGCGGGAAGTTCGTCATAAACCTTAATATCATCTACTTTCATTGTTCCCGAAGTATTATATGCCACACGGAAAGCTTTTAAATCGGTTCCTGGAATGGTAAATTCTGTTGCAGAATTATTTGATTCAATACGTTCGCCATTTACGAAAATGTGAGCACGCTTTGCTCCAATAGATTGGTTATTACCATACGTGGATGCAGAAGTTGTGTTGTTGTAAATCACCGTTATATTTAACAAGTCTGTATTGGGTAAAGTTGCTAAGGCATCAACCCAGCCAGAACCATTTCCTATTTGTATTTTGCTACCCGTAAAATTAAGGAAAACAGAAGATTTCGCTTTTGCATAATATTCACTACTTGCTGCTATTGTGTACAATCCAATAAAACCTTTTGAGGATTTTGCAATCGTAAAACTATAAGCACCGGTATTTGCGAAGGTCCTGCTAAAACTCATATTTATACCAGTACTTGTTGCTGCCATCTCAAAATACTTTGAGGTCATTGGACTGGCAGCAGCCACAATTGCATAATACTCACTAGTATTTTTACCGATATAACCGTCAGTAAAAATGCCAAATGTAGTAAGTTTTGATGAAGTTGTTGCACTACTAGAGTTGCCTGATATTTTCACAAGTGTAACAGCATTAAAATCTTCACTTACAGCTGGTGTACCAAAATTTAGGTCACTCGTTTTAAGTGCTGCTCCCCACATATTGACACTCATCAGCATGACGAGCAGCAGGGTGAGAGATTTGAGATAACTCTGGAACCGAGGCGGTGTTCCGTTCTTTAAGCCCCTAACGAAAGTAATGAATTTAGCTTTCATAATTGTTTTGTTGTTAAAAGGGTTAGTTTATATTTTGTTTATACTTTAAATTTCGCTATATATGCTTTTATTTTAAAATGCCACTTCCCAACGTCGCGAATAGTTCTATCTCAAAAAAAATGAAAAAAATACAATTGAGGTTAATTTTTATCATTATTTTATTATTATAATGTAAATAAATATAATACAAAATGAATATATCAGTTAAAAATTTCATTAAAGATGTTGTTCTCTACAATAACTTTATTCACATTTTATGGGATATACTCCAATTATTTTTATAATTGGGGTAATCCCTTTTGGGGGATAAAACTATTCACTCTGTCAAAGGTCTTTTTGCCTTTTTAAGGGGCATAACTTGTTTGTGTTAGCAGTAGTCAAACCAATGGCTACTGCCAAAGAGGGGGTTAGTGTTAAACACTATTGATTATGAGTCCTTTTATCATACTAATACTTGTGCGTTGTGATTATTCTACACATAGATTGGATCTATATTTGCCCAAGGAGCGATTTTGAAGCCACCAAAGATTTGCTTATGTTTCAATACGTTCTTATCTCCTTGATAAACTATAAAAACTCTAACATTATCCAAATCGTCAAACAATTCTTTCAATTCATTTGCTATACTACGTGCCAAATAGCGACGCGCTCCTTTACTATAAATAAGGTGAGCGGTACTATTACCACACTCTTCTGCTTCATACCCCTTTAACCAACCATATATTTGTTGGTATTTTTTATGGTCACCACCTAAATCGTAAGAAATCCATACGTGAATTTTTCTAGCTCTTTGTTTTTTGCCTGCCATACTTTTCTACCCTTATCCGTGTCGGGCGCAACGTTAGTTATTGTTATTTTTTCTTTTTTATATTTCTCTTGTGTAGTGTACAAAAAGCATCAAATTCAGCAGATTTAACAGCGAAAACTGCTCAAATCAAATAAAAATTATCAATTTCAGCAGATTTCGCGCCAAATTTCTTGTATATATCATTTTTTTCAGTAACGTTACACGATTTGTTCCAATAATTTTGTACACTATTTCAAAGATCGTTTTGCCGTGTTAAGTCCGGCGGGACTATTTTTATTTTCTATTCATTATAGTGGTTGCTTTCGACCACTTTGACCACGTTTGAACCGCCTCGAGTGAGTGTCGAATGAGTGTCGAGTGATCCTTTGCTCAAAAACACCACAAAAAAGCGGCAATATCGCTACTGATATTACCGCTAAAAAGTAGTTCGTATAATTATAATTTACTTCTCTGGTAGATGGTATCTCACAGGAAAGAATTTTAAAAACTCTTGATATGCTGATAAGATTTCATCATGATGAGGATGGTCGTGGCGCATCAACAATCCTGCATAATAGACTTCATTATCAATCTTCACAGAATCACTATACATAGTTAGATTATGACTCATCGCATAAGCTTGATACCAAATGGTGTACAAACGATTGCGAGCAGCTTGACGATGATCTACAGGGTCACAAATATAAAGCATTACAGATGGCTCTTGATCAAAAAACTCTTCTAATACAGCCACCACTACATCTACGATTTTACTATCATGTGGTCCGTGTTCTCCTTCTGTATTATCAATAAAGAAATGATATGCTCCTTTCTTCATGAATAATGTATCTGCATAAAAGCCAACACTATAACGAATGCCACCATCAGTTGTAAAGGCAAACGTTAAATCTGTCAACTTAACCAATTGGTAAGGAGATTTAGCATTTATATGATCTAAAGACAAATTCATAATGCTAAACGTCTTTCACATTCACGAACTTGAGCTCGCCATTCATCT
Organism: Paludibacteraceae bacterium; assembly: GCA_024400115.1. Taxonomy (GTDB): domain Bacteria; phylum Bacteroidota; class Bacteroidia; order Bacteroidales; family Paludibacteraceae; genus Colicola. Next base: position 9,149 of record JAKSNF010000023.1, on the reverse strand, counting down.
TTTAAATGCAACATTTTGCGAAAAGCATCCTCTGCCTCAGCCTGTGTACTATAACGTACAAATAAATCATTTTGCATAATTAACCTCCTTACTTTTGCGTTTTGCGACGCAAAGGTACAACTTTTTTCTGACATATGCAAGTTTTTTGCCCAAAATCGTACAAAAAACTTACTTTTTATGGTAATATCAATATTTCAAAGATCATTTTTGCCTTTTTAAGTCCGGCGAGGACTATGCTCTATTTCTTTCTATCCTCTCCCCTATCGGGTGCAACGGTTAGTTTGTTTTCTCTTTCGTTTTTCCTTTCTATGTTTCCCGCATGCGATGCGGGGGAGTTTGACACCTTTTGTTTCTATGGTCATCCTACGTACATCCACCGAAGTGCTACGTGAGGAGGAAGTGGGGTAAACCGCCTCGAATGAGTGTCGAGTGAGTGTCGAGTGATCCTTTGCTCAAAGACACCTAACTATGCTCGAATAAACGACCGTTTATTTGAAGCAATAAAAATACATATGAAAACGCAAGACATAATAGAACAAATCTTAGGATGGGAACTGCATAAATGGAGTCCCACCTCTGACTTGGCATTACAGTGTCAAATCAAAGGAGACTTGATTCGTTATGTCATGGCTAATTGCCCTTGTTCGGAGGCAGATGTTTTGGCTTATGATGAGGAGGTTTGTAAGCAAACTATGCGTTTTGGCGCTTTGAGAGAGTATGCTGTGGCGCATGATGAGGAGTTCCCAATGCGACATTTATCATTGCTTAAGCAGCATAATTATAAGGTTATGAAGCATCGTTATGAGAACACCCCCTATTGGAACGAGATAAATATGTACTTAGGCAAAATACGTAGAGTAGAAGGAGTATAAACATATAAAAAGATACACTGGCGAGTGTATCTTTTATATTCAAATAAACGGTCGTTTATTTAATCACACAAAAAAGCACCTCTACAATAGTGATAAAAAAACAAAAAAGCGCTATACCACTTGTAGTGGTAAAGCGTTCATCTTAAGCCTGTTGCGAGTGTGAATAATTAAAGTAGTTCATAAGCTGTAGTGTGCCTGGTTAGCTGTTTACTGTCTTATGGTTTTCAAAACCGAGTGCAAAGGTACAACAATTTTTTCATATATGCAAATTTATTTTCATTTTTCTGCATTTTTTTAAGAAAAATACCTATATTCCACGATATTTATTTCTCTCACAGATTTCACAGATTTTCTTGTCTCCCGCTCAGCCTATAAGGTTATTCTATTCGTTACACTCATACGATTAACCCTATCGGCTTATTACGCTATATTTGCCGCCATCGCTATATGCCTCCCCTTTTTTATTCCGCGTGGCTGAAGCACACGCTTTGCCCGTCGGTCAAGCCTCATACGATGTCATTGCTCTGCAAAGACAGGGGTATTTCGGCATGCCCTCCTTAATTACGCAGATGATATATGTTTCGGCTTGCACCTAACTTAGAAAGCACCGCAGGTACTAATAGTCAATCTTTCGCGAAGCGTGTGCAACATATGCCGGACGCCGGCACGGTGTAAATAGTAAATCGCTATTGTCGCTCCTCGCGACATTGTACGCCCTCCGAGCGTGCGGGCAAAGGCTACGCACGCCTTCGGCGATATATTATTAACTTTTAAAGTTAAGTATATACTCACATATACCTGCGAATCTTAGGGTGCCGCAAGACATACTTTATCTGCGTAATTGAGGAGAAGCTACCGAAACATCCCATTGGGAACCAACTGGATTTCCAATCGTTGTGAGGTTGCTTCGACGGGCACAGGGCGTGTGAAACCGCCCGAATAAACCAATTAAGCGTGGGTTAGGCGTTGGCGCGAAATTTGCGTAATAACGAGCAAAGCGAGTGAGCGGGAGAAACAAAGTTCTGCGAGTTATCAGCGGAATCTGCGGAATCTGCGAGAGATAATAATACCGCGTAATTTGCGTAATAGGGCAGTAGGAACTACTGACCGAGCGGGAGAAAAATACCTATTGACCCCATTTTTCTACTATCTCATCCATGATAGAGAAGACTTCGTCCTTGGTCTCGGCACGAAGAAGAGCTATGCGCGTCTGCTTAAAGTCATATAACCCCTTGAAAACAGGCGAATTGGCGAAATGACGACGACTATGCACTATACCCTTGCGCTCATCCCCTATCCACTCAATGGAACGCTCCACATGCTCTTTGAGGATAGAGACACACCAAGACATGGAGCGTGGAGTGTGGATGGTGGATGGTGGATTATTTAGATAGTTTTTGATGTCCTCAAAAATCCACGGGCAACCAAAGGTGGCACGCCCTATCATGATAGCATCTACCCCATAGCGATCGAAACACTCCTTCGCGCGCTCGGGCGTGCACACGTCCCCGTTCCCTATAATAGGTATGCGCATGCGTGGGTTGTTCTTCACCTCACCTATCAGAGTCCAATCGGCTTGACCGGTGTACATCTGCGCCCGCGTGCGGCCATGAATAGCCAATTCGGCAATACCACAGTCTTGCAACTGTTCGGCTAAGTCCACTATAATCTTCTGCTCATCGTTCCAACCCAAGCGCGTCTTGACGGTAACGGGCGTATGAACGGCATTGACCACCGCCCGCGTGATAGACAGTAACTTAGGTACATCCTGCAACAAACCGGCACCGGCACCCTTACCTGCCACTTTCTTCACGGGACAACCGAAATTGATGTCAATAAAATCCGGATGAGCACCCTCCACTATCTGCGCTGCGTCCGCCATAGAGACAGGGTCGCGTCCGTAAATCTGTATAGCCACCGGTCGCTCCGCGTCACAGATAGTCAGTTTGCGCGTAGTAGCCTCCACATCGCGCACCAAGGCGTCCGCATTGACGAACTCCGTATAGACACGATCGGCACCAAAACGCTTACATAGCAAGCGAAAAGCGGGGTCGGTGACGTCCTCCATGGGAGCGAGGTATAATGACTTCGTCATTTTAGTTTAGAGTTTAGAGTTTAGAGTTTAGAGTTTATAGAAGCCGTCTAGTTTATAAGTTTAAAGTGGGATACTTGATGCGGTGGTGATAGATAGAGATAAGGCGCTCTTTGAAGACAAGGCGTATATCCTCTAAGTCCTTGAAGGAGAGCGGCGTATCGGTAAACTGCTTATCCTTAATCTGCTGATCGGTCATATCCACAATCATATTCCAAATAGACTCCTCCGTATAGGAAGAGAGCGAACGCGAACGCGCCTCAATAGCGTCAGCCATCATGAGGATAGCGCCCTCTTTGGTAGAGGGTTTGGGTCCGGCATAACGGAAGAGCGAGTCGTCCACCACCGCTCCCGGGTGAGAGTTGACGTACGTATTATAGAAAAAGCGCGTCAGCGAAGTGCCGTGGTGCGAACGGATAAACTGAATAATGATAGCCGGTAAGTGCGCTTTTTGCCCTAACTTAACTCCATCTTCTACATGCTGCAAGACAATGCGAGCCGCCTCTCTGGCATCTAAATCTATAAGGGGATTAACACCACCCGTTTGGTTCTCAATGAAATATTCAGGATGAAGCATCTTACCTATATCGTGATAGAGCGCACCTGTACGAACGAGCAAGGCGTTAGCGCCAATCTTCTTTGCTGCCTCGGAGGCTAAGTTACCGACTTGTAACGAGTGCTGGAACGAACCCGGGGCCTTCTGAGCAAAGTCTTGCAAGAGAGTGGAATTGACATTAGTCAGTTCAATAAGGGTAGTGGCAGATATGAAACCAAAGATATGTTCCGAAGCCAGAATCAGTCCGTACGAACCGCAAATAACCAAGATACCGTTTAGAACGATATAGATATAGGTATGCCAATCGATGGAAGCCACGTTGGTAGGAGATATAAGGCAGAAAGCCGTATAGGCAACGACATAGGTAAGTACAATCCAACCCACCGTTTGAACCACTTGGGTTCGTTTGGACATATCCTGCATGCTCACAATAGTGACCGCACCCACGAGGGTTTGCACAAACAAGAACTCCAGAGGGAAAGGTACTGCCAAAGCGCAAATGAGTATAGTTACCAAATGCGTTACGAGTGCCATTCGGGCATCAAAGAAAGACCTTACCACAAGCGGTACCCACGCAAAAGGAATAATATAAAGTGGGGTATTTACAAACCGACCCATCAGCAGGAACGTACTTGCCACCAAGAGGAGAGGCAAGAAGCAGAAGAATATAACCGCCGACCACGTCTCCTTACCGCGAGAACTGAAGAAAAAGAAGAACGCCGCAAAGACGGCAATGACAAAACAGAGGAGAAGGACCGTTCCGATAGTACCGAAGATCTTCTGCTGGTGAGACCGATTGGACTGTTCATAAACCTTACGTAAGGATATCAAGATTAGGTAATTGTGTTCAGTAACAAGTTCACCGGTGTCGATGATCTTCTCACCCTCTTGCACGACACCTTGGGTAGGTGAGATAACAGAAAGGATGGACTCCTTGAGTTGAGCTGTTTTAACCGAATCAAGCACTATATTCGGGCTCATTGTAACGCCATAACACTCAAAAGCGGTCTTAGGCGTAAAGACTTGCCGAATAGGATAGCGACGTGCCACTTGGTCTTCAAGAACACTAATAAAACGGTATTTCTGCTCAATCAGCGCCTCCCTATCCTCGTAAGAGAGAACCAAAGGGGAGGTAATGGTATCACAAAAAACATAACAAGGAGCAAAATCTGCTAATAGTTCTTGCTGCTCCTTATTGAGTTGGTCTTGCGTCTTGTAGATAGGGAAGTCGGAAGGAGCGGTTAAGCGTTCGTAGTTCCAAGGTTTACCCACTTCAAAACTGTACGAGAAGTTATTTTCATAATGAGGAAAGAGGTAAAAGACAATACCTGCAAAAACGACAAAGGGAATGATTTTGAGATAGCGTTTCATATGGGTGGATTGTTATCTTAATTTTTTAAAGAAGTTTTCCATAAGGGTTTGACATTCGTGTTCGAGTACGCCGGAGGTGACTTGTGTTTTAGGGTGCAAAGCCTTAGGAGCATAAATGGTATAGCCCCTTTTGGGGTCGGAGGCACCATAGACGAGTCTGCCCATCTGTGCCCAGCCAATAGCACCGGCGCACATGACGCAAGGTTCGACGGTGACGTAAAGGGTGCAATCGTTGAGGTATTTACCTCCGAGTGTTTGGGAGGCAGCGGTGATAGCTTGTATCTCGGCATGGGCAGTGACATCGGAGAGGGTCTGGGTAAGGTTATGCCCTCGCCCAACGACGCGATTGCCTGCCACAATGATACAACCAACGGGTACTTCGTCAGCATCAAACGCTTGTTGCGCCTCGGCTAAAGCTAATTGCATATAATCGTTGTCGGTCATATTGTGGATTGTGGATGGTTAGTGTTCGAGGGCGGTGCCGATGACAACAATGTCGGCACCGGCGGTGAGAGCATCGTTAATAGTTTGTTGGGAGCGTAGTCCGCCACCAACAATCAAGGGGATGTTGATTTCCTTTCTTACAGCGGCAATGACTTTTGTCGGAACGGGGTATAAAGCTCCGCTACCGGCTTCCAAATAGATAGCTTGCTGTCCCAATAGTTCCCCTGCAATAGCGGTAGAGACAATCGTTTCGACATCCGTTGGCGAGAGAGGTTCGGTCTCGCTCACTTTTTGTACGGAAGGGATATTGCCTCCGTCAATCAATATATAGCCCATCGGTGTGACGGGGATACCCAATGTTCGTATCTTACGCGCCGCCTCCACATGTTTACCGATAAGCAGTTGGGGATTGCGACCGGAGATAAGGACGGGCAAGAGTAGGTTTTCGGCTTGAGGTGAGAGTTGGTACTCATTTCCGGGGAAAAGCCAAACGGGCAGACCTAAAGCACGTGCTTGGTCAAAAACGGTTTCCGAATCAAGCACACCGGTGCTCCCTCCTAAGAGGATAAGATCGGGGGAGAGTCCCAAAGCACTCAATTTGGCAACCCGCTCCGAGAGTGATGGTCCCTGTTTATCGGGATCAATAAGAATAGCTATTCTTCCCATTGCCATGATTCAATAAGACGTTTTATATCTTGCTCTAAATAGTCGTAAACAGGGGCAAGCGAGTCTGCATTGGGTTTACACTCGCAATAGACGGAAGCCCGAAAGAAATGGTGAACCGAATCGGTCAAGAAGAACTGGAACTGCGAAGCAGTATTGCCTTGCAAGTGGAAAAAGACACCATAGACGTGCTGCTCCTCATTAACAAACGCTTGTTCGGGAATAGAGGTAGCTTGAGTGGTGTGCTTATACACGAACTTAATCGCTTCATCGGTCAGTAAGTCCAAGTTCTTGTGAATAGGGAAATAAGAGCCATGCATAGTGACATTCAAAGTCGGGTAATGGATATCAAGCCATAAAGAACCATCTTCTTTGGGCATCACGTTTGCTTGCGCGTTCTGACTAAGTGCAAAACGGAAGGGTTCAGAACCGGCATAAAGGGTGTAAGCCGTGTCGGGTACAGTCAAACGAAAATAACCATAGGGTTTAGGTACGGACGCACGGTGACAAGAAGTGCCAATAAACAACACTAAACAGAAAAGAAGTACGATTTTTATGTTAATTTTATCAATCACGCTGCAAAATTACAAATAAATTTGCAAATATGCAAATATTTCCTTATCTTTGCACGCTAATTTATAAAAACATGCTCTCTTTTTGTTCAGTTATACTCTCTATTTCTTTGCTCACGGGCAATTCAGTGACCAAAGAAGCGAATATCAGTGTCCAAATAAAAGATTTGGATAGTCATGAAATCATAGAAGAACATCGTCCGCAAAATGTCGTTCCTCCCGCCTCGGTGATGAAGACGCTTACAACAGCTGCTATGTTGGAGTTATATGGTCCGGATTTTCAGTTCACCACGACGCTTGAATACACAGGTAAGATAGAGGACGAGGTGCTGCATGGCGACCTTATCGTAAGGGGCGGTTGTGACCCGTCGTTAGGCGATCTGAAGAAAGGGCAGCGTTTCTACAATCAATGGATACAGGCCGTGCGTAAGGCGGGTATTAAGAAGATTGACGGTAATATCATTGCCGACATGAGTCTATTAGACGCCGAGGCGCAGAATCCGGGTTGGCTAATGGAGGATGCCGCCAATTACTATGCCCCCGGGGTATTCTCGCTTAACTACATGAGCAACACGCTCAATATCGTTCTCAAGAGCGGTCCGGTAGGTTCGGTAGCAGATGTTATTCGCACAGAGCCGTTATATGAAGACTTACGAGTTATCAATCATGTGCGTTGCACAGAGATAACATACGATGGGGCTTATGTCTATGGTTTGCCCTATAGCAACGAACGATATATATCGGGCAGCGTGCCCAGTAATCAAGGGCAGTTTGGCGTGAAGAGTGATATACCCAATCCGGGACTGTTGTTGGTGAAACATTTCAAAAGTCGCTTGGAGGGTTGCGGTATTGAAGTGAGTGGAGAAGCCACCTATCGCCCTGAGAGTTTCAGTAAAAACGGACGCACGCTGCTTTATGAACACTATTCAGAACCATTGCGGGACTTGATTGCCCACACGAATATATACAGCGACAACCTCTATGCGGAAGCGATGTTCCGCTATATGGGTTTGGCATATGGAATGCCGGGAACGGTACATAATAGTTGCGAGTTCCTTCGCGCTTATTGGCAACGCAAGAAAGTGGATTTGCGTAGTGCTATCATCAAAGACGGTTGCGGATTGGCACCCCAAGACGCCATCAGTGCAGAGATGTTCGTGCAGTTGCTGGAATATATGAGTAAGAGTAAGTATTACGACGATTGGCTTCATTCGCTACCCATTTGCGGTAAGACAGGAACGGTAAGCGGACTATTCAGAGGTACAGTTTTAGAGGGACGCGTTTGGGCTAAGAGCGGAACGATTGCCGGAACAAAGAACTACGCCGGATATATCTTCCTGCCGGATGGAAGGAAATGGGCATTTGCTATTTTAGTCAATAGCGCTAATGGCAAGGCTCGTAATATCCAACGAGTAATACAAGACTATTTGCTCGATGTATATAAGACACACCGATAGTACCAACCGCTTACTGAAGGATATGATAGCATCCACCGAGACGCCGGCAGAGGCGCTCTGCGATGGTTTCTATATCGTTACCGATTATCAAACGGCAGGACGCGGTCAAGTAGGTAATCACTGGGAAAGCAAGGATGGGGAGAACCTATTAGTGTCTATTCTTATTCGTCCGCAAGGTTTGGAGGTGAGTAAGCAGTTTAGGCTCAGCATGATAGCGAGTCTGAGCGTAGTGGGGGCTTTGAACAGTACCCTACTCCCCTATACCGGTGTCGCAGGAGCGACCTCTACTCCCCTACCCCTTACCATTAAGTGGCCGAACGATATATATTATAAGGAAAAGAAATTAGGCGGCATCTTGATAGAGAACCGCTTGAACGGAAAAGAAGTGAGCGATTGTATCTTCGGATTAGGACTGAACATCAATCAAACCGTTTTTGAGAGCGACGCGCCCAATCCTATATCACTCAAGCAAATAACGGGCAAAGAAGCGGATAAACAGGCGGTGTTGGAGGCTATCTTAACGCGCCTCAATCAACTCAAAACATGGTTAAGCGATGAGCATTACGAGGAGTTGAAAGAAAAGTACATTGGGTATCTCTTCCGCAAAGAGGGAGAGTTTGAGTACGAGGATGAGAGAGGAAGATTTAAGGCTCGATTCAAAGATATAGACGAGATGGGGAGATTGGTTGTAGTAACGGAAACGGGGGAAGAAAGAGCGTACTTATTTAAGCAAATTAAATATATCATTAAATACTAGTGATGCATTAACTTTTTGTTGACATTATATAAATTATTAATAAATAAGTATTTGCAAGCGTTCTTTTATTTTTTGATTTGGATCTCCCGCTCGGTCAGTAGTACCTACTGCCCTATTACGCAAATTAGCCGCCATGGCTAAAACCCGCGCTTAATTGGTTTATTCCGCGTGGCTAAAGCACACGCTTTGCCCGTCGAAGCAACCTCACAACGATTGGAAATCCAGTAGGTTCCCAATGGGATGTTTCGGTAGCTTCTCCTCAATTACGCAGATAAGATATGCATCGTCTGCACCGAGTAGTAATTCTATAATCATTTGCGTAATAAGGCAATCGAGCCGCAACAACCCTGTCTTTGCAGAGCAAT
>JAKSNF010000022.1 GCA_024400115.1 Paludibacteraceae bacterium | reverse complement strand
GTTTATTGAGCTAACCAAATTCCGAAGAAACGGTCGTATATGGAATATTCACCATTATTATCCTGCACAAATTCCTTTTCTACCAACACTTTAATAGCACTTCTGACTGTGCTCGGCGCAGATAACGAATATTTTACCAAGAACCCTTGTTTGTTGGGCTCTTTGACATGCCCTTCTTTTGCGATAGCACGCAACACACGGAGTTGATTAGGGGCCAATAGAGTACAATAGTTTTGATATGCAAATTGATTTTCTTCCAATAGGTCGCAAATCACTTGCTGAATTGTTTCTATTGTGATTTGAGGGCTACCAAGCATATACAACCTATTCATAACGGATTGAATATACCATGTATGTGCAGACAATATCTCATACAAAAAATGGAAGGCTTCTTGTGACATGTTTTGTTGGTGATTTTGTAAATGTGAGCAACAAAACGTATAATAGGCATCTTCTTCAATCGCGCCTAAATGCATATTTTGAGCACTTTGATAGAATGCGCGTTTCGCAGAAGAAAACATCTCTATCATCATATGTTTTTGACTACCCGAATAGATAAAAAATACATTTCGAAGATGTTGAATATAACTACGTAATGTTTCCTCTATGTTCTTTTCCGGATAATCCAATATACGTTGAAACTCGTCTATGGCGACATACACAGGTTTGTCGGCTTGCTCCATATAGGAAAATATCTGTGATAAAGAAACTATTTCATCTTGTTGATTTACCAAGGTGACACCTATTTCCGGTTGCCCCGTAATCATGTCTGTAGAGAAACTGAACCGCAACGAATGAAGTATTTGCATCACTTTCTCTCGGGCAGAAGGAGTACCACACTGCCCTATAATCGCACGCCCGAAACATTCAATAAAATCTTTCAAACATTCCGTTCTATAAATATCAACATATATACAATAGGCTTCGCTCGCAGGAATAGTGGCAAACAGATGATGAATCAACCCTGTTTTCCCCATACGTCTGGCACTCAGCAGAACCACATCGCGTTCGTTTTGTAAAGCAGAGTGTAAGGCTTTTGTTTCTTTTTCTCGATCGCAAAAATAAGATGGGCTCTCATATCCTGCTATTAAAAATGGATTTTTCGGAACTCTCTTTGTTGACATAAACATTTGATTTTAAAACAATTATACAATTTCTTAGTGTTATGGCGATTTTTTCGCCACACAATTTTCGCTGCAAAAGTACAACATTTTTTTGATATGTGCAAATATTTTTGCAAAAAATTCGTCAAAGATTTGCACAATTGAAAAAAAAGTTGTAATTTCGCAAAAATTTTCAGTAAGCGAGTACTTATGAAAGAAATTAGAAGGGACATATATCTTAGTCAACTGATTGAAAAACAGTGGAATGGACAAGTGAAAATTATAACAGGTATACGCCGTGCAGGTAAGTCCTATTTCGACAGGCAGAGGCGTTGTGTGATTATGTAACGAAGCGAACTGCCGATTCTTTTAAGAAAATATTGATTCAGAAGAATGATGTACTGCCTTGGTATAACGAACAAGGCGTACTCATCATCGGTTTGCTGGATTTCTTGCTCCATCCGGAATGTATTGAGAAATAAAACGAACTAAGCACTAAGCAATAATCATTAAGCATACATTAAGCATACATCATACATCAAACATATGAAGAAACTAACTATTTTATTCGCCGCCGTTTTCCAGTCCTATTGGTTCCAAGATAGTGTTCCGTAGATATAAGAAAGGCAACTCGGAGTTTATGGATGTCAAACTCATTTACGCAGCCGTTACTCAACTGCGTGAAACGCAGGAAATCTCTATGTCTAATCCTCCAATGATTCTTCCGATAGATTTTGAGGGTCTAACTCGCAATGCGGACGGATATTACAAGTTGGAAGATGTTATCCAACGCTTTGACGATACGATGGCTGAGTTTGATATCCTTGCAAAATGATTTTACTGACACCAGACACCAGACACTCGCCACCATCCCTCGGTTCTATAAAGATTGTACGATAGGTTTTTGGATATTGCTACTCCTAACCCTCGGACGCATAGCGTTCCGCCTATTTCGCTTCTTCTACCTCCATCGGTAGGGGAGGTTTTTTGTGGCATGCCACAATTTTTACCCCGCAAAGTACCACTTTGTGGGGAGAGGAGAAATCGCGGGTACTACATGCCAAACGTAGTTTGTCATCGTACCAAGCGAATTTCGACGAAGGTAGATGGTTTTTATGCTTTATCACGCAATAATCTGCATCAAATGAGCAACTTGTACAAAATAGTCATTGGACCAAATATCCAATTCTTGACGATTGAGGACAAAATGCTCCACGTCAGCCTTCACTTGATCAATGTTCGTTGTTTGTAACCTATCCAACAATAAAGACATGAATTGCTCCTGAGTCATATCTTCACCATTAAACTGCAAAATGCGCTCATGCAAATGCGACCAGTTGAGTCCAATCCCATTACGAACATACCACTCAAAGTCATACCAATCACGCCCTTTGACACGATTTTTCCAATTGCGAAAAACCAAGGCATGCATTTTACCGGCAAACAAATCTGGCAAGGTAAAGCAGCGCGTCATGAACGAATAGGGTTGCATCAATAGTTTTTGCTCCGTCTGGAAATGTAATGGTGGATTAACGTCAACTTCAATCTTGATTTTTAAACTCTTTTCCGTTTGGAAAGACAAATCATACACATCGGTAGTGTCTTTTAGAAAAGCGGACTCCACTTTACCAAAATTACGCTTGTCTTTCTTAGTGATCTCTACCTTTCTGCCTGCTAATTCAAATTCCTGAATAATAGTAGGGAAGAAGGACTCAAAATGGAACGTGTCATTAGGTTGTAATAGCGAAAAATCCATATCTTCCGAAAATCGCTGCAACCCATGAAAAATACGCAAACACGTGCCGCCATAAAAAGCAGCATGTTCAAAAAATCCTGCACGATACAATCCTGCTAACGCAATCTGTTGCATCACTTCTTGATGTGCTTTACGTTCATCGCCCGTGTAACGAGCTAACATTTGTTCATATATGGTCATAACGAATAATTTTTGCGATATTTAACAATGCTTGTGGCTTTTTGCTAACTGTTGCAAGATGTTCAAAGAGGGCTGCATCCATTTTGTAAAACACATCCATATCAAGGCGTAGATCATGTTCCAAGTATTCAATAACCTCCTTCTTGTAACGTAAGCGTACGCCCGAGGTAAGAATCAATAAATCTGCCAACGCTTTCTCAGGTGATGCAATCTGGAAACTCACTTCCCCTTCGGTTTGGATACATACACCTAACGAATAATAATCCATAGGTAAATGTAGATACGAGAAATGAGCAAGCGTATTATCAAATGCGTTACTGCGCAAGGTGGTAACAGATGTTACGCTCTCCACATGTTCAGGGATAAGTCCATAATAGCGTAATGCCGATTCTCGCGATACATACGATGGACCATATAGGTGATTGGCAATAAGAAAAAGATTCGGCTTAGCATTCGCCACGATGTATAATCCTCTTTTCAGGCGAATCACCTCTCCCTTTTTCTCCATATCAAGTATCTTTTGCATCGGAGCTGCTAATCCATTTAAGTACGTGGATAGCACATTGGCTGTCATTGGAATGGCTGGTATATTCATAGGTTTTACAAATTCGGCTGCAAAATTAGTCAAAAAAAATCACATAAACAAGAAATATCTTAGTTTTTTTGTAAAAAAATGACTTTTTATGGTTTTTTAGTGGAAATTTTTGCGGTTTACCACAGATTTTTCCGATAGCATTTGCATTCGACCTATTTCTTTGATCTAAAGAGGTTATTTGTTTTTCATTTTTGAGGGGGAAAGCGCTCCCCTTGCAAACAAAACAAAAAGGCGTTGACGGATTCGGCGCTCCCTTGCCTTTGTTTTCCAATAGGAGCCCCCTTTCGCTAGATACTGTTTCCCCCGGTAAGCGGGGGAAACCATGCCTCCGAATGCCTATACCCTGCGGGGGCTTCCATTATTGACGGATTCGGCGCTCCCTTGCCTTCGGCAATTCCTCCGAATACCTATACCCTGCGGGGGCTTTTAGCACAAACAAAGCAACAAAATGCGTCACTGCGTTCCTCATTTATTGTTTGTCCGTATCATTTCCTTCCGTAAGCGAGCTTTCGTCCGGAAACGCTACAAACAAACAAAAGAGAGACCGATTGGTCTCTCTTTTTGTTGCTTTGTTTGTGGGCGTTGACGGATTCGAACCGCCGACCCTCTGCTTGTAGGGCAGATGCTCTAAACCAGCTGAGCTAAACGCCCGATCCTCGCGGATTGGTCACTCTCTTAACGAAAGCGGGTGCAAAGGTACTGCTTTTTTTTGATATGTGCAAATATTTTGGCAAAAAAATGCAAAAAAAAATGCATTTTAAGGCAAAAAATCATGTTTCTTACCATTTCTACCTCTCTTTTTCCCTCTTTTTACTCATCTTCTAAGTTGATGCTCAGTTTGCGAATGGAGATGAAACGACGCTTGAGCCAACGGTCAATTAAACGGTTTTCATCCACTTGATCAACAAACGCACGACGGAACATGCGACGATAACGAAGGTAAGCACCCACATGACGTGCTTTCTTATCATTATAAATCTTATCAAAGGGTATGAGCAGTGCCGTATCCTCTATATCATGCATTGGGTGATTGAGCGCCGTACCGCACATCAACAGGTTGGGAGTAACCGTAATAAAAGCATTCAGATTAGGGGGAACGCCCACGCCACGCCGACGGAGTGCCTGCTTGAGCAGCTTATAATCATCCCGCACATCCTCTTCGGTAAGAATGAGATTCATCAAATCGGCAGATGATTGGGGCTGAACATCCATCTCCTCCCATGGGCGCAAAAGATTATGCTTATCCGCAAAATGCTTCCACAGATAATGATAAATGAGGTCACGCGATATCTTATCAAAAGAGGGATAAATGGTGGCCTTACCAAAATAGTACAATATATTCGGATTGCGCATGATGATAGCTGCCAAACCGTCCCACAGGTTATCTAAAGCGAAGATTCCTTTTGCTCCAGCTTTTGAACTCTGATAATCAGGCACAACAAAGAGTCGCCCTAATTCGACGACATGAGGGAGATAGTCTTCAATATAATGCTGCGAGAAATGGAATTGGTGGGCACTTGCCATGATAGGTTGTCCGTTGTCATCAAAGCGGACCTCTGAACCGAGCAGGAAACGATACCCGCCGATAATAGCATTGGCATCCGGATCCCAAACGATGAGTTGTTTGTAAGGGTGCTCCATCTTGTCGTATTCGTCCAGATCGACGGCATTGCCGGTTGAACCTCCAGCAGCACGGAAAGTGAGTTCGCGAAGGCGACCAATCTCAGTAGTGACATTGGGTGAGTCTTGCCACGTAACGACATAGAGTTCGTTATGACCTTTATTGGTATTGGTAAGTTTCTTTTTGGGGGTTAGTTCTTGTTTCAATACGTCCACAGGAACGGGAGCAATAATCTTTTCCATAAAATAATGTAATCAGATAGAATGTTGGATAATAAGGTTATGTTTATTCATCAATAGAAGCAGACCAAGGGTTGTGTATGATTCCTGCCATCTTAACCATGCTGACATGGCATAGTTCGCGCAAGCGTGCCGCTTCTTCCTTACGAGGTCGGCTGGTGTCGGGTAAGATAGGTTCGCCTATATGAATGGTCATCAGCGGCTCGTTGGTGCGGAAGATGCGAAAGAAGCCCCTTCGCTCGCGGAAAGAGATGACGCAAGGAATAATAGGCAAGTTATAACGATATGCCATATTGAAAGCGCCTATCTTAAAGGGGCGAATAGGACTGTAGTACTTCCAACTGCAACTCTCGGGGAAGATGTGTATCCACGCTTTTCGTTCGTGTAGCTCATCAAAAGCTTCGTTAAAACGCCTTAGTCCACCTCTGTCCTCTGGAACGGGAATACCGCCTACGTGCTTCATGAGATAACCGTCCTTACCCATAAACGATTGGCGGTACATGGGTATCCAAAAAGTACGTAGCGTAGCTTGTAGGACGGAAATCATATCCCAACGACCGATGTGGTTACAAACGGTCATTGCTCCGTTGCTAAAGAGGTGACGATACCGGTAGAGGTTCTTTCGTCCTTCAATACGAAGACCGTAATACACGCGATTGACTAGAAAAGAAAGCGGACGGACAACGGTATAAACGAAGAAACGATTGAGCCGGAAACGGAGCGACTTATCTAAATAGGGATAAGAATCATCGAAAACGAGGTCGCGCACGTGCCCGCGCACCTTAATCATCATTTGGTGCGGGTTGTGGGCAGGAAAATCCTCCATGGGTTGAGGTACATAAACATTATCCTCAACTACAAAGCCTTCATAGGCTGCGCCATAGTTAGAATAATCTTTCATAAATTTATCTGTCTTTTTCAAAACGGCTCTGCAAAAGTGCACCCTTCACGCCAGCGGGAACAGCCGTAACGGGTGTTTCCGCGGATGATAATGCCCTTACCACAAATAGGGCAACGCATACCCGCTTTGTCGGTCTTGACTTGATAGACCACATCCGAAGTCATGGTCTTGAGTTCGTCTAAGAACTCTTTTGCCTCAAAACTGCCATGCTCAATCTGACGCAGTTTCTTCTCCCAAAGACCGGTTAGTTCTGCCGACTTAAGAAGAGGCGAGATAATAGTGTGTATCAAGTTAATACCCACTTCCGTGGCTTTGATGTTCTTTTTCTCCTTAACGATATATTTACGCTGGTATAGTTTCTCGATAATAGCGGCACGCGTGGAGGGGCGACCGATACCGTTTTCCTTCATGGCGTCCCGCAGTTCCTCGTTATCCACCGTCTTACCTGCTGTCTCCATGGCGCGCAGGAGCGTTGCTTCCGTGTACCACTTGGGTGGGGTAGTCGTCTTTTCGTTCAGTTGGGGCGTGTGCGGACCCGATTCGCCCTTTGTGAAAGCAGGAAGGGTCTTTGTCTCCTCTTGATTATCGATCTCTTCGTCTTGCTGTCCGTTGCCGGTTGCCTTATTGTCCTTAGCAAAAACAACACGCCAACCCGGAGAGAGCACTTGCCTGCCGGTCACTTTAAAGTCTATATCGCCGGCTTTGGCGAGAACGGTCGTGTTACTCACTTCGCAATCGGGATAGAGAGCGGCAATGAAACGCAGTGCCACGAGGTTAAAGACCTTGCGTTCGTTCTCGGTTAGGTTATCGGGACGCTGTCCGGTAGGGATGATAGCGTGGTGGTCGGTAACCTTGGAGTTATCAAACACTTTCTTGCTCTTGGGCAGACTGCCCGCACCTTTCTTGCCGTCGGCTTTCAGCCCCAGCAGAGGTTGGACTGCCTCAAAATAGTCCTTTATACCGGCTAAAGTGGCAGGCACCTTGGGATAGATATCGTCGCTGAGGTAGGTCGTATCTACACGCGGATAAGTGGTGATACGTTTCTCGTACAGCGACTGAATGAGTTTGAGGGTCTCGTCGGCAGAGAAGGCATATTTCTTGTTGCACTCCACTTGCAGAGAGGTTAGGTCAAAGAGTTTAGGAGCGAACTCCGTTCCTTTCTTCTTCTCCACACTCGTGATGGTGAGGGGCTGATTCTTGATACTATCCAGCAACGCTTGCCCTTGTTCGAGGGAGGTAATCGCATGATCGTCCTCGTCTTCGGTTTCGAGTTGGGCACTGAAGAGGGTATCGCGATAGACGGTTTTGAGTTCCCAATAGGTCTTAGGCACGAAATGCTCTATCTCCTCCTGCCGCTTGACGATAAGGGCGAGGGTAGGGGTTTGAACGCGACCGATAGAGAGGATCTGTCTATCCTTCGCATAGCGAAGCGTGTAGGCACGCGTAGCGTTCATGCCGAGTAACCAATCACCGATGGCGCGCATCAGTCCTGCCTCATAGAGAGACTGGTATTGCGACTGATCCTTGAGGTTGCGGAAACCTTCGGCAATAGCCTCTTCGGTAAGCGAACTAACCCACAACCGTTTGACGGGTACTTTGCAACCCGCTTTCTGATAGACCCAACGCTGAATGAGTTCTCCCTCTTGTCCGGCATCACCGCAGTTGATGACCTCGTCGGCTTGAGCGATAAGACTCTTAATGACGTTGAACTGCTTCTGCACACCCGAATCAGCCGTCACTTTGATGCCAAAACGTGGCGGAACCATCGGGAGTGAGGACATGTTCCAGCCCTTCCATTGGTCGGTGTATTCGTGGGGGTCAAGGAGAGCACAGAGGTGACCAAAAGTCCAAGTCACGCAATACCCGTTTCCTTCATAATACCCGTCGCGCTTGGTGTTAGCACCCAGCACGTGAGCTATATATTGTCCTACGGACGGTTTTTCAGCGACGCATACTATCATATAGTTGAGAGTGGAGAGTTTAGAGTTTAGAGTAGCCGTTTAGTTTATTAGTTTATAGTTGATAAGTGTATATTTATAGTTGTGATTTGATGGCTAATGAGGCGAGGGTGAAACCGAAAGTGCCGACGACGGGAGCGAGGGAGCCGTTATGGTGGATGGTGGATTGTGGATGGTGGATTGTTTCAGCGGAATAGACACATTGGAACTTGTGGAGGGGGAGGACGCCCGACTTCTTCATCTTCGTTCGCAAGGCGCGAGCAAGGGGACAACCCTCTACTTTCCAAAACTCGGCGACTCGAACGCTTTGCGGGTCGAGTTTGCGTCCGGCTCCCATGCTACTAAAGAGAGTCGCTTCGGTAGCGGTGGCATTATGAATAAGCAGTATCTTGTCATCAACGCTGTCGATAGCATCAATAATAATATCGTATTGTGATAGGTCAAATTCAGCAGCCGTTTCTACCATATAACGTTGGTTGATAGCCACAATGTCCGCTTCGGGACAGATAGAGAGCAGGCGTTCGCGCATTTGCTCCACCTTAGGCAGACCTATGTTCGCTGCCGTAGCCACCACTTGACGATTGATGTTCGTATCTGCCACAAGGTCAAAGTCAACGATAGTGAGATGCTGTATGCCGGTACGTACTAATGCCTCAGCGCACCAACCGCCTACACCGCCTACACCAAAGAGGATGACCTTGGTTTGTTGCAAACGCTCAAAAGCGGCTTCGCCTATTAGCGATATGGTTCGATCGTACTTCATTAGTTTAGAGTTGAGAGTTTATAGTTTATAGAAGCCGTCTAGTTTGTTAGTTGAAAGTTTATAGTGGAAATTTTTAGTGCGGATTCGATGCCATCGAGGGCGGAGGATGTAATGCCTCCGGCATAACCGGCACCTTCGCCACAGGGATAGAGGTTGGGATGGCTGATGGACTGCCGTGTCTCGTTATCGCGCACAATACGTACGGCGCTTGAAGAACGGGACTCAACGCCTAAGATAACGGCATCGTTGGTGAGGAACCCCGGGTATTTGCGGTCAAAATCGCGGAAGCCTTGTTGGAGGCGTTTGCCTATGATGGCAGGTAACCACTCGTGCATAGGCGAGGATACCACGCCTGGCAAGTAAGAGGTAGCGGGTAAGTCCTTGCTGAGTCGTCCTTCTACGAAATCGCGTAACCGCTGTGCCGGAGCCTCGTTATGGGGACCGCCGTGCTCTTTGGCAAGTCTTTCTATATATTCCTGAAACTCTAAACTTAATAAACTCTCAACTACTCTAAACTCTAAACTCTCCACTCTCAACTTAGATATATCCTCTGGATGGAGCTCGACCACGATGCCGGAATTGGCATAGGGCGAGTTACGCAGGCTCGAACTCATGCCGTTCACCACGCACCCGTCTTCCGTACTGCCTGCCGGCACTATATGTCCGCCCGGGCACATGCAGAACGAATAGACGCCACGACCGTTGACTTGGGTGACAAGCGAGTAAGAGGCGTTGCCTAAATCTTTGATTAGTTTAGAGTGTAGAGTGTAGGGTGTAGAGTAGCCGTCTAGTTTAGTTAGTTTAGAGTTGATAGGTAGATGGTACATGAGTTGATTGATGAGGGTTTGGGGATGCTCCACGCGGACACCCATAGCGAAACCCTTGTCCTCCATTGCTACTCCGTTCTGATGGAGCATACGATAGGTATCGTGTGCCGAATGACCGATAGCGAGTATGATGGGTTCACCCGATGATAGCAGTTCTTGGAAAAGGCTTTCATCTACACGCGTGCCAAAACGCACCTCGCCCCCGTGCTCAATGATACACTCGCGCATGCGTTTGATTATAGTGGGCAGTTTATCGCTACCGATATGGGCATGTGCTTCGTAGAGGATAGTATCGGGAGCACCAAAGTGGTGAAAGATCTCCATCACGCGCTGCATATTACCGCGTTTCTTGCTGCGGGAGAACAGTTTGCCATCGGAGAAAGTTCCGGCTCCGCCTTCGCCAAAACAGTAGTTCGATTCGGCGTTCAGTCCCTCGTTGCGATTGAGAAGAGCAATATCTTTCTTGCGTTCGGAGACCTCTTTGCCCCGCTCGTAGATGATAGGTCTGATGCCGTTTTCGAGTAGGGTGAGGGCAGCGAATAGCCCTGCCGGTCCGGCTCCGATGATATGTACTTGCCGTTTGGCTCGATGTACGTCTTGATAGACGGGTGGGGTATAGAGGGGGATAGGTGAATCAATAGGAAGGTAGTGCCCCTCATCGTCACATAAGACTGTGAGGAGCACTTTGATATCGCGTTGGCGAGCATCGACCGACCGCTTCACAATACGGTACTGTTGTTCGAGTTCCCTCGCCTTCGCCGGAGAAACGATGATTTGTGTTTGCTTCAAGTCTCTTTAAACTATCAACTTAATAAACTCTAAACTACTCTAAACTTTACACTCTCCACTCTCAACTTTTCAAGGCTGCCATAATCTTGGCTTCAATCTCGGCAGCGAGGTCGGGATTATCCTTGAGCACTTGTTTGGCGGCATCGCGTCCTTGAGCGAGTTTATTGCCATCGTAACTAAACCAGCTACCGGACTTGGTGATGATACCTTGTGCTTCGCCTAAATCAATCAGTTCACCTACGCGGGAGATACCCTCATTGAACATAAGGTCAAACTCAGCCTTACGGAAAGGAGGTGCCACTTTGTTCTTCACCACTTTCACGCGAACGCGGTTTCCAAGAATCTCTTCGCCGTCCTTGATACCGGTTACTTTACGTATATCGAGACGAACGGAAGCGTAGAACTTGAGGGCATTACCACCGGTTGTGGTCTCGGGACTGCCGAACATAACGCCAATCTTCTCACGCAGTTGGTTAATGAAGATACAGGTCGTTTGGGTCTTATTGATAGTGGCAGTCAGTTTACGCAAAGCCTGGCTCATGAGACGAGCTTGCAGACCCACTTTATTGTCACCCATGTCGCCTTTGATTTCGGCTTCGGGCGTGAGGGCAGCAACGGAGTCAATGACCACGAGGTCAACCGCACTACTGCGAATCAGTTCGTCCGCAATATCGAGGGCTTGCTCACCCGAATCGGGTTGTGCGATAAGGAGGTTCTCCACGTCCACGCCGAGTTTCTCGGCATAGAAACGGTCGAAAGCGTGCTCAGCGTCAATGATAGCGGCGATACCGCCTTGTGCTTGCGTCTGTGCCATAGCGTGAATAGCGAGGGTAGTCTTACCGGAAGACTCGGGACCATAGATCTCGATAATACGTCCTTTGGGATAACCGCCTACACCGAGAGCCATGTTCAGGCTCACGCTACCGGTAGGAATAACGGGTACATCCTCTATTTTGTTCTCACCCAGACGCATGATAGCGCCCTTACCGAAATCCTTCTGAATCTTGTCCATTGCGTCCTGCAACGCCTTGAGTTTAGCTGCGGACGGAGATTGTTTGTCTGTTGCCATACGATATTTATGATTTAACGATTTACTATTTGTAATTTGAAAAGCGGTGCAAAGATACGGATTTTTTTTTATATGTGCAAATAAAAATACACTTTTCTGCCGAAATAGCAATGAAAAGTGTGAGCTAAGCCCCTATTTAACGTCAGTAGGTAACAGCTGAGGTACGATTGTGCACTCCGATATTCGCTTAAAAAACGATTTTTCAGCCAAAAAGTTGTTTTTTTCTTGCATATATCAAAAAAAAGTACTATCTTTGCAGCCGATTTTAATTTGGGAGAGAAATAGACTATGGAACCATTGGTGTTTAGAAGTTTTGCGAGCGGTAGTAGTGGCAATAGTTACTACATCGGTACGCGCTATCGAGGAGTCTTGATAGATGCGGGTATCGCTGCGCGCACTATTCAACACCATCTGCGTGAGATGGACCTTGATTTCCAAAACATCATGGCCGTCGTAGTGACTCATGATCACGCCGACCATATACGCGCCGTGGGAACCTTAGGAGAGAAAGTGCATCTGCCTATTTATACCACGCCTCAGATTCATGAGGGTATCGACCGCAACTATGGTGTGCGCGAGAAACTGCGTACTTCACGGAGGTACATAGAGAAGAATCACCAATTTGATATAGGTGGCATTAAGTTTATGGCATTAGGAGTCAGTCATGACTCGACCGATTGTCTTTCGTATATAGTCGATTTCTTAGGTCAACGCTTTATGATAGTGACGGACTGCGGTTCGCCATCGGAGGAATTAGAGGAGTACATGAAGAGCGCCAATCACCTCGTTATTGAGGCTAATCACGATGAGCACATGTTGCTCAATGGACCTTATCCTACTTATCTCAAGCAGCGTATTCTCTCGCCCGTCGGGCATCAGAGTAATACCACTTGCGGTGAGGTACTGCAACGCGTTTATCATGAAGGTTTGCGAAATATTTGGCTTTGTCACCTCAGTCCCGAAAATAATACTCCTGAAATGGCGTATAACACCGTTTCAGAGGCACTATTAGAGATAGGTGTTGTGCCTGGAGAAGATGTCTTCCTCCGTCCCCTCGACCGTCTCAATCCTAGTCCTGTTTATCATTTAACAGATGATGTCATCCAGGAAGAACCAATCAGCAATCAGCAATAATCAATAAGCAATTATGCAACGTCTTGTTATTATTCCAACTTACAACGAAAAGGAGAACATCGAAGCCATTATCACGGCAGTGATGAATTTATCTGTAGAGTTTAATGTCCTTGTTATAGATGATGGTTCGCCCGATGGTACAGCGAAGATTGTTAAGAAACTGATGAAGGACACTTATGCAGAGCGTCTTTTCATCGTGGAGCGTCAAGGTAAACTCGGTTTGGGAACGGCTTATATTGCCGGTTTCAAGTGGGCTGTTGAGCATGACTTTGACCTAATTTTTGAGATGGATGCTGACTTTAGTCATAACCCCAATGATCTACTTAAATTATCCGACGCATTGGAAAAACAAAAAGCAGATGTGGCTATCGGTAGCCGTTATCTCACGGGTGTTAACGTAGTGAACTGGCCGATGGGGCGTGTGCTGATGAGTTATTTTGCATCCAAGTACGTGCGTATCGTTTTGGGTGTTAAGATCTGCGATACCACTGCAGGATTCGTTGGTTATCGCCGCCAAGTACTCGAGACTATCGAACTGGATAAGATTCGCTTCAAAGGTTATGCTTTCCAAATAGAAATGAAATATACTGCCTATAAGTGCGGCTTTACGATAAAAGAAGTACCGATTGTCTTCGTTAATCGTGTATTAGGAACCAGTAAAATGTCCGGAGGTATCTTCTCGGAAGCGCTGTTGGGTGTTATTCGTCTCAAAGTGAGCGGTTGGTTCCGTAAGTTCCCTAAGAAAGCATGAAGAATATATTCCCCTCCTTGCTGTTAGGTCTTGTATTGATTGCTTGTGGAGTTCCCACTCCCAAAGAGAAAGAGTGTGTCTTTGCCTATGGTCTTCCCTTAGATTCGTTTGTGATAGACACCGGTTATGTCCGTAGCGGTCAAACGATGGGGGCTATCTTTGCAAAGGCGGGTGCCTCTCGCCAACAGCAGGTTTTTCTTACTTCCCTCAAGCGAAGCGAGTTTGATACTCGTTCCATCCGCCCGGATAAGCAGTACTTGACTTTCTGTCAAACGGATGAAGAGGGACAACACCTTTGTCACCTTGTTTATATCCCCTCCGTGCGTGAGTCTTATGTTTTCCATATGCAAGACTCGTTCTATGTAGAGCACCTTGTTAAACCGATAGATACCATTGCTCGCAGTGCTAAAGTGGGCATAGAAACATCCCTTTGGAACGCGATGGTGGATAACGACCTCAGTCCCGAAGTAGCGCTTGAGTTGAGTGAGATATATGCTTGGACGATTGACTTCTTCGGCCTTCAGAAGGGAGATTCGGTGTCAGTTTATTTTGACGAATACTATGTTGAAGATACTCGCATCGGTTTAGGGCGAATTCATGCCGCTAATTTCTACCACGGCAAACAATGGCAGGAAGCCTATTATTTCAAGCAAGGCAATGTAGCTAATTACTTTGATGGAAAAGGCAGCAGTCTCCGTAAGGCTTTCCTCAAGGCACCGCTGAACTACAAACGCATCTCCTCTACCTTCACGTACGCGCGCAAGCACCCTATCTATAAGGTAGTGCGTCCGCACACGGGTGTTGATTATGCGGCTCCTGCCGGTACACCCGTTGTGGCTTTAGGTGATGGTGTGGTAACAATGAAAGAATATAAGGGTGGAGGAGGTAACACGATTAAGATTAAGCATAATTCAACCTATACCACAGGTTATCTGCATCTCAAAGGTTACGCCAAAGGACTAACTGTGGGAAAACGAGTCAAACAAGGCGAAGTGATTGGTTATGTGGGTTCAACCGGCTCCAGCACGGGACCTCACCTCGATTTTCGTGTGTGGAAGAACGGCTCACCGATTGATCCTTTAAAGATGGTTTCTCCACCTGCCGAACCCGTTCCCTCGCAGTATATGTCGGACTATTCTGCCAAAGTAGCAGAATATAAACAACATCTATAGGTTGTTATTCTTCATCATCTTCTTCTATATCTTCTTCATCTACGGCGTCGTATAAAGCACCAAATTCAAAGCTGGCTTTTAAGATTCGCAAAGCTTGCTCTTCGGTGAGGTCACTTTCTTCTAATTTGCTCATCTTTTCAGCAATCTTTTCGACTTTTTCTACATCACCACTCTTGCAAGCTTTTTCGTACTGACGAACTAAACGTTCAGTTGAATCAACACAAGAACTAAGCGACAAACTTGCAATGCAAACCATTGCTACAAATAACATTTTTTTCATAAGAGTAAAAATTTTAAAAGATGATAGATTTAAAAACTAAATAGTGTGTGCACTATTTTCGCTGCAAAGGTACTAAAAAGTATTGAAATGTGCAAATATTATTTCGTTTTTTTGTAAATAATAGTTTGTTTATATCTTTTTTGATATCTTTTGGTCTCAATTAGGACGTTTCTCCAATTAATTGTCGATCCATATTAATTAACTCAACGAGTTTTTCTACAGCCTCTTCTTGGGGGATATTCTTGAGTACGCACTCTTTCCTACGGTAAAGACTTACACGATCCTTACCTGCACCCACATAACCATAATCGGCATCTGCCATCTCGCCCGGACCATTGACGATACAGCCCATGATGGCTATTTTGGGATAGCAGACCGTTTCACTGAAAGACCGTTTCACTGAAAGACCGCACTTCGTGCTGAAAGACCGCTCTGCTGAAAGAGCCTCTTTGATGTCGTGGACGGTCTTTTGGAGGTCGAACATGGTGCGACCACAACCGGGGCAAGAGACAAACTCAATCTTATAGCGTAACTTACCTGCCGCTTGCAGAATGTCGTTCTGTAGCTGCTCGTCCTGAGGATAAGACCAGTCCTCATGCTTAACAAGAATCTGATAACCCGCTTCGGCAGCGATATATAATGGGAGTAGGGGAGTAGAGGAGTAGGGGGGGAGGGTATAGCGGGGGCTATTGGGGTTGGTGAAATAATCGACTAAGGCTTGGGCAACGGGAATCTCGGCTTCGGGTTCTTCGGACAAAGACACTCGTATCGTATCTCCTATACCGGCAGCCAAAAGAGCACCTATGCCTACTGCCGACTTGATACGTCCGTCTTGACCCTCACCCGCCTCCGTTACACCTAAATGGAGAGGAAAGTGCATGTCTTCTTTGTCCATCGTATCAACGAGTAACAGTACCGTCTCCACCATCACAGCGGTATTAGACGACTTGATAGACAGGACGATATCGTGAAAGTCCTCTTCTACAGCTATGCGAAGAAACTCCATCGCGCTCTCGACCATGCCTTTGGGCGTGTCACCATAGAGGTCCATCATTCGCTTGGAGAGCGAACCATGGTTTACTCCGATACGAAGGGCGGTGTGGTGCTCTTTGCAGATAGCAAGCAGATGTGTGAAACGTTCCCTTATAGTTGCCGGATCATTGGCATAATTGCCTGGATTGATACGCACTTTCTCCACTACTGCGGCTGCGGCGTCTGCTACGTCCGAACGGAAGTGGATATCTGCCACAAGCGGCAGGTTCGAATTTTGAATTTTGAATTTTGAATTAAGAGAATGTATCTTTGTCAGAGACTCGACTTCGCGGAGGCCTTGGGTGGTGAATCGGAAGAGGTCCGCTCCGGCTTGCGCTACACGGAGGGTTTGGGCTACCGATGCTTCTATATCGTTGGTCGAAGTGTTCGCCATTGACTGAATACGAATAGGGTAGTCACTACCTATGCAGAGGTCTCCTACATGGGTTGTTGAGGTCTTTCGACGCTGATATTCTTCGAATTTTGCCATGTTAACTGATAAAAATTGACTTTTTTTGCAAAAAAACGCAAATATATTTGGTAGTTTCAAAAAAAAGTATTACCTTTGCAGCCGCTTTCGTGAAAAGCATGATTCAGTAGCTCAGCAGGTAGAGCACATCCCTTTTAAGGATGGGGTCCTGGGTTCGAGCCCCAGCTGGATCACTGAGAGACCGTTCGGTCTCTTTTTTTTGTCTTTTCTTTTCTTGTCGTGTTGATAGGTGCCCCCACTATTGCGGGTGGACGGCTGTGGTCACTTAGCCGCTTGTGAGCAAGCTCCCAGCTGCTAATCTACCACATCCTACTATCTTCGATAGTTTGCACCTATCATCCCTCCACTAAAAACAGTCATCGCATCAGGGGCACGTTGGCGGGGTTCTCCTTCGTTCGCTATCACTCACTCAGTCGATCTGCGCCTACGGCTTGTACGAGCCCCTATTCATATTGTTTCGTTCACTTCTTCTTAATTACGTAGATATATATGTACGGTCAGCGACCGAAGGGCGCTATAGGAGCAGCAATAGAGTCCCGTAAAAACAGTAGTGTCCCCGCCGATGGGACGGTGTGGGTAGGGGCGCCGCGAGAAGCGGCGGTTTTCGAGGGACTGCTATTGCAGCGGACGAAAAAATTAGACCATACTTATAAGCGGAGGGAGCGCCTCCGCGGCAAGGGGCAACGCTTTGCCCCGACGAGCGGGTTACATCACAACATTGATGATGCGGTTGGGAACGACGATGACACGCTTGGGTGTGGCACCATTCAGTACCGCTGCCGTCTGCTCGTTAGCGAGAACCACTTTCTCAACCTCCTCCTTGGGCATATCCTTCGGCACCTCAATCGTGAAACGTACCTTACCATTGAACTGAACAGGGTACTTCTGCGAAGCCTCTACAAGGTACTCTTCGTTCCATGAGGGCCATTCGGCATCGATGACAAAAGAAAGACCGTCCTGCGGACTGCAAGACCGCTGCGCTGAAAGATGGCAACGTTCCCACATAGCTTCGGCGATATGGGGTGCATAAGGCGCCATCAGAATAGCAATAGGAGCGAGGATAGCTTTCTTATTGCACTTCAATGTTCCTAACTCATTCTGCGCAATCATGAAGGCAGGAATAGACGTGTTGAACGAGAAGTTCTCTATATCCCACGTGATCTTCTTAATTAGTTTGTGCAGCGAACGCAGTTCGTCTGCCGTGGGCTCTTCGTCCACGATATTCTCGTACATGTTCCACAACTTACGAAGGAAACGATGAACGCCGTCAATACCGTTCGTGTCCCACGGTTTGGAGACCTCCAAAGGACCAAGGAACATCTCGTACAAGCGGAGTGTGTCAGCACCATATTTCTCTACTACATCGTCGGGGTTCACCACGTTGAACATTGACTTAGACATCTTCTCCACTGCCCAACCGCAGATATACTGTTTCTCGGCTGCCGTTCCGATATAAGGATTATCCACATCCGTAGAGCCATCGGCATAGATGAACTGCGCGTTCTTATATTCGGGCATCCACGCTCGGAAGGCGTTGATGTCGAGGATGTCGTTATGAACGATGTTGACATTAACGTGAATAGGTTGCACCTTGCCTTTATACTGGGGTTGGTCGATAAGGTTAAAGGATATGTAGAGGTTACCCGTAGCTCCTTCACCGATATAACGATAAACGAAATTACTGCGCCCTTGTATCATACCTTGGTTAATCAGTTTTTGGAAGGGTTCGTCCTTGCTGATATAACCTAAGTCATAGAGGAACTTATTCCAGAAACGACTGTAGATCAAGTGACCTGTAGCATGCTCTGTTCCTCCGATATAGAGGTTCACGTTCTGCCAATATTCGTTGACTTGCTTATCTACGAGCGCTTTCTCGTTATGATTATCCATATACCGTAAGTAGTACGCGCTACTGCCTGCAAAACCGGGCATAGTGCATAACTCAAGCGGGAAGATGGTTTTATTATCAATGAGCGATTTACTAACGACCTTCTCGTTCTTCTCGTCCCATGCCCATAAGTCAGCATTGCCTAAGGGCGGTTCGCCCGTCTCGGTAGGCAAGAACTTATCCACTTCGGGCAATTGCAGTGGCAGTGCCGTCTCGGGAAGAGTGTAGGGCATGCCGTCTTTATAATAGATAGGGAAGGGTTCGCCCCAATAACGCTGACGAGAGAAGATAGCATCGCGAAGACGGTAGTTCACTTTGACTCTACCCAGTCCCGTATTGGTGACGTATTCCTTCATCTTAGCGATAGCGTCCTTCACTTCAAGGCCATTGAGGAAACCGGAGTTCATCATCTTACCTTCTTTGGCATCGAAACTGGCTTCGCTCACGTCAGCTCCCTCAATCAGCGGAATGATTGGCAGATTGAAGTGCTTAGCGAAAGCGTAGTCTCGACTATCATGAGCCGGAACCGCCATGATAGCGCCCGTTCCGTAACCGGAGAGGACATAATCACTGATATAAATAGGTATCTCGGCTTTGGTCAGCGGGTTAATAGCGTACGAACCGGTGAATACGCCACTCACGCGGCGATCGGCTATACGTTCACGCTCGGTGCGGTGCTTAACCATATCAAGGTAAGCCTCTACTTCCGATTTATGTTCATCGGTCACGACGCGACTGACGTATTCGCTTTCGGGAGCAAGCACCATGAACGTCACGCCATAAACGGTGTCGGCACGAGTGGTAAAGATAGTGAAGGGTTCGTCTTGTCCCTTGATACTGAACTGCATCTCCGTTCCTTCGCTGCGACCAATCCAGTTACGTTGGGTCTCTTTGAGGGACTCGGTCCAATCGATACGGTCTAAGCCTTCGAGCAGGCGTCCGGCATAGGCACTGATACGGAGGCACCACTGTCTCATCACGCGTTGCTCTACGGGATAACCACCACGAACGGACAGACCTTCAGAAACCTCGTCGTTTGCTAAAACGGTACCTAACTTGGGGCACCAGTTAACCTTTGTGTCGGCAAGGTAAGCGATGCGGTAGTTCATGAGGCGCTCTTGTTGCTCTTTCTTGGTGAGAGTCTTCCACGTAGGATCGGTCTCTTCCCATTTAGCAATGAGTTTGGAGATGGGTTGCGCTTTCTGAAGCGTGGTGTCGTAATAGGAGCTGAACATCTGCACAAAAGCCCACTGCGTCCAATGATAGAAAGCGGGGTCACAAGTCTTGACTTGACGGTCCCAATCGTAGCAGAAGCCAATCTTCTTGAGTTGGGAGATGTAACGGGCGATGTTCTGTTCGGTTGTTATCTCGGGGTGTTGTCCTGTCTGAATAGCGTACTGTTCGGCGGGCAGACCGTAGGAGTCAAAGCCCATCGGGTGAAGGACGTTGAAGCCCTGTAAGCGTTTATAACGCGAGTATATATCGCTGGCGATGTAACCGAGTGGGTGACCTACGTGAAGGCCGGCACCACTGGGGTAGGGGAACATATCAAGGACATAGAAAGGCTTCTTGTCACTTTGGTTGTTCACTTTATATGCTTGCGCTTTTTCCCAACGCTCTTGAGCTTGTTTCTCTATCTCGTGAAAGTTATAATCCATTGTTATTTAGTGTTAAAGGTTAGTGGTTAGAGGTTAGTGGTTAGAGGAGAGCTTTAACTTGCTTATAGACGTTCTCGGCGGTGAAACCCAGTTTCTCGTCCAGCACTTTGTACGGAGCGGAGAAACCAAAACTCTCCAGTCCCCATACTTTGCCGTTCTCACCTACCAGTCCTTCTAACGTACAAGGCAGTCCGGCTGTCAGACCAAAACGAACAACTCCCTTGGGTAGCACTTGCTCTTGATAAGCTTTATCCTGATTGCGGAACAGACCCTCTGACGGAACGCTCACTACTTGCAGACGGATACCGTCCTTACGTAGCAGTTCGGCACCTGCCATGAGTGTTGATACCTCACTACCGCTGGCGAGCATAACGACTTGCGGATTCTCGTCCTTACTTACTATATAAGCACCTTTGCTTACACCTTCGAGGTTAACGTTAGGCACAGCGGCTATGTCTTGACGGCTGAGAATGAGTCCCGTCGGGGAGGTGGTGTTCTCCATTGCTAAACGCCAAGCTAAGGTTGTCTCTTCGGCATCAGCAGGACGCAGAACGAGCATTGAGTTGCGACCACTATGGTTCTTTAGTTTCTCCATCAAGCGAATCTGAGCCTCTTGCTCCACGGGTTCGTGGGTAGGACCGTCTTCGCCTACGCGGAAAGCGTCGTGACTCCAAATGAAGATAACGGGTAGTTCCATAAGGGCGGCTAAGCGAACGGCAGGTTTCATATAATCGCTGAAAACGAAGAACGTACCGCAAGCAGGGATGATACCGCCGTGGAGGCTCATACCCATGCACAGGCATGCCATTGTCAGTTCGCTCACACCTGCTTGTAAGAACTGACCACTGAAGTCGTCCTTCGTGATAGCATGTGTCTTCTTGAGGAAACCGTCTGTCTTGTCGGAGTTGCTCAAGTCGGCACTGGCTACAATCATATTGCCTACGTTCTCGGCAAGGTAACTCAGTACCGTAGCACTCGCTGCACGAGTAGCGGCTCCGGCTTTTTGCTGAATAAGACTCCAATCGATGCAAGGTGTCTCGCCACTGAAGAATGCTTCGTATTCGCGTGCAAGGGTGGGGTTAGCTTGTTGCCACTCATAGAAAGCGGCATAGCGCTCATTAGCCAGTGCACATAGTTCGGCAGCGCGGTTATCGTATAGTTTCTTCACCTCGGGGAAGATAACAAACGGTTCGTCCGGATTGCCTCCGAGGTTAGCAATGGTCTTAGCATAATCGGCACCTGACTTAGAGAGCGGATTACCGTGGGTGGAGCACTTACCTTCCCAGTTCTCACCTTCGGCGGTCACGCAACCCAGTCCCATGATCGTCTTACCGATGATGAGGGACGGGCGTTTGGTCTCGGCTTTAGCGGCAATGAGGGCAGCGCGAATAGCGTCGGGGTCGTTACCGTCAATGGTTTGTACGAACCAATTCCAAGCCTCGTATTTTTTGGCTACATCTTCGGTGTCAACGGCGTTGCAAAGGGTCGAGAGTTGGACATCATTGCTATCGTAGAACATGATGAGGTTATTCAGTCCGAGGTGACCGGCAATGCGACCAGCACCTTGACTTATCTCCTCTTGGATACCACCGTCGGAGATGAAAGCGTAGATAGTCGGGTTATGTACCTCGCCAAAGCGGGCATTCATCCATTTGGCTGCAATAGCAGCACCTACGGCGAAGGTATGACCCTGACCGAGCGGACCGGACGTGTTCTCAATGCCACGCTCTATCTCACGTTCGGGGTGACCGGGCGTAACTGAACCCCATTGACGGAGGTTCTGCAGGTCGTTAAGAGTGTATTTGCCCGCAAGACAGAGGGCAGAATAAAGCATGGGGGCCATATGACCCGGATCGAGGAAGAAACGGTCGCGTGCCTCCCAGTTGGGATTCTGCGGGTCGTATTCCAAGAACTCGGAGAAGAGGACGTTAATAAAGTCTGAACCTCCCATGGCACCTCCCGGGTGACCACTTTTTGCTTTTTCAACTGCAGCTGCCGCCAAGATGCGGATATTGTTGGCTGCTCTCGTCATTAACTCTTTTTCGTTTCTCATATTCTTATGTATTTAAAAATGGTATCCTATGTAGTAATTGATGCCCCAGTTGGTATCGTCGCGGTAGCCAAAGCCGGGGATATAAGCCGGCAAGGAACCATTATGTTTATCCTTTCGGGTCATTAGTATCTTCATTCTTAGGCTCCAACCCATCTGGAACCCTTCCCACACTTGTACTTGTGCTCCGACACCCACTTCGCCCCAAACGTCCGCTTTGAACCGTGGGGCGTAAGAGTATAAATAGGGTTGAGTACCTTCCCAATAGGGGTTATGTACCTCTACATCGGCGATGGAGAACTGCTGCAAGGCAGAACCAATACGTATTCCTACGAGTAGGGCATTCAGTCTCTCTGGATGTTTCTTCAGTCCGTTGAGGTCCACGCCTACGCGTGCAAAAGCACCTTGTCCTTTGTGATGACCTCCTTCTGCCGCTATGTCTGCCCAAGCGTAACCGAGTTCGAGGGTGGGGTAGTAACGCTGTTTGAGACGCCAGTTCATACCTATCTCGTAACTCTGCACCTTACCTTTAGAGCGCACGGCTTCAAGGATAGGCGTGAAGATGTCAAACTTAATGTTCATTCCTTGGTAGATAGCCGAGTCGGAATAGATACGCGTGCCGTCCTTATTGCGCATGACGGGTGCTTTGAATGTCGAATCCAAAGCCCAACCTGTTTCCTGTGCTGTTGCAACGAGGCTGACCATCAGAAATAACCCTAATATGACTGTTAACTTTTTCAACTTTAAACTATTTTTCGCTAACGACGAGTTTAATATTCGTCACTTCGTGTCCTGTAATGGTTTCTTGTACGTCGCTATCTTCGATAATCGTTTCTTTAATGAAGTGTTGTGTGCTCCACACGCTATCAATGACATGATAGATATTGCACCCGCAAGCGAGGGACACGTATTGGAAGTCTCTTATATGCCGAATAGAGAGGGTATCCAATTGGTGCTTCCACTCGATTTCGAATTGAGTGATGTTTGTGTCGGCACGAAGGGTGACGTAGAACGTCTTCACGTTTTTGGCATGGTCATAGATAAGCGAGTCGGAACCGATACCGCGAACGGAGAGGGTGTCCCAAGGCTCATCAACGCCAATACCGGCTTGAATCTTCTTCGTGGTGTGGCACACCGTATCTACGGTGCAACTCACCGCCAAAGCGGCTACCAACAAAATGAATATGACTCTAAACTCTTTCAACTCTAAACTCTCCACTCTAAACTATAACAATTCCGCTGCCTCACTCTTCAGCGCCTCCAAGGCTCCCTCGTGGGGTGTGGCGCCGTTATAGGCATAGGCTTCAATCAGGTTCTTGGCATAGGTGAGGGTAGTGCTGTCTTCGGGCAGTTGTATCTTGATACCATTAACGAAAGCCATCATCTCGTTACGGGCAAGCATTAACTTAGACCACACTTCGTCACTGACATAAATCTGCTGACTCATATTATGGTCAAACTCCGCCCGAATCGTTTGGAGTAAGTGTTGTTGCAGTTGGGAAACGCTTATCTCGTTGAGGTTCACTTCGAGCAACATATGTTCGGGCGTGGTGCGATCGAGTAGTAAGACCAATCGTTCATAAGCCTGCATACGAATAGGGGAAATCTCTTTCTGACTGAGTTTGCGCAACTCAAAGAGGCGTTTCTTCTCTTGGTTCTTGTAGTAAACGTGCATTACTACTCCGCAAGCGAGGATGAGTAGTACGACAGGGATGGTGTATGTTAAAACTTGTTCCATATGGGTGTTTGGTGTTATTTGGTAAATAGTGTTTCTGCCACTTGGCGGAGTTTGGCGCATTTATCTGCCTCTAAACCGCAGTTCTCTTCGGCGGTGAAGGGGGTGTGGTAGAGCATTTGGTAATTGACGCACGCCTTGAGGTAGGCTCCGTAAGCGGACTGGTGTTGGCGGTCTTTCTGATAAAGGTCTATCTCAGGACAGCGTTCGCGGCAAAGTCGGAACGCCTCTCCGATGGGACTTACGTCGGCTTGGATGCTGCGGGCTATTTGTTTAGTACCTTGTCTGAGGAGGTTATCAAAAGCCTCGTAACTACCGAAGTGGGCATAGTCTTTGGATTCGTACGCCCAAGTCTGCTCTAAGATCAGCCGAACCGAGGGGGAGTAGAAACGGATACGAGTTGCCAGTTCTTTGGCATCGTCTAAGATGACGCGTCCGTTACGAGGGTTTTGGGCGTACAACGCAGGGGTGAAACTCTGGTCTTGCAGGAAAGCTACATCGTAGGTGTAGTAGATAATGGCCGAGAGGGTTTGGTCACGTCTTAGATGTTTCTGAAAGGTATATCCACCTTGTGTTTGAGTGTTGATTAGGAGGGTATGTCCCTCGGCAGCTGCGAGGGAGCGCAGTTTGGCTTGGGTACTATCTACATAGGTAAACGAGTTCCCGATACAGAGCACGCGCAAGGTGTCTTGCGCCTGCGCGCTCAAGCATGCGCAGAGGCATGCAACAAACAAAAGGATGATACTACGTACACGCATAATACACGCGAATTCTAATTTTGCGTGCAAAATTACAAAAAAAAAATCACATATGCAAATCCATACGTGATTTTTTTTATAAATACCAGTTAAACTATATACTTTTTAACTAGACGGCTACTCTAAACTCTACACTCTAAACTCTAAACTATGAGCATAGCGTCATCTGATCATATCGTCTCCGAAATAGGGCTGCAATGCCTTCGGAATACGGATACCTTCTGCGCATTGGTTGTTCTCGAGCAACGCTGCTACGATACGGGGCAAGGCTAATGCCGAACCGTTAAGGGTGTGGCAGAGCGTCACTTTCTTGTCGTCCGCTTTGCGGTAACGACAGTGGAGTCGGTTGGCTTGATAAGTGTCGAAATTAGAGGTCGAACTAACCTCAAGCCAGCGGTGCTGTGCCTCCGAATAAACCTCAAAGTCGTAGCAGATAGCGGCTGTGAAACTCATATCGCCACCGCAGAGGCGGAGGATACGATAGGGCAGTTCTAACTTCTTAAGCAGACCCTCTACGTGGTCGAGCATCTCGCGATGACTGGCTTCCGAGTGTTCGGGAGTGTCAATGCGTACAATCTCTATCTTAGAGAACTCGTGCAAGCGGTTTAGTCCGCGCACGTCCTTACCATAACTACCTGCTTCACGACGGAAACACTCCGTATAAGCGCAGTTCTTGATGGGCAGTTGTGCCTCGTCAATGATAACGTCGCGGTAGATATTCGTTACGGGCACTTCGGCAGTGGGAATAAGGTAGAGGTCATCTACCTCGCAGTGGTACATCTGACCCTCTTTGTCGGGCAGTTGTCCTGTTCCGTAACCGGAGGCTTGATTAACGACGGTAGGCGGCATTATCTCGGTATAACCGGCTTTGTTGGCTTCCGCTAAGAAGAAATTGATGAGCGCGCGTTGGAGGCGAGCACCTTGACCGATATAAACGGGGAAACCTGCACCGGAGATCTTCACACCGAGGTCAAAGTCGATGAGGTTATATTTCTTTGCCAATTCCCAGTGGGGTAGGCGAGCCTCTTTGGCTTCGGGGTTCCACTCCTCTTTCCAGTCGCGTAGGGCTATGCCGCAATCGGGATTACCTTGATAATTCCCCTCTTTCAACTTATTAAACTCTAAACTACTCTCCACTCTCCACTCTCCACTCTCAACTATATTGCCTACTTTGACGGCAATATTATCCTCGGCGGACTTGCCTTGAGGAACAAGGTCGTAGGGAACGTTGGGGATAGTGAGTAGCACGGCAGTCTGAGCCTCTTCGGCTTTCGCCATTTCAGCTTCGTAGGTGGCTATATCCTGTTTGAGGGTACCGGTCTGTTTCTTAGCCTGATCTGCCTCTTCGCGTTTACCTTGTGCCATGAATTGCCCAATGGACTTAGCGATGGCGTTCATTTGTTGACTGGCAGCGTCGCGCTTTTGTTGCGCGGCTTTGCGCTCTTGGTCTAAAGACACAACTTTCTCGATCGCCTCTTGGGCGCCGAGAAAGTGCTTCTTCTCCAATCCTGAGACAATAGCCTCACGATGGTCATAAATCTGTTTTAATGTTAGCATAATCTGCTTTTTTGCAGGGGCTATTAAGCCTGAGCAACAACGGGTTCTACGGATACGTAGGACTTGTTATCGCGTTTCTTGCGGAAGGTAACGATTCCGTCCACGAGGGCGTAGAGGGTATGATCGCAACCCATGCCTACGTTCTCACCGGGATTGTGTACCGTACCACGTTGACGAACTAAAATGTTACCGGCTTTGGCGAATTGACCACCAAAGAGTTTCAAACCTAAACGTTTGCTTTCTGATTCACGGCCGTTCTTAGAACTACCGACACCTTTCTTATGTGCCATAATGTGTAGATTTTACAAATTTAAATTAAACAATTGTGCTCTCTTAATTCAAAATTCAAAATTCTTAATTAACCAAGCACGATTTCTTTAACGATAAGGTTCGTCAGGTCTTGACGGTGACCATTGAGTTTACGATAACCCTTACGACGTTTCTTGTGGAAAACAAGAACTTTCTCGCCGCGGCACTCGTTGTCGAGCACTTCGCAAACGACTTTTGCTCCCTTAACGACGGGGGTACCTACTTTAAATTTGCCTTCGTTCTCAACGAACAGCACTTTGTCGAACGTAACCTCGGCGCCCTTCTCGGTCTCCATGCGGTTAACGAACAGTTTTTTGCCGGCCTCTACTTTGAATTGTTGGCCCTGCATTTCTACGATTGCGTACATTGTACTAATAATGATTTAAATTACTCGATTTAGGCGGCTTGGGGGGTCTTTCATGCTGCTAGTGTTGTCACTTCATGCATTGCCACGGGGCTACTTTACTGTGCCTAATAACCGAAAAAGCGTGCAAAGGTACTACTTTTTTTTGATATGTGCAAATTTTTCTATGTTTTTTTTCAAAAAAGTGAATTTTTGTCCAGACTCGTTATCACTTTTTATACACCTCTTTACCCTCAAACCATGTGTTGGTGACATGGGTGTTAAAAATGGCAGTTTTGTCCGTTTTCTCTAACTCCAATATGTCTTGATCCAGAACAACAAAGTCGGCATACTTGCCTATCTGTATAGAGCCACGCTCGTTTTCCAAACCAAGTGAAGCAGCACCATTGATAGTGAGGCATTGCAACGCCTCGCTTACCGTCAGCAAGTCTTCTTTCTCTCCAAGCGGCTTAGCATCTAAGCAACTCGGACCGAGTCCGGTTACCGTAACACCAATGATATTGGGAACAGTACCTAAAATCATCTCTCCGCAAGGAGCATCGGTAGAGGACGAAACAACGATACCGGCATTCAGTAATTTCTTCATTGGATAACCGTCTTCATAAACCTGTTTAGGCATAATCGAATAGAGGTATTCGCGAATAGAATCCGGGTCACCGGCATGCCAAATGAGGTTGGAGGCAATGCCGATATTGTTTTGACCGCAACGGGCAATATCTGCGTCGGAGATATTACGGACGTGAGCCAGCGAGTTGCGAATCTTGAGCGAAGATGCCGAAGGCGAAGCGCAGTAGGCGTTGATAATCTGGTTACAAGCCAAATCACCGAACGTGTGCACATGTACCGGCATGCCCTTGGCATTAGCTTGAGCCACAATAGTGTTGACTTCTGATTGCTCCCAAATGATGTTGCCGTGTTTCTTCTCTTCGGGCAATCCGGGTACGGTATATTCCTCGCTAATCCAACCGGTATAGGTTTCTACTACACCGTCGGCAAACAGTTTAACACCATTGGCTTGCACGTGTCCCTTCGTGTATTGATTCGATAACGACTGAACGCGGTTCAGTTTATCTATCACGCGTTGTGGCATATTTCCACTCTTGGGCAAGCCCCAATCATAACTACGGATGGTGTAATACCCCATTACATTAGCGGTGAGTGTACCGGCTTTATCCATTTGGGCAAGGTATTGGTAGGTGAGAGCGTCGTCAAAAGCATTGATATACGCGTCCATGTAAGACGTGAAGCCGCGTTTATTGAGTTCCTTAACAGCGTTTTGGCATGCCTGAAGGTATCCGGCTTCGTCTAACGGAGCACCAAAACTTTGTTCAAGAACGTACATTACAGCTTCATCAGTGAGAAATCCGCTGGCGATATTAGTGGGATTACTGTTATCGTCCAAAATGGTGATAACCTCTCCTCCACGAACATCTTTGATTTTATGTCCGTCCTCATCAATCAGTCCTGCTTTCTTCAGTGCCGTTCTGTTGCATACGGCACTATGTCCGCCGCTATCCATCATTATCGCAGGATTGCCGTTCGACACTTTCTCAATCTCGGAGGCGTAGTCATTGGTACTGAATTTAACCACGTCTAATGTTGCCCAACCAAAAGAGAGGAAGGGACCCGGGTTGTCCTTCATCTTGTTAGGAATAATCGTAGTAACTAAGTCTTGGTAAGATGCTCTAAAACCGGGCAGCATACGGGCTATAGCGTCAATGCCGACGAAGTGTCCGTGCCCTTCGGTACACCCCGGGATAACGAGACCCTTACCCGTATAGTCAATCACTTGGAAACCTTCCTTCTCATATGCTTTTGCTCCGGCAGCGTTGCCAACGTACACGAATTTACCATCTTCTACTACAAAAGCATCTGCGATAGCGTTGTTTTCGGCAGTGTAAATCTTACCATAAACGACTAAGTTCCTACCCTTCAGTTGGGGTTTGTTGTTGTCTTTGCATCCCGTGAGTGCGATGGCGGCAATAGCCATCAGTGCCAAAAATACTTTTTTCTTAGCCACAAGGGCACGATTAATTTTGTTTCTCATATTAGTTGTAAATAGTTAGTTTTTACCGATAATATCAATTTGGACTGCAAAGATACTGCTTTTTTCTGAAATAAACAAATTATTTGTTGATTTTATGCTATTTCTCTCGTGTTTTTGTTGTGTTTTATTTATCGCAAAGGGGGGCAAAAGGACATGATGAGCACTTGTTGAAAGTGTCCTCTGTACACGGGAAGGTGTTCTCGGGGTTACGAATCTCGCTAATCAGTCGGCTGATATGACCCATGAACTCATCCTTAATAGCGGCTACATCAACTACCTCTTGACCCTTCTGATGAACCGCCGTCTCTGCGCCTTGCGCTAATAAACGTACGCCGTAAATATGCGGTTCAATCACCCTACCATCGGTACTCGAGCCATCGGAGTGGGGCAAAGCGTTTTCATACAGAATAGAATAAAGAATAGTCTGCAAGGCATACGAGTTACGATAGGCGTCCGCGGGGTCAAAGAGCGAAGCGATAGACGAGAACTCTAACTTGGCTCCGCCTGTCTTGTAATCGACGATGCGGATAGGCTGACCGCTGTGCTGTAAGACCGGGCTGCGCCCTGAAAGACCGGCTTCGCCTGTAGGACCGCTATCTACACGGTCGATGGTGCCCTTGAGGGTGACGACAGCGCCGTCCGCTAAGGTTAAATCCATTTGCCGAGGCTGTTCGGTGGCGATATAGGTGAAGGGCGCTAAAGCAAGGTCGCGCTCCAAGATGAGACGAGCGTATTCGGTGAGGACAGCAGAGCTGTTGTGGTTAGTGGACGCTTCGCTACAGGTTAGTGGACGCTTCGCTACAGGCGAGGTTCTTGCCTCTAACCAGTAGGCAGCTCTGCTGCCGTCCTCTAACCTCTCACCTATCTTCTCCAACATCTTCTCTATATCCTCCTTCATGACGGTCTTACCACAGAAAGGTTCGTAAAAATTCTGCAAGAGTAAATGCAACTGCGTTCCTAATTCGCGCGGATCTACATCCTCATGCACCTGCTCGGGTTCACGCAAGCCTTGAATATACTGCCAATAATATAGCCTTGGACAACGGAGGTAGGTGTTCAAGCCCGAAGGGGTGAAAGAGTGCTGCGCCAACGAGACGTTGGCTGCTGAAAGACCGGCTTCGCCTGTAAGACCGCTATCGCTGTAAGACCGCTGCGCTGGTCGCTCCGGCGACTCCGATATTCCGCCTTTGGCTGTAAGACTATCTTGTACGACGATGTGGTTGATTGTTTTGCCAAACTGGTATTGCAACTGATAGAGGAAACGACTGGGTTCGCCCGAGTGCTGCTCGTCGGCACGTGTGTTGGCTATGAACCACACCTGCTTGGCGTAACCAATCATGCGATAGAAATTATAAGCAAAAATAGCGTCCTTACGCTCCACCGTGGGCAAATGGTACTCACACCTGACATCGTACGGAATGAAACTATTCGTGATACTGTTTCCGGGATAAAGGTCGTCATTAAAGCCCGTCAAGATGATATTGTCAAAGTCCAAGGCACGCGTCTCTAATATACCCATCACCTGCAAGCCCTCTAAGGGTTCACCTGTGTACGCTATCGTTTCAGACGATAGCATTAAGTTTAGAGTTGAAAGTTTAAAGTTTAAAGAAATATCGCCTCTAACTTGTAGGTGCTCTGCGCCGTCCTCTAACCCTTCTCCTAAATACTTATCTATTCGGTTGAGAACCGTTTGTACACGATAGACGGCTTCCGAAGCGTCTTCGGGGAAGTGATTTAATATACCCCGCCACGTATTCGGTTCGGTGGAGAAAAGAAGCGATAAATACTCGTCCTTCTCAAACGTAGCCGCATCTACGTAAATGCGATTGCGCTTAACTATATCCTGCTTGATAGCATCGCACGCTTCGGGCGCTAAACGATGAACATAAGGGTGCGAGAGAATAGCCGTCACGTCCTTATGATAGAAACCGGCGTCCGTCATACGCTGTTGTAGATCCGTAATGAGGCTGATAAGCGCATAGGTGGGCGTAGCCGACAGAGGATAACCCATCGTCACATTAACCTTGTCTATTGACTCGGGCAAGGTGTGCAACAAAGGAATAAGCAACCGCTCGTCCGGCAAGACAACGGCGGTTCTTGTAAGACCGCCTTCGGCTGGTCGCTCCGGCGACTCCGATATTTCGCCTTTGGTAGAGAGACTCTCGAGGATACGGTGTACCTCTTGCGCCTCAGCGACGGTAGAGGAGACTTCTATGTAGTGGTATTGGGGGCTGATAGGACGCTTCGCTACAGATGAGTGGTTAGTGGACGCTTCGCTACAGGCGAGGTCCTTGCCTCTAACCTGTAGGCAGCTTGCTGCCGTCCTGTCGCCTAAAATATCGTATTTGGAGGGGAAGAGGGAACGATTGTGCTCCATAAAGAGGGAGGCGCGGTTGTTCTTATCCGTCACCAACGGGTCGGAGTAATCAAAATAAAAGTCCGCCTGACCATGCTCCTTGAAATAGAGCATCAGTTGCTCCTCACTCGTTGTAAGGGCGTTGAAGCCGATGAAGACGTAGGTCTTAGATGTAAGACCGCCTTCGCCTGTAAGACCGCCTTCGGCTGTAAGACCGCCTTCGGCTGAAAGATGCTCGATGACTTCGCGGTGGAGCATGCCGTCGTAAGCAAGGCCTTCGGCACGGAGCTCCGATTGGAGACGCGTGTAGAGCTCGTAGAGGGGAAGGGTGGCTTCCCAATCGGTGGATTGTGGATGGTGGATGGTGAAGTGACTGTCTATGGAGTGGAGGTCGCGGATATTGTCAAAGAACTTGCGCACATCCGACACAAGATGATTATCAATCTCGTTAAAGTCACCAAGTAACATCTTACCCCAAAAGAGGAACTTATCCAAGTCTTCGGGTTCGAGGTGCTGCTCCTCGCGTATCTCGTTATGAATACGTGCTACACGCAACAACAGATCGATAGGGTCAGCCGGTTGCGTATCGGTCAGACTATAGAAACAGTCGTTAATGGTCATAATCTGAGGCGAGAGGGTAGGTCGCCCCAAGGCTAAAGCCAAATCACGACGGAAGAAGAGTCCCGCACGTTGGTTAGGGAAAACAAAAACGTAATGTTGGAGGTTATCACCTACCTCGCGAGCAAACGTCTGAGCCAGATTCTTGAGATAACTCATCGGCGACACAGTTTCATTACTTCTTGGGCTATTCGCGTTGCCGAGTCTTTTTGTGCTAAAGTGAGCACATTCGTGTGCAAACTCTTCAGTCGCTCATCGTCTCGCATGAGTTGGAGAGCGGTAGAAACGAGTTGCTCTTTGGCTTCGCTGTCCTTCACCAGCACAGCCGCATCTTTGTTCACCAATGCCATAGCGTTGTGCGTCTGGTGGTCCTCTGCCACATTAGGTGAGGGTACAAGGATGGCGGGTTTGCCGAGCAGACACAGTTCGGAGATAGAGGACGCTCCGGCACGCGAGATAACCAAGTCAGATAAGGCATAGACATCCGGCATATTGCTAATGAAAGGAGTAATAACAAGCCCCTTGTGCGTTGTACTTACATCTGCCGTTTGTTCTTTTATTTTGTCGTAATAGATTTTACCCGTTTGCCAAATAACTTGGATATCAGCATCAAGTAAAGACTGTAAACCATCCAAAAGGCTGTTGTTAATCGTTCTTGCACCGAGTGAACCTCCGATAATGAGGAGCGTTTTTTTGTCCGTAGAGAATTCTTTTTGGAACTCTTTACTAATATAGGTTAAAGCATCGGCTTTGGTTCCTCCGGTGAGGTTCTGGCGAACGGGGTTACCGGTGAGGATGATCTTGTCCTTAGGGAAGAAACGCTCCATATTCTCGTACGCTACGCAGATCTTCTGCGCATCGTCTTTGAGTAGTTTATTGGTTACGCCGGCAAAGCCGTTCTGCTCCTGTAGGAGAATAGGTATTCCCATCTTAGCCGCCACTTTCATGGCAGCACCGCTGGCATAACCGCCCACGCCTACGCCCACGTCGGGGCGGAAGTCACGTATAATCTTTTTGGCTTGGCGCATAGAGCGTATAAGGTCTATCACGACGCTGATGTTCTTCCACGGTTGGGCGCGATTAAAGCCCCTAACGGGCAGACCGACAATGTCGTATCCCGCTTGAGGAACGCGTTCCATTTCCATTCGACCTAAGGCTCCGACGAACAGAATCTGTGCTTCGGGGTCTAATTCTTTTAAGGCGTTAGCTATACTAACTGCCGGAAAAATGTGGCCTCCGGTGCCACCACCGCTGATTAGATATCTCATATTAGTGTAGAGTTTATTCTAACACAATGTCGGGGACATCGTCTTTGGACTCGTTGAGGACAGACTTCTGCTGCTCGCTGAGTTGTTTCTGTTCGCGACTGACGCACATCATCACGCCAAAATAAATACTCGTGATGAGCACACTTGTTCCGCCTCGGGAGATAAGCGGCAAGGGCTGACCCGTAACGGGACCAATACCTACCGCTACCGCCATGGATATAAGGGCTTGACAGGTAATCGTGAGCGCCAGTCCCATGACCATAATCATGGACGAGTAATCGTTAAATCGGTTAGACGTGAGGCACGCCCTGAAGAGAATAGCCATGTAAAGGAAGATAAGTCCGATGGCTCCCATCAGTCCCGTCTCTTCGACGATGATAGCAAAGATATAATCGGCAAAAGCAAGCGGTAGGAAGTCGCGTTCCTTACTATTGCCCGGTCCTACGCCGAAAGGCGTTATACCTCCGCGAGCGATAGCCACTTTGGCTATGGAGCGTTGGTAGTTATCGTTATTGAGTTCGAACTTAGCGTCATCTTCGTGTTCGGCGAACATATCGTCGATACGGCCAACCCAAGTCGTGGCACGCTCTAACGGACCATGCATTTCTCGCTTCGGTTTGACATAAGCAAACTCAACAATACAGTATCCCAGTACGAGCACGGCGATAGCACTT
The DNA here is from genome assembly GCA_024400115.1 of Paludibacteraceae bacterium. Taxonomy (GTDB): domain Bacteria; phylum Bacteroidota; class Bacteroidia; order Bacteroidales; family Paludibacteraceae; genus Colicola. The sequence continues at coordinate 3,346 of JAKSNF010000022.1, read as the reverse complement.
CCCATCACGATACCTAAGTATTTATACGATATTCGCGCAAGGAACCACATAATAAAGACGATACCCGAAAGGAGCATGGCGGTGGAGAGGTTATTGGTCAGAATAGGGAGAACAGTGACTGCCGTTACTCCAAAGGTCCACCAGAAATATTTCTTTTTATCCTCCTCCGTGTGAATACGCGAGAGCATGTCGGCTACCACAATGACGAGGCTGAGTTTAGCTAATTCGGAAGGTTGGAAGACAAAACCAAAGAGATTAAACCATCGCCCCGCTTCGTTATGGAAGACTACAAACGGGTTGCCGGGAATAAGCATGATGTACATACACAACAGCGAGAAAAGCAAGACGATATAACCGCCCATCCGAATGTATATGCTGGGGATGAATTGTATAAACCAAGCCACCACCAATCCGATGAGAAGGAAGATGATCTGTTGTCCAATGGGTCCGATAGCCGAATGCTCCTCATAAACCAAGGTGCTGGACGCAGAGAAAAGCGCAATGATGGCCACTACGACAAGAGCGATAAACAATACCCAGAAGGTCTTGTCGATATATTTGTTATTGAAGTTTATAAGTTTCGACATGCTTTCATAAATTGTTCCCCACGGTCTTCGTAGGAGTGGAATAAATCAAAACTGGCGCAGCAAGGTGATAATAGTACTGTGTCCCCCTCTTTGGCGGCGTTATAAGCTGCTTGAACGGCGTCGTGGAGGTTATCGGTAGAGACATAAGGAATACCCGTTGAGCCAAAGAAATCAATCAGTTTCTCGTTATGTAGTCCCATAAAAATAAGGGTAGTACATTTCTGCTTAACGAGGTCTAATATAGCGTTATAGTCATTGCCTTTATCCTTTCCTCCGAGGATAAGGACGGTAGGCGTAGTCATAGCTTCGAGGGCGTACCAGCAGGAATCTACGTTAGTGGCTTTGGAGTCATTGATATAACGCACTCCACGCACGGTGGTGACATACTGCATTCGGTGCTCCACACCCTTAAAATCGACGAGGGCATCGCGAATGACCTTATTCTGAATATGTAAGATCTGTGCCGCAATAGAGGCTGCCATCGAGTTGAGTTGGTTATGCTTGCCCTGAATGCCAATCTCGTTGATACCAATCGTTAGAGGTGCTTGTGTGGTGTCGGCATTGACGATAAGGTCGTTACCGCGAATAAAAGCGGCGTTGCCCGTGTCCTCGCTTCCGCCGAAGGGGTAGAGGGTGGCACCGATATTGAGTTTCTTCAGTTCGCGGTCAATGACAGGGTCTTGTGACCAATAGATGAAGGCATCATCCTTCGTCTGGTTCTGCGTGATACGGAACTTAGCATTGACATAGTTCTGGAACTCGAAATCGTAACGGTCTAAGTGGTCGGGCGTTATGTTCATCAAGATGGCGATATTAGCGCGGAAATCGTACATATTATCGAGTTGGAAGGAACTGAGTTCGATAACGTAATAATCGTGGTCCTCGTGGGCTACTTGCAGTGCCAGCGAGTTGCCTATGTTTCCTGCTAAACCGACATTGAGCCCTGCCTTACGAAGAATCTCGTAGATAAGGGTAGTGGTGGTTGTCTTGCCGTTACTACCGGTGATACAGATCATCTTAGCCTGCGTATAACGTGCCGCAAACTCAATCTCAGAGATGATAGGCGTGCCCTGTTCTTGCAGTTTGACGATGAGGGGAGCCGTTAACGGAATACCCGGACTCTTAACTACCTCATCAGCATTGAGGATAAGGGACTCCGTGTGGTGTCCGTCTTCCCACGTGATGCCGTGTTGATCGAGTAGGGCACGATAAGGACTTTGTATCTCGCCCATGTCGCTAACGAACACGTCAAACCCTTTCTCTTTGGCTAAGATAGCGGCACCCGTACCACTCTCGCCTGCTCCTAATATAACTAATCGTTTCATATTATCTTATCTTCAATGTCAAAATGGTAAATGCGGCGAGGATGAGGGTTACGATACAGAAGCGTAACACAATCTTCGTCTCGTGATCAAGGTGTTGGCGTCCCTTGAAGATAATCTTACAGGTGGGGTCGTTCTTGAGAACGAGATCCACGCTGGTGCGGAATTGATCGTGGAAGGGAGCGCGTTTCCACACACGTATATGTTTGCCGAAGCGTTTGCCGAACTTATACACTTGTGTTTGCAGAATAACGCTGACACTCTCCATAAGGAAAACACCGCAGAGGATAGGCAACAGCAACTCTTTGTGTATCATCACGGCGCAAACACCAATGATACCGCCGATAGCCAGTGAACCTGTGTCGCCCATGAAGATCTGTGCAGGGAAACCATTCCACCAGATGAAACCAATCAGTGCTCCCACAAAAGCGGCTAAGAAGACCACCAGTTCCTCGCTGCCGGGGATATACATAACGTCAAAATAATCTGCCCAGACGGTGCTACCGCTCACGTAAGCAAGCACTAAAAGCGCAATGCCTATAATCGCCGAATTGCCGGCACACATGCCGTCTAAACCGTCGTTGAGGTTAGCTCCGTTGCTCACGGCAGCCACAACGAGGATGGTGAGGATAACAAAGAAGATCCAACCTGCACGGTACATATTCGGTTCGCCTAACCAACGGAAGAGGTCGGCGTAGTTGCAGTTATGGTTCTTAACGAAGGGAATAGTCGTTTGCGTGGATTTGACATTGGGTGATTTCTCCACGTATTCGATATTGTTCTCGGTGCGGACATTAACCGTTTCGTTCATCGTTGCCATGGGGCAGAAACGAAGGGTCAAACCCACGATAAGACCTAATGCCACTTGTCCGGCAATCTTCACCCAGCCGTTGAGTCCGTCTTTGTTATGCTTGAAAGTCTTGATATAGTCGTCCGCAAAACCGATAGCTCCTAACAGAACGGTGGTGATAAGCATAAGCAGCATATAGACGTTGTTCAGACGGCCAAAGAGCAGACTGGGTACGATGATACTGCACAGGATAACGATGCCGCCCATCGTAGGAACGCCTTTCTTGCTCACATTAAAGGGGTCGGTCTTCTCGTCGCGTTGCGTTTCGGAGATGTTCTTACGATGGAGTAGGTTAATGAACCAATCTCCGAAAAAGACACTGATGAGCAGGGCAATGACGCCTGCTAAGATGGCTCTGAACGAGATATAAGTCATCAACCTCGCTCCGGGCATTTCGCTTAAATACGTAAATAAATTGTATAGCATGTTATTTATTAGTTTATAGTATCTTGTTTCTTTTATCTCCCGCTCACTCGCTTTGCTCGTTATTACGCTATATTTCGCTCCATCGCAATATCCTCGCTTTATTTTTTATTTTACCGCCCTATCCTTCGGTAGGGCTCACGTCAATCAAGCCTTACAAGATG
>JAKSNF010000021.1 GCA_024400115.1 Paludibacteraceae bacterium | reverse complement strand
CTCTTTGATACATTTTGTAGACTTTTTAGTGTCTACTTATTTCAGGATAAGACATCCCTTTTATATTTTACGCCATTTTTTCCAAAAACGGCATAGGATTCTTTTTTTTCATCTTACGCTTCCTACAATGCCTTTATAATGGTGATTTTGTTAAAAGTCGCACTTTTTTCTTGCATATATCAAAAAAAAGCAGTACTTTTGCACTCGATTATGATTGTTGACTCAATAATCCTATGCAAAACGAGTTTTTAAATAAGGAAGAAGAGGTCTTGCGCATGCTCAAGACGGTCTTTGATCCCGAGATACCGGTGAACGTTTATGACCTCGGTCTGATTTATCGTATAGACATTAATGGTTCCGAATGTATCATTGATATGACCCTCACTGCTCCCTCGTGTCCGGCGGCGGATTTCCTCGTGGAGGATATAAAACAGAAAGTAGAGAGCGTGGAGGGGATAGAGAAAGTGACGGTTAATATCGTTTTTGAACCCGAGTGGACTAAGGATATGATGTCCGATGAGGCCAAACTCGAACTTGGCTTTATGTAGATTGAAATCTCTCACAGATTGCACAGATTTTAATCTCTCGCTGAAAACGCAGAAAACACAGATGGTCTTATAATTTATTATTTTTTTATTTCTTTTTTTCGTTAGTTGTGAGTAAACTCCCACTACCAAAAAAGAAGAACTAAAAAAAGGAATGTTCGTAAACTCACATCCCGTGTTGTTGCCAACACAATAATAAATTATTGGAGAACTATTCCGCAGATGCGGCAGTAGGAAGCAAGAAACGAGAAACAAGAAACGAGAAACAAGAAACGAGAAACGAGAAACGAGAAACAAGAAACGAGAAACGAGAAACAAGAAACGAGTACGGTCAGCGACCGAAGGGCGCGGACGAAAAAAAGGCCGTACCTATAGGCGAGAGGGAGCGCCCCTCGTCGCAATTCGCTTGGTACGATGACAAACCTACGGTTCGGCATGTAGTACCCGCGATTGCTCCTCTCCCCACAAAGTGGTACTTTGCGGGGGCCCCGAAAAATCAGGGGCGACAAGACGCTCCGACGAGGCAGAGAAGGAGAGAAAAAACAGATAATGTAGTATGTTCGAAGAACTGATACATATAGATCAACAGTGGCTATTGGCTATCAATGGTTGCCACGCCCCGTGGGCGGATACGCTGATGTGGATTATCAGCGGCAAACTCACGTGGTTGCCACTATACGCCCTCCTCATCACCCTCATCTTTATCCGTTGCAAGAAGCGGGGATGGCTGATGGCGCTGATAGTCATCGTGGCGGTAGCCGGTTCGGCGGGATTGGCGGACTTTATATCGTCGGGCATTATTAAGCATGCCGTTTGCCGCCTTCGCCCAACGCACGAGCCGGCACTGGCGGGGCTGATTCACCTTGTGAACGGTTATACGGGGGGACAATATGGTTTTGTCTCCTCCCATGCAGCGAACACAATGGCGTGTGCGCTGTCCTTCTCCCTCTTTTGGGCTTATACATCAGACAATAAAAAAAGAGTTCACCTCTCCGTCACGTTACCGCTGATGGTTTGGGTGGCTCTCAATTGTTATAGCCGCATGTACCTCGGGGTGCATTACCCGGGAGATATAATAGGAGGATTAGTGGTTGGAGCTACGGTTGCTCTTGTTCTCTTTGTGGGACTGAAACGGGTCTTGCCGCCCCTTCCGGACGATAACCAAACCGCCCCACTTGAGGTCTCGGACCATGAGGTCCCTCCTGCACCTGCTTGTTCATGAAAGCCTCGTACTGCTCCGGGGTTAAGATTGTTTGAAGGTCCTTGTTCATAGACTCCATCTTGTCTAACCACTGAGCACGCGTGCAACCATCCTCGTACTGGCGAGCATAACGCAGATGCATGTCAAATAACTGATGATACTGAACCGAATCATCTATGCGAAGTTCGCGCACAATCATTTCGGTTTGCTTGAGAGCTTGCTCTTCTGCCGAGGGACGACGGTCTTGAACGTCTTGCGCCTGAACCCAACCGACCGCAAGGACCGATAATAAGAATAGAAATAGTTTTTTCATAAGGTTAATGATGACAAAAAACAACAAAACATCACTATAAAAACAAAAACCGTGCCAAACGCCACTTCTTATATTGCCCATAGACTCTATTATGCGTCGTCTTCTCGTCGTGGAGCCGTTAAACCCGCCGTTAAGGTAGCTCTCATAGGACTCATTATCGGTATCATGGTGATGATTGTCACTGTCTGTGTGGTTATCGGTTTTAAGGACACGGTGGCTTCTCAAGTAGCCGGTTTTGGTTCGCATATAGAAGTCGTTAATTACGATAATAATAACACTTTCGAGATGTTACCCGTTGCGGTGAGTGACTCGTTACTCGCTAAACTATCGTCCTTGCCGTATGTTACTACCGTCTCCCCGTTCTATACCAAACCCGGGGTTATCAAGTCGGAAACCGATTATTCGGGCGTTGTTATCAAGGCAACTACTCATTGGACTTATTTTGAGCAAAACCTCAAGGAAGGACACCTACCCGAACAAAACAACCAAGTGATAGTGTCCGCTTTACTTGCTCGCAAATTAGGACTGAACCTATCCGATGTGGTGTACGCGTACTTTATCGGTTCTTCCGTTCAGGTGCGCAAACTGCAACTCGTCGGCATATACGAGACCGGCGTTTCGGAATACGATAACCTCTTTGTTATGGCGTCTCCCGTACTCATTCAGGGGCTGAATAAGTGGAAAGAAAACCAAGCCTCCGGCATTGATATATGGATAGACGACCTCAGTCACCTCTATGCCGCTTCGGACGAGGTCTATTTTGCTACCGCTAATCGGTTAGATGCAGACGGCAATGCCCTTTACACCCAAAACCTGCAACAACTCAATCCGCAGATCTTTGCGTGGCTCGATTTGCTGGATATGAATGTGCTTGTCATTATCTTCCTTATGTTAGCCGTCTCCGGCTTTGCCATCATCTCCGGACTGATTATTCTTATCTTGAATAGTGTTCAACTCATCGGCACACTCAAAGCCTTAGGGGCCAATAACCGCTTTGTAAAAACGATCTTTATTAAGCAGGCGGCACGACTTATCACACGAGGTATGCTGATAGGTAATGCCCTCGGGCTCGGACTGTGTGCATTACAGTACTATACCCACCTCATACCCCTTGACTCGGCTTCGTACTATGTACCCTTTGTGCCCATTGCCTTCCCGTGGTGGTGGATCATGGTGCTCAATGTACTCTTCCTTGTTATATCCGTGTTGATATTGCTCTTACCGGCAACAATCATATCCAGAATATCCCCATCACAAGTAATGAAATACGAATAATATGTATCTCTTTTATACCCCTGATATTGCCACGTCACACACCCTCTCTGAAGAAGAGTCGCAGCACTGTGTTCGCGTACTGAGGTACGACCGTGGCGACGAGATCCTGCTTACTGACGGACGTGGCACTACCTATACGGCGCGTATCACGAACCCGCACCCTAAACATTGTGAGTTTGAGATTATCTCTTCCCAAAAGCAAGAGCCTCATCACCATTTCCATCTGCACATAGCCATTGCTCCTACGAAAAACATAGAGCGATTGGAGTGGGCTATTGAGAAATGTACCGAGATAGGTGTAGATGAGATAACGCCTTTGCTCTGCCGTTTTAGCGAGCGTAAGACGCTACGCCTTGACCGCTTGGAGAAGATTGTTCTCTCCGCGGCTAAGCAGTCCCTTACCCCTTATCTGCCGGTCGTTAACGACTTAACTCCGTTTGATGATTTCATCCAAAATCATTCAGCGAAGCGGTCTTTCAGCGACGCGGTCCTTCAGTCCGCAGGACGGTCTTGTAGCCCGCAGGGCGGTCTATATATCGCTCACTGTTACGAGCAAGACAAGCGCGAACTCAAAGACGAGATAACTCTCCACTCTAAACTCTCCACTCTAAACTCTATCACGATACTGATCGGTCCCGAAGGGGATTTTAGCGAAGCGGAGATTGATTTGGCGTTGAAGAACGGCTATGTGCCCGTCAGTTTGGGTAATAGTCGCCTCCGCACCGAAACCGCCGCTGTCGTAGCTTGTCACACCGCTATATTGCTAAATGAGTAAGTTGTCTCCCGCTCGCGGACAGTGGTCCGCTATTACGCACGCCTTCGGCTATTAGCCGCCATGGCTAAAACCCGCGCTTATTTAGTTCATTCCGCGTGGCTAAAGCACACGCTTTGCCCGTCGGTCAGGCTAGCAAAATGATGAGCAATCCGGTGGGTTCCTCATGTAATTTGCAAGCCAGCCCTCCTCAATTACGCTACATTATTATTTGTGTACAAAAGGAAGGAAAACGAAATGTATCTTATCTGCGTAATTAAGGAGAAGCTACCGAAACATCCCATTGGGAACCTACTGGATTTCCAATCGTTGTGAGGTTGCTTCGACGGGGGTAGGGCGTGCGTAACCGCCCGGAATAAAAGCATAAAGCGAGGCTATTGCGATGAGGCGAAATAGCGTAGCGAGCGAAATAACGAGCAACGCGAGTGAGCGGGAGATAAAAAAATCTGTAAAATCTGCGTCATCTGCGGGAGAAAAAAACTAAGGAATAAGTGTTAATATGCGAGAGATAAATAATTAAAAGAAAAATAATAAATCGTAAATAATCATGGTCTATTTTTTAAGCGACATACACTTAGGCTCGAAGGCGTTGCCAGATGCACGTAATCACCAAGACAAGATAGTGACTTTGTTGGAGACACTCAGCAAAGATGCCACCGCTATCTATCTGATGGGTGACATCTTCGACTTCTGGTTCGAGTATTTCTGGCCTACACGTTCCAAACAACATCGTTTTGGTTCGTTCTTAAACGAACTCCGTTCCCTTACCGACCGTGGCATTGAGGTGCATTTCTTCACGGGTAATCACGACCTTTGGACGTTTGGTCAACTCGCCCAAATGACCGGTGCTATTATCCATAAAAAACCTCTTACTACCGTCTTTCAGCGAAGCGGTCTTTCAGACGCAGCAGCGTCAGCGGGTCTTACAGCGCAGCGGTCATTCAACGAAGTGGTCTGTTTCCTTGCTCATGGCGACGAGTTCTGTTGGGAGAACCACTACCAATGGTTGCGCCGTTTCTTCCACTGCCGTGTGGCGCAGTTCTTTTTCCGCTTGGTGCCTCCGTGTGTGGGGGACGCTATCGGTTTCTCGTGGGCAGCTAAGTCACGTCGTCGCGAGATGGTAGAACCAACGGAGTATAAGGGCGAAGCCAACGAAGCGTTGGTGCAGTTTGCTAAAGAATACAGTAAGACCCACGAAGTGGATTACTTCATTTTCGGTCATCGCCATATCGAATTGGACTTGCAGATTAGTGCTCGCACACGTGTGGTCATATTAGGAGACCTCTTCCGCCAAGGAACTTATGCCGCCTTGGACGAAAACGGCAACCTCTCTTTACTCAACTATCAACTCTAAACTATAAACTATATCACTAGACGGCTACTCTACACTCTAAACTCTCCACTCTACACTATATGACATTAACTACTCCCGTTGATATAACTCCCTCTACTTGGAAGATTGGTCTTGAGGACCGTATATTACTTTTGGGTTCGTGTTTCTCCGACCGCATAGCGGACAAGATGCGCGAGTGTTATCTCCGTGTTACGGCTAATCCGACAGGAACGCTTTATAACCCCGTCTCTATTGCGCATCATATTGACGAGTACGCCCCTCAAGCTGATGTTATCATCATCACTTTTGGCACCGCTTGGGTCTATGTTGATAAAAGCCTTTCTGCCGTTGTCGATAACTGCGAGAAGCGTCCGGCTACGGACTTTATTCGTCGCCGATTGACGGTAGAGGAGATTGTCTCGCTGTGGCAACCTATCGTAGAGCATTATGCCGAAAAGCGTTGGATCTTTACCGTTTCGCCTATTCGTCATAAGAAAGATGGTCTTCATGAGAACCAAATATCAAAGGGCATTCTCCTACAAGCAGTTGATACATTAAACATTCAACTTTCAACTATAAACTATTTCCCATCTTACGAGCTTCTGCTGGACGAACTTCGTGACTATCGTTTTTACGCCTCTGACCTTGTTCATCCCTCTCAGGTGGCGGTTGATATTCTTTGGGAGCGTTTCTGTGCTACTTATTTCGAGCCCCATACGCTCAAGCAGTTGGAACCGCTTCACCAGTTATGGTTAGATGAGCACCATCGTCCGCTTCACCCCGATTCACCCGAGGCTGCGGCTTTTGCGGAACACCTAAAACAAGAGCGTATGAGATTACATTTGCATTATCCGAATAATGTTTAATTCTTGAAATGCAACTCTCCATCGCGGAGCTCGACAATAACCGGCTGTTGACCGTTTACCTTCCCTGCAATAATAGACTTACTCAATTCGTTGAGAACCAAGCGTTGCAAAGCTCTCTTGACCGGACGAGCACCAAAAGCAGGATCATAACCCTCATGAGCGATATAATCGACAGCATCCTTCGTTACACGCAGTTCGATACCGTTCTCTAACAGCATCTTGTGTACGCGCCCAATCTGTAATTCCACTACCTTGCGGATGTCGTCTTCACTGAGTTCTGTGAAGCGAATAATATCGTCTATGCGATTGATAAACTCCGGTCTTACTTGCGCTCTCAATTGCTCCTCCGTGAGGTTAGAAGTGAGGATAATAAGCGTGTTCTTGAAGTTCACGGTACGCCCCTTGTTATCCGTCAAACGACCATCGTCTAATAGTTGCAAGAGCACATTGAACACATCGGGATGGGCTTTTTCTATCTCGTCAAAGAGGATGACGGAGTAGGGTTTGCGACGAATAGCTTCTGTCAACTGACCGCCCTCGTCATAGCCCACGTATCCGGGAGGCGCTCCGATGAGACGCGTGGCGGAGAACTTCTCTTGGTACTCGCTCATGTCGATACGCGTAATCATATTCTCGTCATCAAACAGGTAATCGGCTAAGGCTTTTGCCAGTTCGGTTTTACCTACGCCTGTCGTACCTAAGAAGATAAACGAACCAATCGGACGTTTGGGGTCTTGCAGTCCCGCACGAGAGCGACGAATAGCGTCACTAACGGCTTCGATAGCCTCCTCTTGACCAATGACGCGCTTGTGCAGTTCCGTTTCCAATTGGAGCAGTTTGTTGCGCTCTGATTGCATCATCTTACTGACCGGAATACCCGTCCAACGAGCCACTATATCGGCGATGTCCTCGCCGGTGACTTCCTCTTTGATAAGAGGTTGAGAGACGAGGTGTTCTTGGGCGGCTTTGATGGTGGCTTCGGCAGCGGGAATAGACTCGTAGCGTATCTTAGCCACTTGTTCGTAATTACCTTCGCGTTCGGCAACCTCGGCTTCGTGTTTCATTGTCTCTATACGTGCTTTCTCGTTCTGGATGGTGGTTACATAGCCTTTCTCCTTATCCCATTGTGCACGCAGTTCTTTATCTTTCGCCTTCAACTCCTCTAACTGCTTCTCAATACCTTGTAGCCTATCGCCTGTCGCCTGTTGCCTGTCGCCTGTAGCCTCCCTCTTGAGGCTCACTCTTTCAATCTCCAACTGCTTGATTTGGCGTTCTATATCGTCGATTACTTCAGGAACGGAATCGACCTCGAGTCTGAGTTTAGCAGCCGCCTCGTCGATGAGGTCAATCGCTTTATCGGGCAGGAAACGGTCGGTTATGTACCGTGCGGATAGACTGACAGCGGCAATGAGAGCATCGTCTTGAATACGCACGCGGTGGTGTGTCTCGTAGCGTTCTTTTAGTCCGCGGAGAATAGAGATAGTAGCCGCCTCGTCGGGTTCGCTTACCATCACTTTCTGGAAGCGGCGTTCAAGGGCTTTGTCCGTCTCAAAGTACTTCTGATACTCGTCAAGCGTGGTGGCTCCGATAGCGCGCAGTTCGCCTCGTGCGAGGGCAGGTTTGAGGATATTGGCGGCATCCATCGCTCCGGCACTCTTGCCGGCACCTACGAGTACGTGTATCTCGTCAATGAAAAGGATAATCTCGCCGGCGGCTTCGACTACTTCGTTGATGACGCCTTTGAGGCGCTCCTCGAACTCGCCTTGGTACTTAGCACCGGCAACGAGGGCACCCATATCCAGCGAGTAAATGAGTTTGCGCTTGAGGTTCTCGGGCACGTCACCGCGAATGATACGGTGGGCAAGTCCTTCGGCAATAGCCGTTTTACCTACACCGGGTTCACCGATGAGGATAGGGTTATTCTTCGTTCGGCGCGATAGTATTTGCAATACGCGCCTTATCTCGTCGTCCCGTCCGATGACGGGGTCGAGTTTGCCCGCTTGGGCACGTTCGCATAAGTTAATGGCGAACTTGTTTAAATTCTCTGTCTTGTTCATAGCTTATATTTATTTGACCACTTCGTTGTAGGACCGGCTTTGGCTGTAAGAGTACAAAAGGCGTACCAAAAAACAAACGACTGCCAAATTGGCAGCCGTTGTCAGTTTAATTGTCAGTCTATTGACGAATAGGTATAATTTGTAATGAGCCATTAGTCGTCTTATAACGACACCATCTCAAAGAACATAGCAGCGAGGGGGTCGTATTGCTCTATTGCTTGCTTTTTCTTCAACTCTAAGAAACGCTTGAGCGTTACGAAATCGGGATTGAGTTCATAAGCCGTTTGGTCACGATGAAGCGGTATATCCTCGATGAGAAGACGCTCAATACCTGCCGGTACATTGAGCTCCTTGAAATTATGCTTAACACCATCTACAGTAATCTCACGAACTTGTACCGTTACCCAGTGATCTTTCAGGTAATCCGCCATCGAGATATCCCTCCAGTTATCGGGATTACCAATACGAGAGCGAACGGTAGTGGGTTGAATCAATTCTTCATAGGAATAGATAGTGTAGGTGTCAAAATTATGCCCGTTATCGGCAATGAGTCCGGTGGAGAAAACAGCAAACATCTCATTGATAGTGCCCTTAGTTGGGGTTACGGTGAAGTTCCAATAGGCTGTTTCCAAACTGAAATCAAACTCACCGGTCACTAAAATAGCCTCCGGTTCAATCTGGGCATAAGAATTGATTTGCTCATCAATCACTTGCTTCCAATAAGCAGCTGCCGAATCGGCTCCTTCGTAATAGTAATAGCCGTAAAGTTCGCGCCACTCCTTTTCCCAATCAGCATAGAAAGGTTTCCAAACGGTTGTGTCATTAGGTAAGTTCTGATAATGATACAAGCGACGATAGGTTAAGTCACCAAAGGTTTTCTTTTGGTCTTTAGTCCACTCTTTAGAGGATATGGTGCGATAAGCGCGTTTGTAGAAATTGGCAAACTTAGAATCTGTTTGTGTCAACTTTTTAAGTTGATTTTCCGAATAGGAGTCAAAAATAGACACTCCGTCATCCTCATAAGAGGGGAGTTGTAAATCACTTTGAGCTTGAGATTGCGACTGCGAATCCGATTGGGATTCAGAAGACGTGGATGAGCCACAACTCGCCATTAAAATGGCACAAACACCTAAAAAGGTTACAGTAATGAACTTTTTCATGATTAAAACAATTTTACGCTGCAAAGATACCAAAAATTTTTGACATATGCAATAATTTTGAAAAAGAAATATCTTTTATTAATAAAAAAAGATAGATTCTATCGAAATATTTGTACATTTACTTTTTTTTTTGTATCTTTGCAGCTCATTTTGTGTTAATATGTCCAATCGGTTTGGAAATAGTTTTAGTTTTACCTCTTTTGGTGAATCGCACTCGGTTGCTATCGGCGGAGTGATTGACGGCGTGCCTGCCGGACTGACCATCGACCTTGACATGATTCGCGAGGAACTCAACCGAAGGGGAGGAAGGCGGATGAAGGAGGAAGGAAGGAGGATTGAGGATGGTACTTCGCCACGGGCGAGGCGTGAGAAGGATGAAGTAGAATGGCTTAGTGGTGTGTTTGAAGGTAAGACATTGGGCACGCCGATAGCGTTCCTTATTCGTAATACGGACGCACGCCCCGAGGACTATGAGGTTTTTCGTCATACGTTTCGCACCGGTCATGCTGACCGCGTGTATCAACTCAAATATGGCATTCGTGACCATCGCGGAGGAGGACGTGCTTCGGCTCGCGAGACGGCAGGTCGGGTAGTGGCAGGAGCGATGGCTAAACAAGTATTGGCACAAAAAGGAATACATATTCATGCCCACGTGGCACAAATAGGTAGGGAGGTTAATCCTGCTCATTTTGATGAGGAGATTAAGCGTGCGGCAGCAAAGGGCGATTCGGTGGGTGGAATCATTACCTGTACGATTACAGGATTGCCTGTGGGTATAGGTGAACCTATTTTTGATAAACTGCAAAGCCATTTAGCCTACGCAATAATGAGTATTAATGGTTGCAAGGGCTTTGATTACGGTAGCGGTTTTGAGGGAGTGGATAAACTCGGTTCTGAAATCAATGGCGTCAGTGGCGGTATCAGTGGTGGTATCAGCGATGGAACACCCCTTACGTTTAGATGTGTGTTTAGACCAACGCCAAGTACGAGGCTACAGGCGAAAAAGGACGGACTACAGGCTACAAGTGGAGAGATTACGTTAAGGACGGATATATGTTTCGTGCCGAGGGCAGTTCCGATTGTGGAAGCAATGGCAGCATTGGTTATAAGTCAAGTTAATAAATTATAGTTATGAAGAAAATTAATGTTTTTGTATTGTTTATGATTTGCGCTTGTTCGAGTATGATGGCGCAAGAGACAGAAAGAGTTGAACTCATTCCTTTTGGTGATTTTGAACAATGGGTAGTCCGTAAGATTAAAGAATCTGACGTTTTCAGTGGAAAAGTCAAAAAGATTTATGCCATAGGTCCGACAGATACTATTTTAGGTGCTAAGCCGTTCTATTATGGTCAGAATGGTAATCCTTGGTCGGTTAGTAATGCTTATATACGCGTGTTGGGCTTGGACAAAGTTAGTGGAACGACTCGTCCTGAGCGTCGTGACAGCGGTTGGTGTGCCCGAATGGATTGCAAATTAGAGCCGGTGGTAGCCCTTAGTATAGACCTTAAAGTACAGATAGCAGGAACGATTTTCCTCGGTTGGACGTACGAGCCTATTCCGCTTAAGGCGGCTAATGATCCTTACGGAGTAGTAGATTTCGGCGTTCCATTTACAGGACATCCAAAAGCACTGCAATTAGATTATAAGGCCAAAGTGGCAGACGAGAACGTAGTGACTTATGCCAAGGCTGTGGCAAATCCTAAACTGCGTGAAGGGCGCGACTGCGCAGAGATATACGTATATTTACAGCGTCGTTGGGAAGAGAAGGGCAAGATATATGCCGAGCGTGTTGCTACGGGTTATGAACGTATTTGGAACGATATTCCCGAATGGGTGAACGATCATCGTATTCCTATTCGTTATGGGGATATAACGCAACAACCTGATTATCAAGACTATGAAGGACTGAACCAACATAAGTTCCGTACTAAAAACAGCAAAGGCGACATGGTCTATGTCAACGAGGTGGGTTATAGTGATGCCGAACCAACGCATATGGTACTCATGATCTCGTCCGGTAGATACGAAGCTTTCATTGGGCATGATGGTAATGTCCTTTGGGTAGATAATGTGGCACTTGTTTATTGATATTAACTGGTTTGAGTGGTTGATAATCGCGATTTTGGGCATCGCTTTGGTGTACCAAGTCTTTTACTATGCCTATTACGTAGGAGCAGTGAGAGGAAAGGGGTGTAGAGGAGTAGGGTGTAGAGGAGTAGGGGATCAACCACCTGTAACCGTGGTGGTGTGTGCCAAGAACGAGGAAGAGCATTTAGAGGAATATCTGCATAGTCTTCTTTCGCAAGATTATCCTATTTATGAGGTGATTGTTGTTAACGATGGGTCTATAGACCATACGGAAGAGGTGTTGGCTCGCTATATGAAGCAGGACTTCAAGTTACGCACCACTTTTGTTCCGGTTAATGCTCGCGTGATGAGTACTAAGAAATTAGCTCTCACGCTTGCTGCCAAAGCGGCTAAATACGATTACTTATTACTCACGGATGCCGATTGCCGACCCGAGTCCCCCGATTGGATTAGTCAGATGATGAGTGGCTTTAGTGACCCAAACATAGATATTGTTATTGGTTACGGTGCCTATTTTGAGGAAGACTCGTTCATCAATGAGTGGATACAGTACGACACGCAGTTTAATGCTCTGCATTTTTTAGGGGCAGCGCTCCGTCATCAGCCTTACATGGGCGTTGGGCGTAACCTCGCCTATCGCAAGAGTTGTTTCCTTGAATCGGGAGGGTTTAGTCATCTCATGGAGACGCGTGCAGGAGATGATGATTTGTTTGTTAATAAAGTGGCAAATAAAACGAATACCGCAGTGGTGACAAGTCAAGAATCGGTAACATGGTCAAAAGCTAAAACGAATTGGAAGAGTTGGGTGGAGCAGAAACGCCGTCATTTGAGCGTGTCTCCCTTATACAAAACTCAAACCAAGTGGCACCTCTTTATTGAACCGTTCACACGTGGCCTGTTTTATGCAAGTAGCATCGTGGGTTTGGTGCTTGGTGGACCGCTACTGTGTGGCATAATCTTTGTGGTATTATGGGTAAGACTTGCTGTAATGCTCGCTTTCATCAATAGCGCTACACGCGAGTGGAAGCACCCAAGGTGGGGAATAGAGATATTGTTCTACGATATAACAATGCCCTTGGTGCAAGCGTACTTGATGGCAACCAAGTGGAAATATAAGGGAAACAGGTGGTGAAAAAATATTTAATATAAAAAGCTATGGAAGAAAACAAATTAAACATTAACTTAACCCCGGAAGTGGCCGAGGGTGTTTACTCAAACTTAGTGATTGTGTCTCATTCGTCTTCGGAGTTCGTGCTGGACTTTGTTCGAATGATGCCCGGTATTAAACAAGCTAACGTTAAGTCGCGTGTTATTCTTACCCCGGAGCATGCAAAGAAACTGCTCTTTGCGTTACAGGATAATATCGGCAAATACGAGAACCAGTTTGGTAAGATCCAACTGACCGGCACCCCGGCTCCCGGTTCTACTATCCCAATGTCCTTTGGAGGAGGAGAAGCATGAGCAAAATCTTTCCGGCTTCCCAACTGATTATCAATGCAGACGGAAGCGCATTTCATTTACACCTCAAACCTGAGTTCTTGGCGGATAAGATTATCCTTGTCGGCGACCAAGACCGCGTTAATATGGTAGCCTCGTTCTTTGACGAGGGCAGTATCGAGTGCGACATACAGAGTCGCGAGTTTCACACTATCACCGGTAAGTATAAGGGCAAACGTATCTCTTGTATCTCTACGGGTATAGGTACCGATAACTGCGATATCGTGATGAACGAGATAGACACCCTCGCTAATGTCGATTATACGACCCGAGAGGAGAAGGCAACTAAGCGTTCCCTTGAGATTGTTAGGGTAGGTACTTGTGGCGCGATGCAAGAGGATATACCGCTGGGTTCGTTCCTTGTTAGCCAAAAGTCCATCGGTTTTGATGGCGTGTTGGCTTTCTATGACGGTCGTGACCGCGTAGCCGATGTCGGCTTTGAGAACGCCTTAGTAGAGGCTATTCATTATCCTGCCAAAGCCGCTCGCCCCTACGTGGTGGCTGCTAATCCTGCATTAGTTGACCGTATTGCCGGCACGGATATGTTACGTGGCTGCACGATTGCTGCCAACGGTTTCTACGGTCCGCAAGGACGTGTACTCCGTTGCCCGATTGCTGTGCCGGATATCAATGAACGTATAACAGACTTCCGTTATGAGGGACAACGTATCACGAACTACGAGATGGAGGGTTCGTGCATTGCGGGTCTGAGTCTGTTGATGGGGCATAAAGCTATGACCGTTTGTTGCGTTATTGCGCAACGTAAGGTAGAAGCGGCTAACACCGACTATAAACCGAGAATTAAACAACTTGTTGAAACCGTATTAGAACGAATTTAGTATATGAAGAAAATAATGGTTATCGCTATTGCTGCTATGGCACTGATGGCTTGTCAAAAAGAACAGAAATTTGAATACACCGTGGATAAATTTTATGATTTAGAGATATTGCGCTATAAGGTGCCTGAGTTTGACCAACTGAGCCTGAACCAAAAGATTCTCGTTTACTACTTAAGCGAGGCGGCTTTGCAAGGACGTGATATCCTCTTTGACCAAAACGGACGTTATAACCTCCGTATCCGCCGTGCGTTGGAGCAGGTGTATGTGGACTACGCTGATAAGAGTGATCCTGAGTTTGTGCTCATGGAGAAATACCTCAAGCGCGTGTGGTTCTCGAACGGTATCTACCACCACTATTCGGCAGATAAGTTCTTGCCCGAGTTTAGTCGTGAGTGGTTTGAAGCCGCTTTGGCACAAACAAACTGCACCTTAGACAAAGAGGTGTTAGATGTTATGTTCATTCCCGAACTGATGGCAAAGAAACTCAATCAAGCCGATGGTGTGGATCTCATCGTCACTTCTGCCGGTAACTACTACGGTGAGGGCGTTACCCAAGCCGAAGCCGAGAAATGGTATGCCGAGCACGAGGATAACTCGCCCGAACCGCTGTGGATAGGTCTTAATAGCCAATTATGCAAGGACGAAAAGGGCAATATCTACGAGCGTACTTATAAGGTAGGTGGTCTCTATGGTGAGGCATTAGAGAAAGTCGTTTATTGGCTTGAGAAAGCCTTGCCTTATGCCGAGACAGAGGAACAGAAGACGGCCATTGAGCACATGATTGAACTCAATAAGACAGGTGACCTCAAGGCTTTCAACGATTATTGTATCGCTTGGGTGAAAGACCTCAATAGTCGTATTGATTTTGTGAACGGCTTCACGGAGACATATGAAGACCCGTTGGGTGTTACCGGTACATGGGAGTCAATGGTTAACTTCAAGGACTTAGAGGCAACCAAACGTACGACTGCTATCTCCGATAATGCACAGTGGTTTGAAGACCACTCCACCACCGACCCGAAGTACAAGAAGGAGGAAGTGAAGGGTGTAACGGCAAAGGTTATTACTGCCGCTATCCTTGCGGGCGATTGCTATCCGGCTACGCCGATTGGTATCAACCTGCCTAACGCTTCATGGATTCGTGCTAATTATGGCAGTAAGTCCGTTAGTATTGATAACCTCTCGCATGCTTATTCGGAGGCAGCCAAAGGAAACGGTTTCAACGAGGAGTTCGTTATTGATGAGGCTACTCGTCAGTTGATGGACAAGTACGGTGTTATCTGCTCTGACCTCCACACGGATTTGCATGAATGCGTGGGACACGGTTCGGGTAAACTCATGCCGGGCGTTAGTAAGACCTCGCTTAAAGAGCACGCTTCGACTATTGAGGAGGCGCGTGCCGACTTGTTTGGTTTGTACTATCTGGCAGACAATAAACTCGTTGAACTCGGTTTGCTGCCCAAGGACGCTTATCAAGCCGGTTATTATCAACAAATGATGAATGGTCTGATGACCCAACTCGTTCGTATCGAACCCGGTAAGGATATAGAGGAGTCGCATATGCGTGACCGCGCTCTTATCGCTAATTGGGTGTATGAACACGCTACTAACAAAGAGGTTGAGATTATCGAACGTGACGGTAAGTCTTATTTAAAGGTAAACGATTATGAGGGATTGCGCCGTCTCTATGGCGAATTGCTGAAAGAGATTCAACGTATCACTTCCGAAGGCGATTACGAAGCCGGTAAGGCACTCGTAGAGCAATATGCCGTTAAGGTCAACCAAGAACTGCATCAGCAGATATTGGAGCGTTATACCAAACTCGACCTCGCTCCGTATAAGGGATTTGTTAATCCGCGTTATGTTGTGAAGCAAGACCAACAGGGTAATATAACGGACATCACGCTTGACTTCACGGAAGGATATGTAGAGCAACACCTGCGTTACTCGCGTGATTACTCTAATCTGCCGAGTGTTAATTGAACTACCCATATCGAAATCAATAGCCAATCGAATACTCATTCTTCAGGCTATGCACGGTGACCCCCTTATGGAGGTCACCGATGCTATGCCACAGGATGTGGTGCTACTCAAAGCAGCCCTTGACCGGCTTCGCCTGCAAGACCGCTGCGCCAACGAAACGTTGGCTGCTGTAGGACCGCTGACGCTGAATGTGGGAAATGCCGGCACTGCATTTCGTTTCCTGACGGCTTATTGTGCGCAACTTGTTGGTTGTGAGGTGGTGTTAGATGGATGCGAAAGGATGCACCATCGCCCGATAGGTCCGCTCGTAGAGGCATTGCGTACGTTTGGGGCTAAGATTGACTACCTCGGTCAAGAGGGTTTTCCACCGCTGCACATTAAAGGGCAAAAGATTCACCATGCACGATGCACAATGCACAATGGGGTTAGTTCGCAGTTTGCTTCGGCATTGGAGTTAATTGGTATTCCGTGCGATGCCCCCGCTTCTCCTTATCTAACGATGACACGTGCCCTTATTCAAGATTACCAGACACCAGACACCAAATACCAAACACCAGAAAAAGATTGGTCTTCTGCCGCTTTCTGGTACGAGTATGTGGCTATTCACGGAGGCGAGATAGAAATGCAAGGACTGAGTCGCGACTCAGTTCAAGGGGATAGGGTAGTAGCAGATATCTTTGAGCAATTGGGTGTGGACACCTTATATACTAACGCGGGCGTACGCGTGCGAGGTACTAAACACCAAACACCAGACACCCAACATCAAACATTAAATATAGACTTCTCTTCCTGTCCCGATCTCTATCCGGCGGTAGCGATGACGTGTAAGGTGTTGGGTTATGCGTTACAGGCGACGGGAATAGAGAACCTACGTTATAAGGAGAGTGACCGCGTGGCTTCGGTTGAGGCGATGTTGCTTACACAGGAGGGTGGAGTGGTCATGACGGAGCACGACCATCGTATAGCCATGGCGGCGATGGTGGCAGGGTATAAGGTGGATGATGAAGACTGCGTGAATAAGTCTTATCCTAATTTCAAGCAAGAACAATGCAAGTTATTATTCCACGCCGAGGCATAAACGATGAGGGGAAGGGTAAGAAATACGCCCTTTTGAAACTCATTTCTGCAGCCACTTCCGATTATGTGTGGTTGCAAGATGACGATATAACGCCGCCGTCTGCCACTCCAGACCTTAATGCTGACCTTATTATCTTGCCTTTGCGTATGGCTGCGGGTTCGGGATCATTGCTTTGTCGGTTGCAGCAAGCTGAGTATGCCGCTATTCAGGAATTGACGATGATGACTGCCAAGGCAGGTCACCCGATTATGTGTTCGGGAGCCAATCTTATTGTTAGGCGTGATAAATGGCTTGAAGCCAAGGATGACTTGCATTTTGAGATACCCAGTGGAGATGATATGTTTCTCTTGGAGAGTGCCAAACGCAGAGGTTGGAGAATAGTAGCCAAAGACCAAAAGCAGTATGAAGCTATCGTTCAACCGCAAGAGTCGTTGAGGGCGTTCTTACGTCAACGAATGCGTTGGGCAGGAAAAGCCCCGCATTATACGGATAGGGATATTCGTCGTTGGGGGATGGTTGTTGTGGCGGCGAATGTGTTGCAAATACTTTGTTTTCCGATTATACTGATTAAGTTTCCGTTAGAATATAAACTCATAAAAAAGAGAGACATTTCTGTCTCTCTCTGGCTTGCTTTAATACTTGAGGTTTTATATCCTTGGTATCTATTATTTAGCATTCTCGCCGGGTTGATCATCAGACGGGAGTGGTAATGCCCCCTCATCGGATTGATTTGTTTCCACAGGCATTTCTTGAGTTTGTCCTTGATTAGATACGGGTTGGTCTTCTTTTTCCCCTTTAGAGACACCAACAGCGATAATACTTAATGCTACAATAAGGGCAGCAAGTGTCCAAGTGGCTTTTTCTAAAAACTCAGTCGTTTTAGGAGCTCCTAAAACCTGATTTCCGCTAGCAAAACCGGAAGCTAAACCTCCTCCTTTACTTTTTTGGAACAAAACCAAAGCAATTAAAAGAATAGAAAGAAAGATGAGGATAATTGTAAGTGCTGTATCCATAATTATAATTTAAAAAGTTAAACAATTCATACTTCGACTCATTTGAGCGTGCAAAGTTACTATATTTTTTTTAATTGTGCAAATTTATTTCTACTTTTTTGAGATTATACCCTCTTTTTTTACCATTTTGCGACTGTATCGTTGTATATACTCTCCGAAATCTCCTTAACCATGGTCTCGCAGAGGGCATCTTGCACGTCGGTTAACATCTGACTGGAGTCGAAGGTTTGGTAAGCCGAATAGGTCTTTTCAAAACTCTCATCGGGGTTGATGTTATTGGTGTATCTCACACGAATACTGAGGGTCAGTTTGGTTTCTGCCGAATAGCCGCTGGCGGATATACCCATTGGAGTAAGGTCATAACCAATGATCTCACCCTCTAACTCCAAATCGCCGCCTTTACGATTGACTTGTAATCGCGTTTGGCGGATATAGAGGTCACGGATGGCTTCACTCAGTTGGTTACTGAGGGGAGGATGTACCAAAGCTGCGTTATTGGGAAAGTCCGCAATCGCAATCGAGTGGGTGGTGCTGTAATCAATGCTCGCTCCGTTAAACTTATACGAAATCGAACAACCCGTGAGCAACCCTAATACTAATATTAAATATATTTTCTTCATTAACTCTCAACTTATAAACTAGAAGGCTACTTTACACTCTCAACTCTCCACTCTAAACTATGACAGCCCGTACTCCTTTAGACGTCGGTAGAGTGTTCGTTCCGTCATACCTAATTCCTCTGCCGCTTTCTTGCGGTTGCCCTTATGATGCGCTAAAGCATCGGCTATGCGTTCACGCTCTATCTCCTCCATCGTTTTTTCGGGTTCCTCTCTCACTTCGTCAGCCATTTGGTAGTCCTCATTATTAGGAGTAGAGGAGTAGGGGTGTAGGGGAGTAGGGTATTGAACCATCGTGTTGGCGGCTCCGGCTTTGAGTTCATTGAATTGCGCTTTGAGTTCGGTCATGTCGCGTTTCATATCGAAAAGAACCTTATAGAGTAACTCACGCTCGTTCATAAATGAATCGCCGTTCATCTTGTGCCCTACCAAAGCTATTCCGTTCTGTTTTTCCGTTTCGGGTATATACTTACGCAGCGTCTCGGCATTAATATCATGGTTGGTTTCAATGATAGAGATCTGTTCTGCCACGTTCTTGAGTTGTCTTATGTTACCGTTCCAGTAGTACGATTGCAGTAACCGATTAGCCTCCTCGTTGAGACGAATAGCGGGCATGCGGTAGCGGTCGCTAAAATCGACAGCGAACTTACGGAAGAGCAATGGTATATCCTCCCGTCTGTCGCGTAAAGCAGGCACTTTGATTTCTACTGTGTTCAAACGGTAGTAGAGGTCCTCGCGGAAACGTCCTTCTTGTATAGCCGTTTTCATATCTAAGTTCGTGGCTGCCACTACGCGAACGTTGGTCTTCTGTACTTGACTGGAACCCATCTTAATGAATTCGCCGGTCTCTAAGACACGCAGTAGTCTCACTTGGGTGGAGAGGGGTAGTTCGCCCACTTCATCGAGGAAGAGTGTTCCGCCGTTGGCTATCTCGAAATAACCCTTACGGTCGGCTTTGGCATCGGTGAAAGCACCTTTCTCGTGGCCAAAGAGTTCACTATCAATCGTTCCTTCGGGGATAGCACCGCAGTTAACGGCGAAGTACGGACCGTGCTTACGTGCTGAGTTGGCGTGAATGATTTGCGGGAAGAACTCCTTACCCACACCCGACTCGCCGGTTACCAGAACGGACAGATCCGTAACGGCCACTTGTACCGCTACTTCGATAGCACGATTGAGTTGGGCATTATTGCCGATAATCCCAAATCGTTGCTTAATCGTTTGTATTTCAGAATTTGTCATCCTTTCTCCTTTCTCCTTTTTCCTTCATCCTTTCTCCTTCATCCTTTCTCCTTACATCCTCTCCGGCATCTCGATGCCAAGTAGGCTCATGGCTTTCTCTAACACTTTGGCTACCACACCGCTGAGTTGAATACGCATAGCGCGAACGGCTTCGTTCTCTTCGTTCAGTATCGAATAGTCGTGATAGAACGAGTTGAAGTCGCAGGCTAAGGCATAAGCGTAGTTGGCAATCACGGCAGGCGAGAAATCCTCTCCGGCTTGCTTAACGATATTTGGATACTCAGCCAGACGCTGAATGAGTTGTGTCTCTTTCTCATTCAAACTCTCCACTTCCAACTCTAAACTATTAAACTTATCAACTTCTTTCAACTTTAAACTTTCAACTTTAAACTTTCTAAGAATAGACTGAATACGCGCGTAGGTATATTGAATGAACGGACCTGTATTGCCGTTAAAGTCAATACTCTCGGCGGGATTGAAGAGCATGTTCTTTCTCGGATCGACTTTGAGGATGAAGTACTTGAGGGCACCCAGTCCCACTTTGCGGGCTATCTCGTTGGCTTCCGCTTCGGTGATGTCGGGTAGGGTATTCACCTTATCCTTACTTATCTCGCGCGCGTCTTCAATCATTTTTGCCATCAGGTCGTCGGCATCGACTACTGTTCCTTCGCGGCTCTTCATCTTGCCGTTAGGCAGTTCAACCATGCCGTAGGAGAAGTGCACTAACTCCTTACCGAACGGGAAACCGAGGCGGTCGAGGAGGATAGAGAGCACTTGGAAATGGTATTCTTGTTCGTTACCCACGACATAAACCATCTTGTCAATGGGGTAGTCTTGGAAACGTATCTTGGCTGTACCTATGTCTTGGGTCATATAAACGGACGTGCCGTCCTTACGGAGCAGCAGTTTCTCGTCCAATCCGTTGGAGGTTAGGTCTGCCCACACACTACCATCCTCGCGGCGGTAGAATGCGCCGGAAGCCAGTCCTTTCTCCACTTCGGACTTGCCCTCGAGGTAAGTTTGGGACTCGTAGTAAATCTTGTCGAAATCAACGCCCATGGTTTTGTAGGTCTCGTCGAAGCCGGCATAAACCCAACCGTTCATCTGTGCCCATAACTGGCGCACTTCGGGGTCGCCTTGTTCCCATTGGAGAAGCATAGCTTGTGCCTCTTGCATGAGGGGAGCTTGCGCTTTGGCAGCGTCCTCGTCTAAGCCTTTGGACATGAGTTCGGCTACTTGGGCTTTGTACTCTTTGTCAAAACGAACATAGTAGTCACCAATCAAGTGGTCACCTTTCTTGCCTGTCGATTCGGGAGTCTCACCGTTGCCGAATAGTTTCCACGCGAGCATAGATTTGCAGATGTGGATACCGCGGTCGTTGACGATATTGGTCTTCACCACTCTCCAACCGCAGGCTTTCTGTATCTGGGCAATCGAGTAACCGAGTAGGTTATTGCGCACGTGACCCAAGTGTAGGGGTTTATTCGTGTTGGGGGAGGAGTACTCCACCATCATCAGTTGGTTGCGCTTGGGTAACAGACCGTAATTATCGTCCTTAGCGATAGCGTCTAACTGACTGAGCCAGAAATCGGACGCAATCGTGAGATTGAGGAAACCCTGTACGGCGTTGTATTTAGATACAAGACCGCTTTGTAATCTTTGACCAATTTCCTCTGCTACTACGGCAGGAGCTTTGCGAGCAGCTTTCACGAAGGGGAAGACCACGAGGGTTATGTTGCCTTCAAACTCGGGACGGGTCTTCTGCAACTGAATCATTTTATCCTCGACCTCTATTCCGTAGAGGTCTTTCACAATGGCTTTAACTTGTTTTGTTAATATCTCTTCAAGCATATACTATAAAAACTTTCAACTCTAAACTATCAAACTAGACGGCTACTCTACACTCTACACTCTACACTCACAATGCCTTGCATTGTTCGTTTAGCCATGCTGCCTCGTCAGCGTTCAAACGAGGTGCGAGGTCTTTATATACTTGTGCGTGGTAGGCGTTGATCCACGCTTTCTCGTCTTCGGTGAGCATATCAAGATCCATGAGGTTCTTGTCGTACGGGCAGCGGGTCAGTGCCTCAAACTCATAGTACGTCTCTCCCGTACTCTTATAGCCTGTCGCCTGTAGCCTGTCGCCTGTAACCTCTTTTGTTACTACCAGATTCTCTATTCGGATGCCATACTCGTTAGCACGATAGATACCGGGTTCGTCGGAGAAGATATTGCCGAGTTGGATGGGGTTCGTGTTGTTGTCCGTTCGGATATTTGCCGGACCTTCATGGCAGCCCATGAAGTGACCCACACCGTGTCCTGTTCCGTGTCCGTAAGTGATTCCTTCTTGCCACATGAACTGGTGGGCGAGCACGTCGAGTTGGTTACCGCGTGTGCCTTTGGGGAAACGGGCTTTAGCAAGGGCTATGTGTCCCTTCAGAACGAGAGTATAATCGTGTTTGACTTCAGCAGGTATATGGGCAGGATTGCCAATCCACAGGGTGCGAGTGATGTCGGTGGTGCCGTCGAGGTACTGACCTCCACTATCGAGGAGCAGCACGCCTTCGCCGTCGATGGTGGCGCACTCGCCGGGTTCGGCGTGGTAGTGAACGATAGCGCCATTACCTTTCCAACCGGCGATAGTAGCAAAACTCTCGTCCGTGAAGTTCTTACCCATCGTGCGGAACTCGTGTAACTTATCCGCCAAATCAATCTCGTTCAACTCTAAACTCTTAAACTTATCAACTACTCTACACTCTAAACTCTCCACTCTAAACTGTTCCTCAAGCCATTTGAGGAACTTAACAAGTGCTACTCCATCGACGAGGTGTGCCTCTTTCTCTCCGGCTATCTCGGTGTCGTTCTTGATGGACATCATCACTTGTACGGGACTGGGGGTTACTACCACAGCGTTCTCTGCTCCCACGGCTTCGTATAAACGCTCGTTAACGCGATTGCCGTCCATTAGTACTTTATTGGTGGATTGTGGAATGTGGATGGTGGATTGTAGGAAGTCAAAGACTTCCTCGTATCCTTGTATCTCCACGCCGATGCGTTGCATGTAGGCGCGTCCTTGAGGTGTTACCTTGGCGGGGTCGATAAAGAGGGTGCATTGATTCATATCGACTACCACGTAGGCTATCACGCAGGGTGTATAATCGACATCTTTGCCTCGTATATTGAGTAGCCAGCCTATCTCGTCCAGTTCGCTGATGACGATAGCGTTTGCGCCTTTGGCTTGGATAGCCTCGCGTACGCGTTGCAGTTTGGACGCTACTGATTCGCCGGCATATTGTTCTTCGTATTCATAGAAAGGGTGTTGAGGAATAGCGGGACGAGCCTCTGTCCACAGCGGACGAATAAGGTCAATCGACACCACCTGTAGCCTGTCGCCTGTCGCCTCCTTCATTTCCTTAAACTGATTGATGCTCCACATCTCCGGATTAACGCCAATTAACTCTAAACTTTTGAACTCATCAGCTACTCTACACTCTACACTCTCCACTCTAAACTTTTCGGTCAGCCATTGGTTGACACTTGGGCAATCAACATCGGAGGCGCGCATCAGGGTGATGCCGCTACCTTGCAGTTCTGTTTCGGCTTGGAGGTAGTAACGGCTGTCGGTGAATAGGCGTGCGTCGTCTAAGGTGACGACCATCGTTCCGCTTTCGCCGGTGAAACCGCTGAGCCAATTCATCTCTGCCCAGTGGGGTGCCATATACTCGCTCGCGTGTGGATCCGTACCGGGTACGATATACGCGGCTAACTCATTCTCTCTCATCAATGCCCTAAGGGCTTCTATTTTCTCAATAACTGTCATATATCCTTAATCCTTTATCCTTAATCCTTTATCCTCAATCCTCTATCCTTTATCCTTAAAAAATCAAAAGGCACTGCCACGGTTGGTGGCAGTGCTTTTTGTTTGGCTACTGATAATTACTTAGCAACGTCCTCAGTTGCAACCTCAACAGTAGCGCTGTCAGCGCAAGCTTGCTCGCAATCATGCTTGCAAGTAGAGTCACACTTCTGCTCGCATTGTTGTTCGCATTTGCCTTCGCATTTACCATCGCATTTGGTAGCTTTGGTTCCGCATGCCATAGCGCACATAGCGATAGCAGCGATAAACATCATCTTTTTCATACGTAAGAAAAAACTGTTTAATTGTACAATAATTTAATTCTGTGTTTTGAGTTTTGGTGTCCTTGCTAACGCGCGTACTAACCATTATACTACAAAAACGCTGCAAAGGTACAACTTTTTTTTTATATATGCAAATTTTTTTGCATTTTTTGTAAAATAATTGCCCAATGGCCCGGAACGAGGACATGATGATTGGCGATTGGGTTAGTCAAGAAGTACTCAATTGTTTCCTTGCGCATTTCGAGCCACACTTGTGTTCTACATAGGTTTGGTTCGTACTGATTACGAATGAGTTTGACATCCTCCGCAAAGATGCGCGTTCCATCCCCATTGACCTTCATGAGCGTATAATCCCCCAAAGGCAACTCGCCGTGAATGGCTACGCCAATACCTGACTCGAAATGCGTCGTTAGACTATAACGCTCGCACATGGATAGCGGAAGCGTACAGTGCGCGAAGAGCATCTCTCTGCCTTCTATCCTTGCAGGATTGGCTTGGAAGCCGGGACAGCCGCTGATTTGTTTGGCTATCATCATGGTGATGAGGGTAGGCACATCGCCCTCGCAAGCGGCAGGGATACCTTCGCTATTGAGTTTGGCTAATGCCCAACAGCCGGTGTTATAGACGGTGGTAAGGAGGTCAAAACAACGCAGCGTAAGACCCGCTAAATCGTACTTGGCAATAATTGACTTGAGGCGCTCA
This sequence comes from Paludibacteraceae bacterium, assembly GCA_024400115.1. Classification (GTDB taxonomy): domain Bacteria; phylum Bacteroidota; class Bacteroidia; order Bacteroidales; family Paludibacteraceae; genus Colicola. The sequence continues at coordinate 14,016 of JAKSNF010000021.1, read as the reverse complement.
TAGATGAGTTCGGCACCTGCTTTGCCGCCATCGACCTTGCCTAAGGAGGTGACTTCTTCGATGGGTATATCGACGAGTTCAAAGCCAAATGTGGTGGCTACCGTTTCTTTATCATAAGTAGAGGCAATGAGCCAATCACTCGGCTTACCTATAATTCCTAAACGCATATTCATAAAAACTCTACACTTTAAACTCTACACTCTCAACTATTTCCCCCTTTCCGCCATGTTGGTTGATGTAAGCTAAAATCTCTAACGAGGCTGCTAATGAATTACTTTGTCCGCTTGCGACGAGATAAACGGGTTTGGCAAGGTCTATCTCGCCCAACTGTACTTTCTGGACGAATTGGTTTTCCGTTCCTCCGGTCATGACATAGATGACTTGGGAGTTTTGTGGATTGTGGATGGTGGATTGTAGATGGTGCGCCACTTGCGTGGCTATTGTGTCCGGTAGGTCCTCGGTGTGTAAGGACGATTTGAGTTGTATAATCATAATTTGATTGTTTGTTTTTGCAAAATTACATATCCGTCAATAAGAAGGTTAGATATAGTGGAAGGGTTAATAAAGAATCATTGCGACCAATGTTATAATCTCCAACCTTGAGGGCTTGGGAGATATGATATTTATCTTTATTATGCAAAATAGTTTGAAGAGATTTTGCTCGCCCTGTAGTGGATTTGCACTCCAAGAGTGTGCATTGTCCGTTATATCGCATCACGAAATCTATTTCCAAGCTGATTTTCAGTTAGATAACACTTTTCCAAGCGAACAATATGTCAAACTATACACTTTTCCAAGCGAATTAGTTGGGTTTAATTACACTTTTCCGAACGAATTCGGCTGCAAAGGTACTATTTTTTTTTGATATATGCAAATAAATCTGCATTTTTTGCAAAAATGGCAAACTTATTTACCACATTTTACGCAAAACTGGCAAATGCATTTTCCAAATTTGGCTTCTATATAACTACTTATTTTATCTCTCACAGATTACACCGATTTCACAGAACCACCCTTTATATCTTATTCTATATATCCATTTATTCTCGGATTGTGAGTAAACTCCCATCCTATAAATAAATGTCTATATAGGGACTGCTCGCTACTCCCAGTCCGTGCGGTTACCCGCACCATAATAAGATTATGCAGCGCTTTATTCCATAGATGTAACTATGGGGAACATTAGTTTCGTCCGCCACTATATTTTTTGTTCTGATTTTTAGTCAGATTTTTATAAGATTTCTGCTCCGTAGGAGCTTTCTCATATTTTGCTAAATTATTATTTCTTTGATATTCCCTTACGATAGATTTTACAGAATTATTTCGAAATCTTACACTAAAGAAGTACCAAAAATCTTATTTGCTCAACTTCTTTTCATTTCGGGCTACGCCCTCAGAAATCATTCAAAATCTTTTCCAAAATCTCCATAAAAATCTTAGGTTCCACATCTGTAGCCTGTAGCCTTTTCCGCCCCCCCCCCTTTTTTTGAAGGAGGGGTTGGGGGTGGATCTATTATTTCAGCTCCGCTCCGGTAGCGTTATACACCCGTCCGGCGTTGATGAGGTAGATGTTATCGTTGATGAGGAGTTTAGTACAATAACCCGACCATCCACAATGGTAATTTGTGACCAGAAGCATACTCTATATTGTCAGCCAGAATGTAGGAATCTGGTATATTGGCTATTTGTGTATAGTCTTTATCTTCTCCTCCGACTTCAAACGTATATTTTCCATCTACCAAGAAGTCTCCTTTATTGCGACCATATTCAACTATATGCTGAGTTGATAGCTGATTCACTGCAAAAGTTTCACGGATAGTGCCCGCCTTAATAGGAACATTAGTCAATGCTTGCAGCATATTTGGATCTGCAATGAAGATCTTGTCCGGTTTTTGTAATTTCTTCACGTTTTTAAAATCGTTGTAGATAAGGTTTATAAGTTTCGCTTTTTGTAAATACTGAAAATAGTTAAGTATCGTTTCTCGCCTTAATCCACTTTGAATTGACAAACGATTCATATCTACTTCAAATGGTTCGCTTTGTGCAAGTACATAAAGCAAAGCTTTAATCTTACGAGTATTACTTAACTCTACCTTACAAATTCTCGGAATCTCTTCATCAACAATATAGTTAACGACATGCTCAATTATATCATAGTAATCAATCTTATTGTGCTGATAATAGGGATAGTAACCAACTTTTAGATATTCATGAAAGGTCGCCACCGGTTTGCATAAAGAATTTACTTCGCTACAAATATCTCCTGCGTTCTGCAAAATATAATCTAAATTTGTCCGCTGCACAGGACATATTTGTTTAATTTTTGTCCGATTCACCGAACACGCTGCAAAATTACAACTTTTTTTTGATATATGCAAATATTTCTTGCATTTTCAGCAAAAAACGAGCCCCGTGCATTGCACACGAGGCTCGGTTTTGTTATTCTCTAAACTCTACACTCTCCACTCTAAACTATTAGCGCAGCTCCGCTCCGGTGGCGTTATACACCCGTCCGGCGTTGATGAGGTAGATATTGCCGTTGCGGAGCAACTTCAATGTCTTACCATCCACATTCCACTTTCCACCATCCACATTCTCCATAGAGGTGGGCGCTTTAGCTTCTACTTCGAGGAGGAGTTGGAAGCGGTCGTTATAGGTACCCTTACTGAGGTCAACGCTATAGTTACTTACATTGAGGTCGGTAGTGATACCCTCTACGAGGTCAACGAGTTTAGCCGTTCCGCTGAACTGATTCGGCATAGCGAAGGTGTATGTTCCTGCCTTCGGAGCGCTCACACCGAGTGTTACCGTTTGGTTATCCATCTTCGTTTCGTTGTAAGCCACGTTGTAAGCGCCTGCGAATGAGTAGATATTCGGGAATCCGGCATTATCAATTTTCATCATGTCCTCGTTGAGCACGAAGTCGGTCGAAGCCTTCTCAGTCAAAGTAACGAATGTTTGGTCGGTATAAGCCTCGTTGCCAAACTCTAACTTGATGCTATAACTCTTACTATCGGCAGAAGCATGCCAAGGTGCGCTATTCTTTGTTGTAATTGCAGAGGCGTTACTCCAAGTAATCTTACCTTCGTATTGAACCATGTAAGCACCGGTAGCCTTGAACGTATAACCATCTGTTATCCGAACCGTATAGGTGTTCGTTGAGGGTTGCCACTCATAGAATCCTGTCAAACCAAAGTTCTTCTTTCCTTCATCATCTGGATTTGTTACAGGAGCAGGGTCAAATGTCGGAGCTTGCAGATTTTGGAAGGCAGGAACACCAATCACGCGCCAGTTGGAGTCGGTGAATTTATGGTTGACCATTCTTGGAGATTCTTCTGTTCCCGCATTAAACTCGCGATCGATTTCGCAGTGTTGAGGGAGTAGGGTAGTATCTTTTTGTGCCAGACTAACCACACCGATATTTGCCTGCATGGAGGGGAAATACCAAGCCACTTCTTCTGCACCGCTCTTCCAAGGTTCGGATGTTTCCTTATTGAAATAGTCGGGATCGAGGTTAAGGGTATAACCGACGTTAGCTTTCATAATGTCCGTCGGTTTGAGGTATTCCCAGAACGTAGGAGTATCTTCCTTAAACCAACCCTTTTGAGCACGAAGGTCGCCACGGTAGTTGGAGATGACCCATACTTCGCCGTATTTTTCTACACCGAAGATTTCGCTCACTTTGACATCGAACGGGAAGCTAATCCAGTAGATACACTTACCGTAGGTAGTAGCGGTAGCCGCTAACATCGACTCCTTCGTCAACTTCAGCACACCATAGATGTGTTGAATCTTAGAGATAGACAAATTTGCTGCACTCTCTCCACCGAAGACGATTTGCGAAGCGTCTCCTTGTCCGGTGCGCTCAATCAACATATCGGAACCAAGCTCTATCGAAGATTTGATTGTGTCACCCGGCATCCAACCTACCACAAGGCGATTGGTTTTAAAGTCATAAACAGCGCGGAGATTATATTTATCCGTTCCGGAACCATCAATAATCTTTCTGCGAGAATCATCTCCGTCATCTTCTTTACCAATGAAGTACTGAACTATGCCGTTATACTTAGCGGTCAGTTTGACTTCGCAGCCGGGTTGTGCTTGGATGTCGGCTTGATAAACCCAGTTGTTCATGTCTTTAAAGTTGAGTTCATTGTCGTCGAGACCTTCAATCTTACCGCCACCTTCGGTTGTTAACGCATCACCATTCTCATCAAACATCTTATCATCGCCTTCAAGGATAAGGTAGCGGTCAGAAGCATTTGATGAACCGGATAGGTAGGCGCGTTTGAGTTGGTTGGTGGTGCTATTCCACATAAAGCGAACATTAGCAGATTGAGGTAATGTTTCTTTATCATTGCCAATCACAGCATCACCCTTCAGTTCATCAGAGATAGCCTTACTATAATCATTCGCTACGCGGAACTTAACGTTCTTTCCCGAAGTAATCCATTTGGCTTTATAGACATCATACTGATATTCGGGATCGGCTTGAATCGATGAGCCATAATTATCCATCTTGTTGTCAGAGTTGTTTTCATAATCTCCCCAACCGCCATCTACACCATCGGTACGGATGTAGTAGTTACCGGTATAAATGCCTTCATAAGCCAGGGTTGCAGAACCGTTTCCGTCTTGAGTAACGATGAAGTTGATAACGCCTTGTTTAGCACTATCAGGAGGAATAACGGTTTGACCCGTAACATCGCTCCAATTACCTTCATTATCATATTGTTGCAATTGGTAGGTGTAGTTGTTATTGAAGAACGAGGTTGTATCGTTCTTGGCAACGTCCGAATGCTTGATTAGGTCGCCTACCCACTTATCTTCGGAATCCTTTTTGGCGACTACGCGGTAGTCACTGGCAGAAAGCGGATATTCCACGCTGACAATCACTTCACCCGAACCGAGATTCAAGATAAAGGTGTAGTTACCAGCCTCAGATGCTGTGATTTTACAGTTGTCATTATTCAAATGCATCTTCCAGTTTGTGCAACTGGTAGCGGTCATTGTTTGATCAGTGGCACCATACCAAGTTCCATTCTCATTATAGATTTTGAATTCATACGTTGCTCCAGCAGCCAAAGAAACCTTGGTTTGGAACTCGTATCCGCCAGGGATTTCTGCATTAAAGTAGTTTTCATCTTGTACGACTGAAGTAACTGTATTTTTAATCCATAATCTATATCCTGAATATGTGTTGTTATACTTCATCCAAATACCTTCGTTAAAGTATTGAGACGAATTATGGTGCTCATTGGCATAACTATTTCGAGGCACATAGAACGGAAGTGCATCTTTCATATCATTGCGATAGACGACATTGCACATGTAGAAGTTATTGTAATCGCCACTCTTATTGACAAATGTAAAATAGTTACTCCGTTGATTTGATGCATTATTCAAGTCATACCAGAATATATCGGTATTTTGTATTTTGGTCATATGTTGGTTCCTCTGAACACATTCTGAACCTGTATTTCCAGAACCTAAATCAGAGTTCCAATATGCTCCCTTATAGAAATTTATATACGCATCGCTAAAGTTCGAGCCGCCTTTGAGGTAAATGCGTTTGTTGGTATTGAACTTAGCGCGAATGATGGCACCTGTGCCCGAAGCGGTAAAGGTGGTTGTTTGACTTTGAGCATTGGTGATACTAACATGAGTTGTCTCACCTTCTACCTCCCAGTGGTCAAATTGCATACTTTCAGGAACTTGAGCAGTAATCTGTTTGGTAAATGAACCACCTTCTACGGTCGTCTTGGTTACACCATCGTAATAGATATCGACATCGTAAGTAGTGGATGTTGGGAAGGTGACAGTTAACGTTGGATTCTCACGGCTGGTGCTGCAATCCAAAGTAAAGGTATAGTCACCGACCATATCGGAGCGTAAACGCATATTAGTTTTGTTATTATGTCCTATGGTTGTAGAAGGATTCTCACGTGTAAACCAAAAGCCATCGCCTTCTGTATTGTTGTATTCATAATACCAGCCTTGCGATGCGTTGTAGATTTTGCAACCAAAGTCTGTGCTTTGAGACGCGATTTGAGTAACATTTATAGTTACAGCAAATACTCCCTCACTTTGTTCCGTCATTTGGTGTCCATCAGTTCCCCAACCGGAGAAGACGCCATCACCATTAACATACCACGCTACTTCAAATTCAGCCTCGGCTGATGGGGTATTAATACCATCGCCTTTGATAGTAATGGTTGCATCGTTAATAGTACCACTTGTAATTGTACAATTGGTCAAATTCCATTGTTTGAATTTATAGTTGTGATTAGCAGATGATGCCGTCAATGTTGAGGTTGTTGCCACACCGATTTCCGCTTTTGTTTTCTCTACAGTACCCATATATGATTCAGTTACCGAAGTGGTAAGAGGTAGGAGAATTTCGGTCGCAGTAGCGGTTACAGTACCTTCTCCCGTTGCCTTGATGGTAGTTGAAGCCAATGTTGCGTCTGTAATTGTTACATTGACAGAAGATGCTGTCCATTGACTCCAAGTATAACCAGTTGCAACCTCAGCCGAAATATTGACAGGAGTTACATTACCAACTGGTTGTTCGCCAGAAGGAGTAACGGATTGGATACCGGTGCTCGTTTGAATGTTAACTGCGTATTTAGTTTCCTTAAACTTAACATAAACCGTTTGGGCTTCTGCAATATTGTTGATGGTGTACGTTTGGACAACTCCCGTATTGTCACCATTTTGCAGTTTGTCTCCGGTGCAAGTGGAATTAGCATACCAACCCTCTACGGTATAATTGGCATCTGGAGTGGCAGTAAAGACTACTGTTGCACCACCATCAACACTTGCAGGAGATGCTCCAATGTCTGTTCCTTCTACTTTAGCCACAATTGTACCTTCTCCAACTTTTCCATAAGTAACTTGTACTTGGCTAAGAGATACCTCCACTTTGACGGTTACATTGTATGCGGGTTGAGTGAAAGAATAGTTATTTGTTTCTCCATTTCTAGTAACTTCAACAGTCGTTCCTTCATCTCCTGTCTTATATACATTAACGCTTGCGATGACGTAGTTTGTAGCCGGAGTAAATGCCATTGCTACGTTAGTGTTATATGTCGCAGAAGTCGGTTTTGTGGTATATTCAAAGTTTATAGGAGTGACGGGATCATAGGTGATGGAGTAATTAATCAACGAATAGTTGGCTGTTGCTACGGCATTATTGGCATTAGGAGTGAATGTAGTTGACAAGTCTGTAGCTGTGCCAAAAGTACCATTGGAAGAGGTCCAATTATCAAATTTGTAACCTGTTTTCGGCGTTTTTGCTGTAACGGTCACACTACTACCTTGAGCAACGATAGTATTGCTGATTTGCGGTGCATCAGCAGCTGCTTCAGGGGTGCGTACTGCGCTCAAACTGGAATATGCTGCTGGATAATCGCATTTAAAGTAGTATTTGTCGTTGCTTTTATAGAATGTAAATGTGTATGTTCCTGCATAGGTTGTAGTTAGGGTTATAGCATCACCATATTTATTAGCAGCATCTGAGGTGTTTCCATATAAATACAACTGAATAGGAGTTCCATCAGAGAATGAACTATTACTATTTAAAAAGTCGCAATTTTCGTGGGCACTACTACTTGTGTTGGTTGTTACATAGAATTTGTATGTTCCGGGAGTAGAGCATGTCCAGTTGTATGTGTAATTGCCACTTCCATCTCTTGTCATTGTACCAACCGATGAGCCTTTATCTTGTCCGTTTGGTTGCATCAAATAAAACGTTGCGGTTTTATAATACAAACTGGTAGCACTAAATTCACGAGAAGTGGTTGATGTGTTACTTGTTAGCACTGCCCGCGCTTTACCATAAATTTCATACGATGTACCGGATGTAGTGCTTGTAGTCTTTTGATAAGTATCGGTTGTACTGAAAGAATTGCTTTCAAATTGATACTGACGAGTGTGATTCGTGCTTGCAATTTTAGTACAACTCATAATTGCTTTAATATCCTCACCAGGCCATATCAAATAAGGCGTGCTAGATGTACCATTACCACCGTAAGTGGTTGAACCATTATCGCTAAGTTTAACATCTTTTACACCGACAGCTTTTTTTATCCATGATGAACCACTCAAACTAAAACAAATAGGTGATTCAAAACTTTCAATTTGCCATGAAGTTCTCTGTCCTGTATTACTAGCATTGTATAAATCAAATCCCGCATATGAGCCATAGTCATATTCTCTCACATAATAATCTGTTCCGTCAACTTTTTTTAATGCATAATACTGATCTTCAGATCCTGTATAAATATGGATCCAAGGTGTCCAATTGGCGCCATAGTTATCTAAATAGACGCAATTGGCCTTAAGAGCCCACGCCCACATTTGTCCTGTACTTAATAGTATTAGGCTGCTCAAGACGAGAAATTTAGTTAATTTTTTCATAAGAATTAAAAATTTTAAGTTAGTTAATATTGTTGAAAGTTTGATTAATTATTCCAAACTGAATGCAGATACTTGTCGTTTCTCAGAGTTAATTGGAGCTTCGTAGAAACGTTGTTCTATACAGTTGATGATGTCTCTCAATTCATTATCACTAGAGATATTAAACTTATTACCATCTTGGTTAATAGTTGGTCTCCATGTATGAATATAAACTCTCAATTGATTTTTTTCCGCATCACTAAAACTATCGTAAACTTCTTTTGCTCTTTTAATTCTCGAACGATTATATGTTTTTACATCTGTTGCTGAAAATCCTTCAGAGATTGAAAACAAATCAATCTGCAAGAAAGTTTCCACTTCCTCATTCGTGGCTTCTTTATATATTGCATCTAGTCCGGTAAAGATTGATTTTATTGTTGATAATTCTTTAAAATATAACCTATCTTCATCTCTTTTATATATAGCATCCGGAATATCATTTATTAATATGATCTTAGGATTCTCTTTAAGAGAGAACTCCCCCTCCAAACTAATAATAGGCTTTCTATATACTTTAGCGGTTGTCATCTTTTGGAAAAGAATCATATCATCTTCAACTTGGAAGATGTATGGGACATTATTCAAATCCATTTCAGACAAAGAGTCATAACCATCCGTATTAAAATCATCTCGCACGCATTCAATTGAATAGTCTTGACTCATAAAATTTTGCAAATAGAACCACTCGTCATTCTGAAGTTTATCGTTAGGACTATAAACTCTTCTATGCGTAAAGTCAAAATCCATAGGGAATATCTGTTGTCCCTCAAAAATGAAACGGTAGCCAGAATTACCTTCTCTGGAAACATACCTAGCTAATAATTTATTCATGTTTTTCTATATATGTATATTCGTTCAACTTAATAAGGTCCCTATTTTTATACCCATCTCCTGTACCAATAGGAGTCTTTGTTATAATAATTACAGATTTTTGGTTAATAATCGCAATATAGAATCGGTAGCCAACAAAAAACAAGATTGGATTGATGGTATATGTGTTAAATATGATAATTAATAATGATAGAATAGCATACGTAATCCACAGAGCAGTCGAATTACCAATACTTAACGCTATAAAGATATAAGCCACATAGATAGGAAGCATAGTGTTACCTGCCGGATTAATATTACTTATCTCATTGACAGATTCGGCCTTGAGTTTTTTAATAGCCAAGAATGAGAGAGTAGTTGCAATTGCCATTAATATGAGGTAGACCCCACCGGAAAGCAAAACATTATCCAAAATCTGACAATCTACTTCAAATCCCATCTTGGTTAATATCTTTAAAATTGTTACCGGTTTATTGATACAATAGACAAAAATCAACAAAAGCATAGCAGAGCAGACATTCATGGCGTTAATCCAAAATCTACCTGATCTAAGATTTTCAATAAATCGATCGAGATTTTTTTTCATAAAAGTAAAAATTAAGTTAATAAAAATTATTAGTTATATTATTTGTTTGATTGTTTCTTTTAATATCCTCCTGAATGTGTAATATTTGCATTTTGAATCAGCACAAAGTGTCCACTATATAGTTTCATAGCACTTCCGTCTCCGTTATTGCGAGAACGATAAATAACATATAAGGAGAGTCCTGGTGTTTCCAAATATGGTTTCTCATCAGTAATAGTATCCGTGTTATTAATTATTCCTGCATCCTTCAATCTTGGCAAAAGCCAATTAGCCACACTACTATTAGTTGAATAACAGGTCCATGGAATTAAAAATGTTGCCACACTCTCTCCAAAAGATTCTGCTTCTTGAGAAGTAAGCCATTTTTCCAAATTGGTTCTGCATCCATCCGGTGCATCATCATTAATATCATAAGAAATCCAAATACGAGTCGCATACTTTGGTCGTCCTTCTTCACAATAAACAGAAGTTGCCCTGCATTTTTTATCTTTTCTTGATTGTAAATGTTCTTTAAGCTGTTTGCTATTGGGGTTTAAGTACTTTTTCATAAGATTTGAATTTAAGTTAGTAAATAAAGATTGTTAATGTTAATTGTTTATTTCTAAATTTTGATTGTTCTTTAAGTTTATATATACGCGCGGGGGCGAAGTTATTTTTTCGTCGGTCTATAAGAAGTGCTTTCCGCTGGACGCACATGGATATTATGGCTCTTAAATCCAATTGAATCATCAATCAGTTGTTGAAATTGTTTAATATTTACTTCTTGCTCATCATTATTTGCACCTATATAAACATCTGTCATTTGCAGCGGAAAAGGAGCTGTTGGCGTAATTTGAAAATCGACATAGCGATTTGCAATGTTATTAGCCTTCGACATTACCCACCCTTTGTCTGATGGCTGGCGACTACATGAATCCATTTCGAAAACATATAGTAAACGAACTTCTTGTTCTATTTTATACTCCTTATCCTTAAAAAATGCGCTCCAAATATTCCATTTATTCAGCATGAGCGGCATTCCAAATTTCAGTGTAGAACCAACAATTGCTTTGATAAAGTCATATTTAGTGTCATCGCTATATACTATACGACTAAGATAAAATCCACCTGCCATTTTTTTTGTGGGCACATTATATTTTAGGCACACTCCTCGAGTATCGTCTCCATATAAACGCCACATCGTCAAATCCGTATCTTCTGCCAAGGAACAAGACATCAAATAGATTGGCGCGCACAAAGGGCACCTCGGTTCTTTGCTCATTGATCCGTACAAATCTTTCCATAAAAAATCGCAATCCTCTTTATCGTTCATACTTTCAGCCGAATACATTCGAATTGAATTATTTATAAGAATAGCAAACAAGGTTTCTATACTTGTAAATCTTGTAATAGTTGCCTGAAGACTCGTTTTGGTTAATGATGGAATTATTAAATTAAGCAATTCATTCTCTTTTTTTTCTGTTAGAGAAACTATATATTTATTTGTGTCAAAGACCAAATCAGAAGCCTCAATTGATATATTTTTTTCTTTGGCGAAAGAATGATTTTCAAATACAAGTTTAAGCAATTTATACACAGTATCCTTTTCAATTGTTGAAATAGGGGTTTCTACTAAAATCTTCACAAAATTAGCAAACGAGATTTTTTGCCACTCATTTTTTTCCGATATAAAATGTTGCTTGTAATATAATTGCGTTCCATCAGAAATAGCTACATATATATCATCTCTCAGTGAAGAAGTATAATAATCAGCATATATCTTATCCAACTCAGAATTTATTAACAAAGGAACTATTCTAACAGTTACCATAGGGAATGTCCCTCTAGTAACCACCAAATCTCCCATATGCAAATCCTGAAAAATATTTTCAGGTTTCTTGATTGTCCAAATACTTCGGAGTTCTTCCGAAAATTCCTTAGTTAGTTTTTCTTGGAAATCAATTATATGCGAATACCGCATATAGTTGTCTATTTCTCTTAATCTTTCCATTCTGTTGTATTTTTTTAGTTTCAACTATTTTTCCCCTTATTATATATATGCGCGCGTGTATGCGAGAGTTATTTCTTCCCCTTTCTCGCATTCAATGCGAGACCAATTAAACGAAAAATCATTCTTCTTTCTCTCTCTTACACATCTCCTCTGCCAATTGGTTCATTCGTACACATTCCTCACGAGTGCAGTGCTTCTTTTGTGCATCATAGTCCCACGGACTAAGGAACAACATTCGCCCCTCTCTGCAAGCCTCGAAATAAGCCCCACTCGGTTTATATGTCCTCCTATCCGGCAAGCCGTTGTCCAGTATGTATATCGCTCGCGCACCTTCTGCCAACGCTACTTGCAACACTTGTCGCTCGTGCTCGTTGATAAACGGACTAACCAACACCGCCCCCTTACGCGCCTCTATAATGCAGCGGTTCTTATAATCCCGCAACGCTTGGTCATTCCCTTTTTCTGCGTCCCACACCCACTCCTTATGCACATGCACCGGAAAAAGGTTCTGCTCAAAGAGTAGCTTCACATTTCCCACTCCACGGCAAGTCACATCCCCTAATTCAATCCCCTCCTGCACCAAGAAGTTTTCCGGCTCCACCATCTGCACCGCCTTCCGTTGAGGATTGAGGCGCACATAATCAATCATCGTCCGCAATTGTCCTCTATGCCACATCGTCCGTATATAGGGTCGCTCTGGAAACACATCGCCACCATTCATCCCTAATCGCCATGCCGCCTGTTTGCACCCCTGCCAAAAGCCCTGCATCAGTTTGCGCATACTAATCGGCATCTCCCTCATCACTTGCAACACCACATGCACATGGGTCGGCATCAATGCGTAAGCAATGGGTTTAACCTCCTCGTGGAGTTGCTGCATGCGGTACAAACTGTCAATGACCCCTTTCCCTAACTCACTACGCTCCACGGTTGCCTCGTTCGGCATCTTCCTCCCCTCCCGCTCCGGAATGAGCAATGTGCCTAATAGCGGCCGGTGATTGGCGGTAGAGAGGGTGATGTGGTAGATTCCTTTACCATGCCACTGCGTCCCCCATTGTTGCCAATGCCATTGCGATTCCTGATCTTGCATAGTGTGTCTTTTTTTCGTTCTTCGTTTTTCGTTCTTTTTTACTCGCATTCAATGCGAGGCCAATGAAACGAAAATATTTGTTTTCTTATATTCTTCCTTTTTCTTCTCCACTTCTATCTGTCTTTCATCTGTGTTTTTGCTCTCTTTTTAAGCCGACACTCGGCCGACACTCACTCGACACTCATTCGAGGGTCTCGCTCCCTCTAAACTCGCCCTTTGGGCTCCTCTACTATTCTGATTACGAACTTTTTGTCAAAACATAACATCAATATTTATTTTTTCTTGTTATTTGTTCCTTATACCTCTTCGCCTCAAAGCCGATTTCGGGAAGAGGTTCTTGGTTCGCTGCCGATAAGGCATTTATCGCTTGGTAAATATGGCTAACCTCCTCCCCGATGGCTTTGGTACTATCTTGATTGACCTCCATCAACTTCTCTAACTTTTCAATCCTTGCACGCAATTCTCCTATCTCCGCTCCTTGTAACTGCCCAAGAGACAAAATCTGACGCGCTTGGACAAAAGCTTTCATTATACCGATGCTCACTTGTATAGCGGTTGGACTTTTCAGTACTGCGGATAACATAGCTACCCCTTGTTCTGTAAAGGCATAAGGTGCTCGGCGATAACTTAATATCTCCTTGGGATAGGTCACAAATTGTGATTTATACTCTGCAAGTTCCTGATTTGTAAGTTGATACATAAACTCTTTCGGAAATCTCGCAATGTTACGTTTGACAGCTTGGTTAAGCGTTCTAACCTCAACGCCATACAGCACGGCGAGATCGCGATCGAGCATGACTTGCTCACCGCGAATCACAAAGATACGGCTACGGATGTCTCCTAACAGCCAACCTTGCGGAGCTAATGTAACTATGTCGTTTTTCTTTGGCATATGTTTTAGTTATTGTTCGTTATCTTTTTCCTTATTTATATCTACGCGCGTGGGCGTGAGGTTATTTTCTTTCTTTGTTTTTGAACTATTGATACGACTTACTTAGGGAAGGTTAGATTGGAAAATCTAACCAAGGTTGACATTGTGCAAGAGGGCAGTATTGCGAC
>JAKSNF010000020.1 GCA_024400115.1 Paludibacteraceae bacterium | reverse complement strand
ACTTCACAGCCACCTGTTGCCAAAAAACCTAAACCTTAACTATGAAAATTTATTTGTTTTCGAGTGCAAAAGTACTGCTTTTTTTTGATATGTGCAAATTTTTCTGCAAAATTTATCAAATTATTTGCAAAATTCCGCTATTTCTCCTCTCAAAGTGGCTGCAGATGCCTCTAAAACTTTCACTTTTACGAATTGTCCGATGCTCATCCCACCTCTTGGGAAGACCACCGTTTTATACTGTTCGGTGCGTCCGAACACTTCGTTGGGATTGCGTTTAGAGATACCTTCTACTAATACTTCGACCGTCTTGCCTACTTCGCGTTGGTTGGACTGTAAGCTGAGTTCGTTTTGGAGCGCGATGATCTCGTTGAGACGCCTTATCTTCTCTTTCTCAGACACGTTATCGGGTAGGTGCTTTTGTGCAAAGGTCCCGGGACGTTCGCTGTACTTGAACATAAAAGCGGTATCGAAACCCACCTCACGCATCAAACTCAATGTCTGGTCTTGGTCTTCTAAACTCTCGTCATGGAAGCCGCAGAACACATCGGTACCGATGGCGGCAGTAGGTAGGATGCGATGAATAGCCTCTATCCTATTTAGATATTGCGCGCGCGTGTATTTGCGGTTCATCAGTTTGAGAATCTTGTCACTTCCGCTTTGTACGGGCAAGTGTATGAACTTGCAGAGGTTGTCGTGCTTTGCCATCACTTCCAGTGTCTTATCTACCATATCTTCGGGATTGGACGTGGTGAAACGTACACGCATCATCGGTACGGCAGAGGCTACTATATCCAGTAAGTCTGCAAAATCGGTAACCGAACCGTCTTCGGCTTTGTAACAATAGGAATTGACGTTCTGCCCAAGGAGAGTGACTTCTTTATATCCTTTCGTCTCGAGGTCGTGCACCTCATTGAGGATACTTTCCACATCGCGACTGCGTTCACGTCCACGAGTATAGGGCACTACGCAATAGGAGCAGAAATTATTGCACCCACGCATGATACTCACAAATCCGGAGATAGACTTGCCTATACGAGAGGGCAAGATATGACTATAGGTCTCCGTGGTACTGAGTTGGATATTGATGGCTTTATGTCCGTTGAGGGCTTGAGCGAGCAGGTTGGGAATATCTAAGTAAGCATCCGGACCCGCTACAAAATCCACTTTCCACTTGTCTATCAGTTCTTGTCCCATCCGCTCCGCCATGCAACCTATAATCCCATAAATGGGAGAGTTTAGAGTTGAGAGTTTAGAGTTTAGAGAAGCCGTCTCGTTGGAGAGTTTAGAGTGTAGAGTGTTTTTTTTGCGTAAGGCTTGTATCTCTTGCAGTCGGTGTTGAACCGTTTGTTCGGCTTTGTCGCGGATAGAGCAGGTGTTGAGTATGATAATATCTGCCTCATGGAGGTTATCGGTCAGTTCGGCATCGGTCGTTTGCATGATAGCCGCCACCACCTCCGAGTCTGCCACGTTCATTTGGCAACCGTATGTTTCGATATAAAATTTCATTGTTACGAGTTATAACTTTTTTCCCACAAATATTTCTTGCGAAGACAATCTTTTTAGGGGGTTATGCGATATATAAATCCACTCCCGCTTCTTTAAGTTTGGCTCTAATCTCTTGAGAAACGGCATTGTCCGTGATGACGGCGTGAATCTTGTTGACGGGAGCAATAAAAGCAAAACTGCGGCGATTGAACTTACTGGAATCGCATACCGCAATCACTTGTTTGGCTTTTTCTATCATGTTCTGGTTGAGATGTGCCTCCTCTATATTAGGGGTTGAAACACCCTCTTCCATATTAAAGGAGTCGATACCAAGAAACAACTTATCACAATAGAAATTGCGTAATGTAGCCTCTGCTAAAGGACCTACCATAGAGTGGGAGGTAAGACGAACATGCCCTCCCAATAGAATAATCGTAAAACGATTGTATCGCAGCAACTCCAACGCTATATCCATAGAGTTGGTGATGATGGTTAATCGCTGGAATCGGTCTAAGTTCTTGGCTATCTCCAAGGTCGTTGTTCCTGCGTCAAGCACGATGGTCTCATCGTTCCGTATGAACGAAGCCGCCAATCGACCTATCGCTTTCTTTTCTGCCGTGTTGTACATCCGCTTGCTCTCAACGGCAGTGTCCTTCCCTGCTCCCGTCATAGGAATACGCACAGCACCTCCGCGTGTACGAAGAACAAGGTTCCTTCGTTGCAGTTCGTTTAAGTCCTTTCGAATCGTAACTTCCGAAATGCCAAATCGCTGACTCAAAAAGGTTACGGAAACCTCTTTGTTATCTTGTAATATACTTAGAATCAGTGCTCTACGTTCTTTTGTTGAGGTTGTGTTCATAATGCTCTTTCGATTTTCGCTGCAAAGTTACGAAAAATAATTTATATACACAAGAGCCTGTTGAATTTCGAAACCTTTCGAAAGGTAAAGTTATATGTTTTGTAAAATGTAAATATCAATTTAGCAGTAAGTTAACGAAATATGTTAAAAAATATGTTATAAAACATATAAATTTATTTTCTACAAATAATAATTTGTAGTAATTTTGCACCCGAAAATCAATGATTGATGCTTATTTAACACACTATAAAATTATGAAAACCAATACGTATAGAGAGATTCTTCAGCAGCCTCAGGCTTGGCTTGAAGAGTATGAAAATTTAGTTAGGGAGAAGGATCGGATTGCAGCTTTCCTTCATCAGTATTTGACTCCGGAAACGGATGTTGTTTTGACCGGTGCCGGTACGTCTGCTTTTATTGGTGATGCTCTCTGTCCTGTGCTGCGTAAACAGGGTTGGAGTCGTTGCCGTGCGGTGTCAACCACCGATTTGGTGACGCATATGTCTTCGTTCCTTTCGCAATCTACGCCTTTACTGCTTATCTCGTTTGCCCGTTCGGGTAATAGCCCTGAGAGTGTGGCTGTAGTGAATAAAGCTAATGCTTATTGCAATCAAGTGGCTCATATCTTTATCACTTGCAACGCCAATGGTGAACTGGCGCTTCGTGGGGACGAGAAGAACACCTGTCTTATCTTGCTGCCCAAGCAGACCAACGACTTGAGTTTGGCGATGACCAGTTCGTTCTCTACTATGCTGCTCACCGGTTGTATGTTGGCTAAGATTGATACTATCGAGACGGAAGCGGATTATGTCAAAGCTACGGCGGAAAACGCACAATACATCTTGGATAATTGCCAAACTGTGCTCAAGTCCGTTGCTTCCTCTTCTTTCAGTCGCGGTATTTTCTTAGGAAGCGGTGAACTGAGAGGAATAGCCGAGGAGTGCCATCTTAAGTTGCAAGAGCTTACCGACGGCGCTATCGTTTGTAAGTTTGATTCCTTCCTTGGTTTCCGTCACGGACCGAAAGCTGTCGTTAAACCCGATTCACTCGTCGTTTATCTCATTACAGATGATGAGGAAGTGCAGATTTATGAGCGCGACCTCATTCGCCAAGTAGCGGCTAATAACCCTCAAACGAAACAGATTATCGTTTCTTGTGGTAAAAAAGTGAACGTTGATGTTCATCCTACAGCAGAGATTATGATGCCTAACGGAAGTAAACAAACGGGTATTTATGGTCTCGTTCCTTATGTGTTGGTAGGTCAGTTGCTTGGTTTTAATGCCAGTTTGGCTCACGACCTTTGCCCGGATACGCCGAGCGTTAGCGGAAACATCAGCCGCGTGGTAGAGGGTGTAACTATATACTATACTATGTAACAAAATAAATATCAATAATCATGACTAAAAAAACTGAACATATCTTAGAAGTTATGGAGCAGCGTAAGGCTGCTACCGGTATCCCGATGACATTGTTTGCTGCTTGCCCGAACTCGTTGAGCGTGATTAAAGCCTCTTTCCGTTCGGCAAAACGCAATAACTCGCCTATCTATTTTGCTACCACCCTCAATCAGGTGGATAATGATGGTGGTTACACCGGAATGACCCAAGCGGAATTCACGAAGATCCTCGCTCGTGAGGCGGCTGCTGTTAACTACACCGGTCCTTATGTAGTAGCTATTGACCACGGCGGACCTTGGTTGAAGGATAAGCAGACCTTGGAGAGATATACTCTCGAACAAGCCATGGACGGCGTGAAGAAGAGTTATGAGGCGGCTATCTTAGCCGGCTACGACCTTATCCACGTGGATCCGACGGTGGATATAACGCTTCCTAAGGGTGAGATTATCAATATTCACGTCGTAGCTAAGCGTACGGTGGAGTTGATCAAGCATGCGGAAGATTTCCGCAAGGCACATAACATCGCTCCTATCAGTTACGAAGTGGGTACCGAGGAAGTGCATGGCGGTTTGGCTGACGAAAAGACGTTTGACACTTTCCTCAGTGATCTCAAGTCGGGTTTGGCTGCTGCCGGTATGCCGGAGGTGTGGCCAATCTTCATTGTGGGTAAAGTAGGAACCGACCTGCACACCACGCTCTTTGATGCCGAAATGGCTCGTAACCTCACGGCTAAGGTGCGTCCTTACGGATCTTATATCAAAGGTCACTATTCGGACGATGTTGATAACCCGCAAGACTATCCCACATCGGGTATGGGAGCCGCTAACGTAGGTCCCGAGTTCACGATGTGCGAGTACGACGGTTTGATGGAACTCGAAACCAAAGAAACCGAACTCTTCGAACAAGGTCTCATTGCACAAAAGAGCGGTATGTCGCAGGCTCTGTGGCAAGCCGTTTATCAGTCCGGACGTTGGAAGAAGTGGCTCAAAGGCGAAGAAGTGGGTAAAGACCTGAGCGAATGTTCGAAAGAGCGTCAACTATGGCTCGTCAAGACAGGTTGCCGTTATATTTGGCAAAACCCTGAAGTGCTCGTGGCACGTCAGAACCTCTACGATAACCTCTCACGCTTTGGTATCAATGCCGAAGAGATAGTGCTCATGCGTATTGAACATAACATGGATAAGTACTATAACGCCTTTAATATTGTTAATCTTAATGACTATCTGAAATAATATGAAGCAGTTTGATGTAGTAGCCTTGGGTGAACTCAATGTAGATCTCATCCTTAATCGTATCGACGGTGCGCCGGAGGTAGGTAAAGAGAAATTCTGTCAGGATATGATTCTGACGCTTGGTTCCAGTACGGCTATCTTTGCTGCCAATGCCGCCGCATTAGGCACTAAGGTGGCATTCTGTGGTATGATTGGTAACGACAGTTTTGGTGATTTGGTCGAGAAATCACTCAAAGCCAAGAACGTGGACACACGCTATCTCGTGCACCAGAATCAATACGCTACGGGCGCTACCATCTGTCTCAATTATAATGAAGACCGCGCTAACGTGACCTACCAAGGGGCGATGGATTTCATGCGCCTGAGCGATATAAATAAGGAGTTGTTCCAAAACACGAAGCATATACATATATCCTCTATCTTTATGCAGACGGGGCTTCGCGAGGACATCATGAACGTCCTACAACTGGCTAAGCAGAACGGTGTCACCGTTAGCCTCGATACTCAATGGGATCCGGCAGAGACTTGGCAACTCGATTATACGAAAGTGCTGCCTCTTATTGACCTCTTCCTGCCTAACGAGAAGGAACTCATGTGCCTAACCGGTTCCAAGTCAATCGAGGAGGGAATCAATAAGATTGCTCCTTACGTCAATAACGCCGTTATCAAATGTGGTAACCAAGGTTCACTGCTCATCAA
Organism: Paludibacteraceae bacterium; assembly: GCA_024400115.1. GTDB lineage: Bacteria > Bacteroidota > Bacteroidia > Bacteroidales > Paludibacteraceae > Colicola. Next base: position 33,964 of record JAKSNF010000020.1, on the reverse strand, counting down.
GAAGGACGGCTCTACGAACTTACTCAAGCCTTACCTTAATACGAACGTAGTCGATGCTATCGGTGCGGGAGATAGTTTCAATGCCGGTTTCATCTCTCGTTTCGTACAAGGCGACGACCTCGAAACATGTCAAAAATACGGAAATATGACCGGTGCTGTGAACACCACTGCCGCCGGCGGTACGGGAGCTTTCACCTCGAAAGACGACGTCGAAGCCAAAGGTCACGCCCTCGGTTGGAATTAACGATTACCCTCGAAACCTCGAAACTTATGAAAAAACTACTCTTTTTACTCGCTGGCGTCATCGCCTTGCTGTCGTGCCAAAAGGCACAAACCGATCATCCTGAGAATCTCATCCTCCTCAAGGATTTTGCTCCCGTGAACGTAAACAACATCCCTCAGACTTTCGTTGAGAAAGCTAAATATCCCGTTATTGACATGCACTCGCACGATTATGCTGCCAATAAACAGGAGATTGACGAGTGGATTAAAACCATGGACGCTTGCGGTATCGTGCGTTCCACTGTTCATCATTGCAGTTGGATTGGCGAACCGTTTGAGACTTGGTCGGAGAAATATGCTGACCATCGTGACCGCTTTGATATGTGGTGCTGCTTTGATTATTCGCACTACGGACAAGAAGATTTTGCGGAGCATGCCGTTGCCCAACTCGTTCGTTGTCATGAGTTAGGCGCTGTCGGTGTTGGCGAACTCGGAGATAAGGGCTTAGGTGATACGTATGCTCGTCCCGTTCCGGGAGAGGGTATTCATATTGATGACCCTGCCTTGAAACCGTTGCTCGAGAAAGCCGGCGAGTTAGGTATGCCTATCTCTATTCACATCGCCGAACCTTATTGGATGTACCTACCGTTGGACGAGAAGAACGACGGTCTGATGAACGGTGCTACGTGGTATGTGGACACTACTGTTCAGGGTTGCCTTGGTTATAACGAACTGATGATCGGCTTTGAGAATGCCGTTCGCGAGAATCCGAATACTATTTTCATTGCCTGCCACTACCTCAACATGAACCAAGACCTGCCGCGTTTAGGCGCATTATTGGATAAGTATCCTAACCTCTATATCGATATCTCGGGTCGCTGCGGTGAGGCTGCTCAGACGCCTCGCGCTACGCGTGCGTTCCTTATTAAATATCAGGACAGGGCACTCTTCGGTACCGATAACGGCATGAGTGCCGATATGTACCGCACCGTCTTCCGTATCTTGGAAACGGAGGATGAGCACTTCTATATACCTGATTTCGGTTATCATTGGTATTATAGCGGCTTCTACCTCCCCGACGAAGTCCTCGAGAAAATCTATTACAAGAACGCTGAAAAACTGTTAAACATCAAACATTAAACATCAAACATTTTTTCACCTATGAAAAACAAACTCTGGTTACTTTTTATCCTCATCACCGTCTGCACATGGGGCGTGTGGGGAGCTTTCTCCGGGTATCAAATCCAGCATGGTATTCCCGATACCGTCGTTTATATTGCATGGGCATTATCTATGATTCCGTGTGCTATCGTGGCTCTTATCATCAATAAGGGTAAGGTGCAGCACGATTGGAAATCAATAGGTCTTGGTTTAGCTGTTGGCCTGCTCGGTGCCGGCGGACAACTCATCCTCTTTAAGGCATTAACTCAAGGACCGAGTTATATCATCTATCCTTTTATCTCCATGTCTCCGGTCATCGTGATCACGCTTGCCGCTATCTTCCTCAAGGAACGTGCGTCCAAATGGCAGATTGCCGGTATTGTTGTGGCTTTGGCGGCTATCCTGCTTCTCTCGCTGGAGAGCAATAGTGACAGCAGCCCCGTTTCCGGCTGGCTTTGGATGGTACTGGCTATCCTTGTTCTGCTCGCTTGGGGTATTCAAGGTTTCTTCATGAAGTTTGCCAATAACTCCATGGATGCCGAGTCTATCTTCGTGTGGATGGCGGTGTGGGGACTGGTACTCATTCCCGTAGCTTACTTCATGGACGGCTCTGCCGCTGAATTCTTTGCAAGAGAGGGTGGAGTGGTAACAACCCAATTCTGGTCTTCTTTCGGTATTCAAATCTTGAACTCGATTGGTGCTTTGACGCTCGTTTATGCTTATCGTTATGGTAAGGCAGTGGTGGTTAGTCCGATGGAGGGCTTGAGTCCGATGGTTACGGTCTTGCTCAGTTTGATTATCCTTTCGGTTATACCGAATCCTATACAGATTGCCGGACTCGTTTGTGCCGCCTTCGCCATGTACGCTTTAAGTAAATAACACAATGAAAAAATCACTCATCATTTTAACAGCTTCGCTCGCTTTAATAGCTTGTTCCAAGCCAACCTCCGACACCCTCATTCTCCGTGAGGGGGAGAGTAATGCTAAGGTGAAGCGGTATCAAACCGTCACCAAACCCGAACAATGGCACGGCTTACAAGTCGTGGAGACTTATTATGTCAACGAGGGCAAACCGGTTACCGTTCTTGGTTATCGTGCCCAACAGCACACCATTAAGGCTACCGACACTGTCCTTTGGTCCTTGCAGCCCACCAGCACTATCAATCGCTTGGATTGGGTGCTGCCCGTCACGGAGGGTTTCTGTAAGGAGAATTACTTAGGTATGAATAACTCCGACTACGGAGGAGGTATCCCTATGATTGATGTCTGGACGCGCGAAGGCGGTCTCGCTATCGGTCTGCTCGAACCCGAACTGCACGACATCAAAATGCCTGTCGAGTGGAAACGATACGATGATAAGGTCTCTATCGCTTTGACCTATGATTTCCCCGAACCCGTTCTTCTTAATACAGGTGACACCCTCTTTACCTATCGCACTTTTGCTTATGAGCATAAGGGTGACTTCTTCAACGCGTTGCGTACGTTCTCTGAGTATATGCAGATGGTGTTAGGTGTTAGCATGCCCGCTTCTGAACCCGAGTCCTTCGAACCCGTGTGGTGCGCGTGGGGGTACGAACGTACTTTCACTATCGACGAGGTCATCGGTACTTTGGATAAGGTCGCTGAATTAGGCTTCAAATGGGTCGATGTGGACGACGGCTTCCAGATTGCCGAAGGCGATTGGAATACTAACTCCCGCTTCCCGGGGGGCGATAAGGATATGCGCCGCTTGACCAACGAGATACATAAACGCGGCATGAAAGCCAAACTGTGGTGGGCTCCGTTGGCTGCCGACCCGGGTACACAATGCCTCAAAGACCACCCCGAGATGCTGCTTATCACGAAGGACGAGGCTCCCGAGTATATCACTTGGTGGGATAGTTATTACCTCAATCCCGTTAACCCCACTACCGTTGCTTATACGCAAGATATAGTGGATATGTTCTTGCGCCGTTGGAACTTCGACGGACTCAAGATTGATGGTCAGCACCTCAACTGTTGTATGCCTGATGCCCATTTGGATGACCCGCAATCGTCTCAAACGCAATTACCTTCTTTCTTTGAGGCTATCTATGATACGGCTCGCGCCCTTAAACCCAATGCGGTCGTGCAGATATGCCCTTGCGGATGTGCTGTCAACTACTACTTGTTACCGACTTTTAATCAAGCCGTAGCTTCTGACCCTACCTCTTCCCGTCAAGTGCGTATGAAACGCAAGGCTTATGCCGCTATGGTACCTCAATTAGCCTATTACGGTGACCATGTGGAACTGACCGACGGAGGTACCGACTTTGCCTCTCAGATTGGTACGGGAGCTGTTATAGGTACAAAGTTTACTTATCCTAAAGATAACCCCAATGCGTCTGAGTCTTTCCTTCTGACCGACGAGAAGGAAGCGCTCATTCGTCATTGGATGAAGATTTTTAAGGATAAGAACCTGACTCGCGGTGAGTATATGAACCTCTATACATGGGGTTATGACTATCCAGAGGGACACGTTATTAAACAAAACGACGCACTCTATTACGCCTTCTATGCCGAACACTTTGAAGGACGAATCGAACTGCGTGGACTCGATAAAGACAAAACATTTACTGTCACAGAATATGCGGCTGTAGAGCCAAAGACGTACGAGGTTAAAGGTAGTGACCCGTACATCGATGTGAGTTTCGACGGCAACTATCTGATCGAAGTAAAATAGCCAAAGGCTAAAACCCTATTAATTAACCCCAATTATTAACTCAAAACACAAAAACACATGAAAAAACTACTATTAGTTTGTGTCTCCTTGTCTTTTGCTGTAGCTACTATGCTGGCTAATGTAAATGTACAAGGCGTGGTTACTGATGCTGATTCGGGTGAACCCCTCATCGGTGTTAGTATCCTTGTGCAAGGAACAACAACGGGTACGGTTACCGATTATGACGGCGCCTATTCTTTGGATGTTCCCGATGATGCTGTGCTGCGTTTTTCGTACATGGGCTATAAACCTATGGAACTAAAAGCACAGTCTGTCCTTAACCTCCAAATGGAATCGGATGCCATTGTGATGCAGGAAGTTGTATCCTTAGGTTATTCGTCCGTAAAGAAAGCGGAACTGAGTTCGGCTGCCGTTACTGTCAATGCCAAGACCTTAACGGATGTCACCACTTCTGATGTGGGTCAGATGTTACAAGGTAAGATTGCCGGTGTGCAAATAGCCACCTCTACCGGTCAACCCGGTGCGGGGGCTGATATTCGCGTTCGTGGTACCGGATCTATCACCGCTTCGGCTGCTCCTCTGTACGTTGTTGATGGTGCCCCCGGCGGAACCTTCAACCCCAACGATGTAGAGTCTATCACCGTACTCAAAGATGCCGGTGCAACCGCTATCTACGGTGCGGCTGCTGCTGGTGGTGTTATCGTTGTTACTACTAAGTCCGGTAAAAACAAAGGTAAAGTTAATGTTGACTTTAAAGTTACCGGTGGTATTAGCCAAGCTTTGTTTGGTAACATGAATATGATGGATGGTGTTGAATTGTACGATTATCATAAAACGATGTTCTCGTCCATCGCCTTCAAAACGAAATATCCAAAGCAACTGAGAACGGAAGGGAACGATTGGAGAAAGACCTTCTTTAAGATGGGGAATACCCAAGACTACTATGTTGCCGTTAGTGGTTCTACTGAAAAAACGAACTACTATGTGTCAATGGATTATTTTACCCAGAAAGGTACGTTAATAGGAACCGATTATAATAAGATATCTGCTCGTGCCGATGTAGAAACCGAACTATGTAAAGGCTTGAAATTAGGTATTCGTACCAATTTTGACAACTCTAACTCTTCCGAGGATCCTTCTTGGGAAGTGTTGGATAATGCTTATTATGCTATGCCTTGGGATAGTCCTTATGATAAAGAGGGCAATATCGAGTGCATCACATCTGCTAAACGCGCAGATGGTTCTACTTGGTACACACAAAACACTTGGAATGGTCTGCACCAAATGCAGTACAACTATCTCAAATCCAAGGCGTTTGCTTATTATGCAGAGGCTTCGTTGCATTATCAGCCACTCGATTGGTTAAGTTTCCATTCTGTTAATCGCTTTAACCGTTCAACCTCTAAATGGACTAATTTCTACGATCCGCGTACGAAGATGACCGCTTATCCGAGTGGTTACCTTTCCATCACTAATGAGATGGGGTGGTCAATTGGTACAACGAATACTGTCAAAGCTGGATATACATGGGGACAACATAGTCTCAATGGTATCGTTGGTTTTGAATACGGAGAAGGACGTACTGAGTACAATAGCGCTGAGGGTACTAATATGCCCGATGGCATGGACGAGTTAGACGCTTGTGTTAAGCAGGCGGTTGGGTCGTATGCTATACCAACCAAAGGTTGGTCTGTCTTCGTGCAAGCACAATATGACTATGCTAAACGTTACTTCCTCACCGCGTCTTATCGTTGTGATGCTTCCTCTATTTTCGGTTCTAAAAACCGTGTTGGCCATTTCCCCTCAGTAGCTGCTTCTTGGATGATGACCAATGAGCATTGGATGGATAATGTGAAGGATGTGATGAACACTTTGAAGATTCGTGCCAGTTATGGTTTGACGGGTAATGACCAAATACCCGCTTATCAATACCTCTCTGTTTATGGCTTTGGTACCGGTTATCAAAACACAGTAGGCGCTACTTTAGCTCGTTTAGGTAATGATGAACTGCGCTGGGAAACTGCTTATATGGCTGCCCTCGGTTTGGATTTTGGATTTTTGAAAGACCGTGTTAACTTCAGCATCGACCTCTATAATACTGACAATAAGGACTTGCTACTCAATGTTCCGTTAGCTCCTTCGTCTGGTTTTGCTTCGGTTATGATGAACCGTGGTTCGGTTAATAACCAAGGTATTGAGTTGCAATTCAACTCCACTAATATTAAGCGCAAACATTTCACTTGGGATATGGCTTTCAATATTGGTATGAATCGCAATCGCGTGACCGAACTGCCTGACCACCAAGCTTTCTTGCAAACGCAATCTGGGGTTAGCCAAATCGTTCGAGAAGGTCAAGATATCTACTCTTGGTATATGAAAGAGTGGGCGGGTGTGGATCCTGAGAACGGCGATCCGTTGTGGTATATGGTGGACGAAAACGAGAACTATGTGCTCGATGAAAATGGTAATAAGACTACCACTAATGACTATAATGCTACCCATGAGAAAATTGTCGGTAAAGCTACTCCTCTCTTTGCTGGAGGATTCTATAATAGTTTCCAATTCTATGGTGTAGAGATAGGTATCAATACTACTTTCCAATATGGAAACAAGATTTTCAACTTCAACCGTGAAGCAACCGATGCTGATGGTGCCTATCTTGGTCATAACCAGATGTCTATCCAAAACAGCGTTCAAGGCTGGACGCGTTGGCAGAATCCCGGTGATATAGCTACGCACCCCAAGGCTGTGGCTAATGGTAATTTACAATCCAATGCAATATCTTCTCGTTATCTCGAGGATGGTTCTTACTTCCGCGTAAAGAACATTACGATTGCCTATAACTTACAACCAAAGGTGCTCAAAAAAGCACATATGACCCATTGCCGCTTCTATATTACTGCGGATAATCTATATACTGCTACCAAGTTCTCGGGTATGGATCCAGAGGTTTCAATTACGACTACTTCTACATCCGAATATACCTCTTTGGCTGGACTTTATACAACCGAATATCCCTCTTCTCGTCAATTCTTAGTAGGTGTTGAAATCGGATTCTAAAAATTTAACGAATATGAAAGCTAAATATTTATTGATCGGAATCGTTGTAGCAACGATGACCGCTTGTAACTTAGATGTATTCCCAACGGGTTCGCTTACGGCTGGTGAAATGGCTGAAAACGAGGCCGCTCCCGTGTATGCAACTAATGCTACTTATTCCTTGTTTAAGGATGGCGACGCTTATGCGAAAGGAACGGATGCCGGAAATACATATATCCGTCACTTCTTCCAAATGGCGGAGTTCCCCGCAGATAACTGCAATCTGTCCGGACGTACGGAGGATGTTTTATACGAGTGCACATGCTATAAGAACTATGCTACACAAACCAATATCCAAGCCTTTTGGTATTTCTCGTATCATATCATCTCTTGCGCTAATGGTGTTATTAATACCGTACAAGACGGAGCAAGCAAATCTACTGACCAAATCAAGGGCGAGAACTATTTCCTCCGTGCCTTGGCTGAACTGAATCTTGTTACTTTGTATGCTAAGCCTTATACCGTTGACAAGTCTGCACCGGGTATTGTTATCAATACAGGCAATAGTGATGCTACCAAACGGGCTACGATTGAACAATCGTATGACCAAATTGTTAGCGACTTGGAAAACGCTATCCGGCTTATGAACGGATCGCGTGGAAATAAGGGATATGCTTCCAAGGAAGCGGCTCAAGCGCTCCTTACGCGTGTTTATCTCTACATGGGTAAAAATGAGGAATGTGTACAACTGGCGAACGAAATCTTAGGCGCTGATCCGTTTGCTAAACTCGAACAAGGCGACGCTTATGCTGCTCCGGATGGCAAGGGGGGAATGTTTGCTAATGCTGCTACTTCTAAAGAAACACTCTTCTGCATAGCCCTGATGGACGATGAGTCTAAAGGACAAGAGATGATGGGATCGATGTTCCTTAAGGACGGAGTAGGTTGGGGCGAAATCTATCCCTCTGACCCTCTGCTCAACCTCTATGAGCGTTATCCCTCGGATATACGTATGCGCTATATTCTGCCACAGTATAAGGATAATGGTAAACAAATGGTTAGTTTCCCTGTGAAAGGTACGGAGTCGGATGACTATCGTTTAACCTTTGCTACGGAGAACGTAACTAAGGTCGGGGACGAGTATTCTTTCTCTTATGACGGAACGAAATACACTACAACAACGGAAACGATTAATGGGGAAGGACATACCGACGCTAATGGCGAATATAAACAAATGTATATCACTTTAGGTGGCGAAAAACAAGTAGTTCGTATCACCCCGTCTCTCAATAATCGCTCAGGCTACACTTCCTTACAGTATTTCATGTCTAAGTTCGGTTATCAAGCTGGTGACCCCATGCTTTGCTCACCTATCTTCATTCGTTGGGCTGAGGTTATCCTCAACCGAGCCGAGGCTAATGCGAAGTTAGGCAATGACGCTGCTGCTTTGGCGGATGTTAATATCATTCGTAAACGTGCCCAGATTCCGGAAGAGGGAATGTTCTCATCTTCCAATATGCATGGCTATTCGTCTGCTCTTAATGTTGTTTTAGACGAACGCCGTTTGGAGTTGGCTTTTGAGGGGTTCCGTACGTTCGATGTTTATCGTAACCAACTGGATATGGATCGTCGTTTTGCCGGCATCCATCCTTGGGAGGTAGTTAAATATACAGACAATAGGATTCAGTATCCTATCCCTTATAATGAGACGTCTGCAAACCCGGGTGTAACCCAAAATCCAGGCTATTAAACATAACACATTATACATCAAACATGTATGATAATATCAATCAACAATATTAACAAATTAAAAATCACGTGATTATTATGAAAAAATTTCAATTTGCTGTTTTAGCATTAGCAGCTGTAGCATTTATTGCTTGCAAACCGAAAGATGATCCCAAACCACAACCGGATCCCGATCCGGAACCCGAGTATGTAAGCCCTGTTACCATTGATGGTAGCGATGCTGATTACGCTAATCTTCCTAACGTATTCGTATGCAACCGTCCGGCTGTTACGGAGTACATGGGTCTCAAAGTGATGAAGGTATATGCTGATGAAGTATATATCAACATCTATGCTGAGTTCGACCGCGACATCATTGATGTTAACGAGAACCTTGCTGACGATGAGTTCGGTGGCGCTCCCGGCGTTCCGTTCCACGTTTATTTCACCAAAGACGGTTCCAATGGTTATACCGGTCAATGGAATACTCCTTGCGGAACCTTGGCTGAAGGTTTCCTCTTCGAGGCTGGTCAACCCGCAGAAGCTTATTCTCCCAGCGCATTCAGTTGGGCTGGTGAAGAGCCCAGCGGTGATTGGTTGTGGAACGAAATATCCACTCAACTCGTTGATGCCAGCAAGATCACCGCTAATACGGTTGAGTTCCGTGTTATGGTTGAGAACCTCCCCTTCAAGGCTGAAGGTACTGTTTATGTAGGTATTGACATCCAAAAGGGTTGGGATTCCGTTGGAATCATGCCTCGTGGAGAGGATACCACAGATGAAGATGGCGCTACCGTTCCCGGCGTTGCTGACATGGCTCTTGTAACCATTAATGCTGTTGAACTCTAATTCAACCATAAAGGTATTTCTTAATTAATTGTTGGGGGATAGGTGAAGTGTTTTTCTTATAAAATGTTGATTGATATTAGCATTTCGCCTATCCCCCTTTTTATTTAAAAAACCATACAACCATGAAAAGACTCTCTCTCCTTTCCGTTTTTACGGTTCATATATTGTTATTTACTCTTGTAACGCCTCTTTATGCTTCCGTTCGCTGGTTTGATTTGGATTTCTATACAGACTTCCCCAATCCTGAACGTGGTTTTTATCATCCCGAATCGCAGACGTTTAAGGAGTCGCAGCAGGAGTCTAATTTTCTTGCTTCTACCATAGAGGCTCATCGTAAATTAAGACGTACTCTTTTCTTGCGAGAGTATTATCTTAATAATTATCGCGAGGACTATCTTCCTCAATATGCACTTAATATTATTCTGCAAGACTTTGAAACCTGCCGCCAAGCGGGAGGTAAACTTATTATCCGCTTTGCCTATACTTCCTCGCAAACCACTCCTTATCGAGACGCTTCCCCCGAATGGTGGGCTAAACATCTTGAGCAACTCAAGCCTATCTTGGCTCAAGGAGAAGATGTTATTTCTTGCGTACAAGCCGGTTTTCTCGGCGTTTGGGGAGAATGGTACTACTCGTCGCAGGGTACAGGCGGAAATATCAAACAACAGGTCAAAACTGACCTTATTAACCAATTGCTGGATGCGGTTCCTGCTTCACGCGCAATACAACTTCGTACACCGAACTATAAACAACAATACCTCAATAAAGATACCGTACCTTTGACACCTCAGGAAGCCTTTAATGGCTCGCCTAAAGCGCGTTTAGGACATCATAATGATGCTATCCTGAACGACAAGAACAATATGGGTACCTATGTTAATCGCAAGCGTGATATGTATTATCTCAATCGTGATTGTCGTTATCTGCCCAATGGGGGTGAAACGGATCTTACCAAGGATCAAGCCAATGCCACTAAGATATACAATGACTGGTCCACCGGTAAAATTGCACACGATGAGTTTTATTATATTCATTTCTCTTATATCAATCATGCTTACTCGGCTTATGTGTTGAATAAATGGAAAGAGGAATACGACGCCAATGGACACTCCTATTATGATATTATCTCTGCCCATTTAGGCTATCGTTTTGGTGTACAGAAATCGTCTTTACCGGATTCGGTGGCTCCCGGGGGTAATCTGCCGATTAACCTTATCATGGCCAACACCGGTTATGCTACGCCTTATAACGAGCGTCATGCCTATTTGGTGCTTAAAAATGAAACAGACACTTTAACCTTCCCCTTACGTTCCGACCCCCGTTTTTGGTCGTCAAATGAGCAGACATTGATAGACGAGAAATTACAAGTACCTGCCGATGCTCCGGAAGGGATTTATGATGTCTGCCTTTTCTTGCCGGATAATGCTCCTAACTTAGCGAATGACTCTCGCTTTGCTATCCGGTTATGCAATGAGGACTGCTGGGAGGAGACATCGGGATATAACAACTTGCATCTGAAAATAATCATTTCTTCCGAGGCTTCTCTCAATCCTAATATTGAAGAAATACAAACGGATTTATCGAAAGTATATCGTAGTTCGTTTCCTGTAAACAAGAAGATCCTTAAGGATGGTCGTTTAATGTTCGTTTCACAGCAAGGCATATATTCTATGCTGGGAACAAAAATACAATAATTAAAGAAAATGAAATTCCGCAATCTATCTATCATTTTAGTAATACTCTCTTGTCTTTGTCACTCTGTTTTCATATTAGGAGTCACTAAGTCGGTTGTTCCTACAGACGATGTACAGCAAGTTATCAATAACTCATCCGTAGGAGATACCATCTATCTATCGGAGGGGGTGTATAACCAGCGTCTCTCTGTTAAATCCGGCGTGCATATTGTAGGTGTTTATGGCCAAACGATTCTTGACGGAACAGGTCTTAATCATAACCTTGTTTATTGCTCTACGGATATGGCTAACCCTACAACAATAAAAGACCTGCTTATTCGTAACGCCAATAGCAGTGATGATGGAGGTGGAGCTTATATTACGAGGAATGTTACTTTTGACCACTGTATCGTTGAACTCTGTTACACGACTGGTCGTGCGGGTGCTATCTTTAATATGGGAGGTCTTGTGGATCGTTGCATAGCGCGTGGTTGCTCCGGCGTAGATTGTTCTATATGGAATGATGCCAATGGTATAGTACGTAACTGCTTGATGCATAATAATGAACCCTCTCGGGCTGATTGGCCCAATTCGGGAGGCATCTATAATCATAGAGATGGTAATCTGGATGGTAAAGTAATCAACTGTACTTCGGCTTGTAACTATGGTGCCGAGTATGGCGGTTGGCATTCGGAATCTACTTCGAATAATATCCTCTGTTGGGGAAATAAGAATGAGCCGGGTTTTACAGACCCTTGCGATTATATCTCGGATAGCAATAAGGACTCTAAAGGAAATGCTTCCAATCGCGGTAATAGTATGTTCTCTTGGCGACTGGATGCTGATAATTGGGGATCTACCCGTCCTGCTCGCTTCATGTCTCCTACACCTTTTGTGGGTGTCCCTAAGAACGAGGCAGAAATAGCGGCTATGAGGGCAGCAGACTTCCATCTGACTTTCGGTTCTTTTATTATAGATAAAGGATCTACTTTATTGGATCCCGGGGCTTATGACCTTGATGGCAAACCTCGGTCTATTGGTGAGAAGGTTGATATTGGTTGTTATGAATATGATCCGAATGCTCCGATGGTTAAACTGACGGATATTATTTTACTTCAAGATACCATCGAATTGGTTGAGGGTGAGTCGGCGTTGGCTTATGTTCAACTTATCCCCGAGAATACTACCCAAAAACATCTTTATTGGAATGTGGAGCATAAGGCGATAGCATCGGTTAATAATGGTTTGGTAAAGGCTCTTTCGGCAGGTACTACGAAACTGAATGTTGTATCTTCCAATGGCCGTATCCGTAAACATAACATTGTTATTGTCAACCCCAAGGAAAAACCGTATGTTTGTCCTGAAGTATTGGCTGCCGAGAAATTGATGATAGAGGATTATGCTATTCCTTCTTATATACCTATGTGGATTGCTCGTGAGGCTGCGCGTTATGACTCTTCCGAACAAAACTTAGCCGCTCTTCAATCATCCATTGATAATCTACAATCCAAATATAAGCCTTATTGCGTAGTGACCAATATTAATGGGGATCCTCGTTACAATATGGCTTTTTGTTGGTTTACCAATGAGGGTATAACAGAGGGCGTTATACAGATTATTGCCAAGCAAGACGCCACGGAGGCTGATTTTTCAGAGGCTCTATCGCAAGGAACCTTAATAACCATTACTCCTACTACTGAGTTGGCGAAAGATTTGCGCTATGCCGTGTCCACTTCGGGTATATTAAAGGCTACGGGAATGTCGGCTTTGCAGACCTATTCTTATGTCTCTCATAAAGGTAAGGCGGAGCGATTACAAGCAGGCGTTTCTTATTCCTATCGTGTAGGAATCGAAGGGCATTGGTCTTCAATCTATCAATTTCGTACCGCAGACGAGGAGCAGAAGGACTTTTCCTTTGTTTATATGACGGACTCTCATTTAATGAATCAAGAGTATGTGGAGGCTGCTCAGACTTGCGCTTCTGCGATGGCAGCGAACGAGAAAGATATACGTTTCTGTCTCTTCCCCGGCGATTTTATCGAATCCGGAGGTAATGCCAATTCTGAATGGGAGTGGGAACGCTGGTTCGAGCAATCGATGAAACCCATGCTCTCTATTATGCCGGTGGTTCCCACCGATGGTAACCACGACGATAGTAATCACTTAAACTATACGTATCACTTTAATACGGATAACACTTTTAATAAAACGGCAAAAGTAAAGCCGCAGTTTGATGGAATAACGTATAGTTTTATGTACGGCGACGCACTCTTCCTTGTTTATTCGCACCAAGATTATTGGCGTGGATCGCATGATTACGAGGCGGGTACCTCTACCTATTTGCAGACGGATGTGGCGAATTGGTTCCGCGAACAAGTGGCGGCTCATCCAGAGGCTAAATGGCGTATTGGATTGGTTCACCAAGCCGTCTTTGCCGGTTCGGGTCACCAAACAGACGAAGAGGCTACCCTTTATCGGGCTTGTATGGTTCCGCTGTTTAAGGATATAGAATTGGATTTACTCATTCAAGGACATGATCACTGCTATGAGATGATTGGTCCCGTGAACGGAGACTCGTGGAAGGTGGCGGAAGGTTCCGTACAAGAGAATAACACGTTTGTGACCGATAATGGTACGCTTTATTTCATCGGCGCTACCTGTGGTGCCAAACGATATGAACCTTTCTCTCGGGAAGAGATGGAAGCCGGGTATGAACGGCATAAAGTTGAGAATTATTACGACTTGTTTACTGGCAAGTTTGAACAACCCGGTTCTCCCAGTTATACGCGTTTTACCGTGTCTGCGGATAGCATTGTGGCCAACTCTTTCCGCCTGGATGAAGAGGGGAAGGCAGAACCCTATTATACGTATTGCGTTAAGCGCACGAAAGCTCATACCGCCTATATGGTAGGTCTTTCGCAAGTGATAGATCGTAATGTGGATGGCATTTTTGATATGTTTGGACGCAATGTCACCACAGAGAAACTCTCACCGGGCATTTATGTCAAAGTTAAGAACCGTCATGCGTCAAAAGTGGTTGTTCGTTGATCTCCTGTGCCTATTGTTAATAGGGTGTACAACCCCTCAACAGAGTGTGCAGCAGGTGACTTTTACGGAATCGCATGAGGACTTTGCCAATCCTGAACGCGGGTTCAAACTGCTTACCTACTTTGAGCACGCCCCCTTTACGAATGCGCCGACGGAGCGTATCTATCATATTCAGCGCCGCCAATCGAAGATTACTCTTCAGCAACATTCGTATTACTTGATGGACTATATCGATCGGGATGTGGACCAAGTCTATTTAGACGCTTTTGATGCTAATATGCAAGTCCTCCGCGAGGCGGGGTGCAAGTGTATCTTGCGCTTTGCCTACAGCTATAACGAAGAAGACCCCTTGGAAAAAGTGGGGGCTAACTACCAATGGGTCAAAAGACATGTGGAACAATTCAAGCCTTATATTCAAAAGAATGCCGATGTCATCTTCTGTATGGAAGCCGGTTTCTTGGGACTATGGGGAGAATGGGGACCCTCTCCCGATTTCCCGGGTTATGACGGAACGGAACAGAGTTTCATGACACGCGTCGAATTACTCAACTGGCTCTTGGATGCTCTGCCTCAAAACAGACAGATAGCCGTCCGCACCCCCTATTACAAGCGGATGTACCTGCAAATAAAGAATATCCCGATTAAACCTATCGATGTGACTATCGCCCATACCGAGGCACCGCAGGCGCGTATCGCAGGACATAACGATTGTTTTGTATCAAGTGCCAATGATTATGGCACTTATCTCAAAGACGCGGAACGCTACTTCTGGCAAGCGGATACTAAATATACCGTTATGGGCGGCGAGATTTGTCAGAACTGCGTCTATTCCGATGGCGAACGTGCCATTCGAGAGATGGAACGGTATCATTTTACTTATTGTGACAATGGTGAATGGAATGACAATCGCGGTAAATGGAAGGCTTCTGGACATTGGGACGCAATATGTCAACGTATGGGATATCGATTAGTGATGGATAAGGCATCTATCTTAACAGACCCTTCTTCTCATCATCTGACCGTGAACTTAGACTTGCATAATGCTGGCTTTGCTGCTCCCCAAAACCCAAGAGATGTGGAACTCATCCTCCTTAATGAGGATACTACATTTACGTTCAAACAGTACAATATCGACCCACGTTTTTGGCTACCGGAGAATGGCACGATCTCACTCAAGTTCGGAGCAGATATTGCTTCCGTCCCCAAAGGGGAATATAAACTCTACCTCAATCTGCCGGATCCGTGTGAGAGTTTGCATGATAATCCCGAGTTCTCTATTCGCTGCGCCAATGAGGGTACTTGGAACGAAAAACACGGATATAATCGATTGGGTAAAATTACAATAGAATAAAGAACACTTAAATTTTTGTTTGTATGAAAAAACTTTTACTTCTTTCTTTTGCGTTCGTTTTAACGACAAGTCTTATGTCGGCTGTTCATCCAGATGTAGAAGCAGCGGATAAACTGATTATGGAGGACTACACTATTCCCAGTTTTGTAACCATGATGGCGGCTCGCGAGGCGGCTCGCGAGGACGCTTCGGAAGCGAATATGCAGGCGCTTAAAGAAGCCGTTGCCAATCTCAAAACCAAATACGAACCATATTGCGTTGTGGCTACGGTGAATGGTGACCCGAAAACACAGATGGGATTCTGTTGGTTCACCAATGATGGAATAGAGCAGGGACAAGTGGAACTGACGGACAGCGAAGGAAATGTAACTCGATTGGAAGCAACTGCCACCCAAACAAAGAAGTTGAAATATATCGTTTCTAAATCGCAAATAGCCGATAAAACCGGCTTGCCTATTACATCAAGTTTTTACTATATGAGCCATAAGGCATTGGCTACCGACCTTGTTCCGGGGATGACTTATACTTATCGCGTTGGCTTTGAGGGGCACTGGTCCGAACCATATTCGTTCGTTACAGCTGAGGAAGAACAAGGCGATTTTTCCTTCGTTTATATGTCTGATTCGCATATCCAAAATCAGATATATATTGACAACGCCCGTAAGTGTGCAGATGCTGTGGCTAATAACGAAAAGGATGTCCGCTTCTGCGTTTTCCCCGGAGACTTTGTGGAAACAGGAACGGTGAATAATACCGAATGGGAATGGGAACGTTGGTTTGAAGAGGCCCTCCAACCCGTCATCGCGCAGATGCCTATCGTTCCTACCGATGGTAATCATGATGATACCAAAAACCTGAATTATGATTGGCATTTCAATACCGATAATGCGTTCAATCAACGCTCGCTCATCATTAAACCCCAATTCCAAGGTATTGTGTATAGTTTTGTTTACGGCGATGTCCTTTTCCTTGTTCACTCGATGCAAGATTATTGGCGTCAAGACGGAGAGACACAGCGTATTAAAGCCATGCAGTCGGATTATTTAAAGACGGATTTGGGTAACTGGTTTCGCGAACAAGTGGAAGCTCACCCCGAGTGCAAGTACCGCGTAACGCTTTGCCATAAGAATGTGTTCTCCGGTTCGGGACACCAAGAGGATAAAGAGACTCCTCTTTTCCGCGCGATGATGTTGCCTATCTTTGCGGATTGTCAGATTGATCTTGCTCTGCAAGGTCATGACCATTGCTACGAGGTGATGGGACCGGTAGATCCTTGGACGCGGACTGTGGTGCCCGGCTCGGTAACGGATACTACCCATGTAAAAATAGACTCCAATAAAAATATGACCGGTATAGAGGGAGGTACGTATTGTGTGGATGACGGTACGCTTTATTTCATTGGCGCTACCTGTGGACGTAAGCGGTATTATCCTTATACACGCAGTAAGATGGAATCCCAAAAAGATATTACCAAAATGGAGAACTATTTTGATTTATTCACCGGCAAGTTCGGTCAACCGGATGCGCCGTCCTACACACGCATAAACGTAGCCAATGACACCTTGGAGTTGAAGACCTATTATGTAGATGAGGAGGGCAAGAGTAATGAGTTTAACACCATTCATGTTGTTCGCACCAAGGAGCACACGCCTCCTACCGGATTCCATTATCCACAATCCACCATCCTCGCTCCGCAAGGCGTCTATGACCTCATGGGGAACCGTTATGATAAGGTTCCGGGATCGGGCATGTATATTGTAGTTAATAAGGAAGGAACTAAAAAGATTCATGTACAATAAATTTAGATTAAGTCTATGCGCAAACACGTATTATTATTGGCTCTTACCTTGAGCCTTGTTGCTCAGGCAGCTTCTCCGATTGTCTTTCGGGGGGATACATTGGAATGGAACACCGAGTTTAGACGTAAAAAAACCGGCATGTCACCCTCTTCCATGGTGGAGATCTCCGGTATGGCTTGTTCACGTGTCACACCCGGGTATCTTTGGTCGCAGAGCGATGATAATTATCGCGTGGTGGCAATGAACGAAAAGGGGGATATTTTCTTTAATATTACCCTCAAGGATAAACCCTCTCGCAGTGATTGGGAGGATATGTGTATCGGAAATTGGCATGGGCAGAGTACTATTTTTGTAGGAGGTTTTGGAGATAATAACCTCAAATACAATGATAAGTATTATGTTTTCTATTTTGACGAACCGGCTATTCCGTCCCAGAAAAAGGATTCCTCTGTTTCCATCAATGAGCGTTATATTTGGTATGGTTATCCGGACGAGAAAGCCCATGATGCCGAGGCGATGATGTATGATAATATCGACTCCGTCCTCTTTATTATTGATAAGTCGGATAGGGGTATTTGCACGGTATATAAACTTCGCATGGACACCACCTATGATAACACCCTTCAACGCTTAACGGAAGTGTGCAAGTTAGGACAAGCGGGGGATAAACCGATTTTCAATCGTGTTACGGCTGCGGATATGTCGCCGGACGGGCGTTGGATTATCATTAAGAATTATGATGTCTATAGCGAGAAGCAGTTTGCTTTGCTATGGGAGCGCCAACCGGGCGAATCGGTCGATAGTGCGTTAGCGCGTCAGCCGGAGCAGATTAAAGCTTATGAGAAAGAGTGGCAGGGTGAAGCCGTGGCTTGGCTTGATAGTACCACGTTTTACACCACATCGGATGAGGATGGCAGTGCCCCTATTTATAAGTATGTCCGTTGGGATCCTGCTGACTTGGCTTCTGTTGAAGCGGCCAATACGAAAGGCTCCGTGAAGGTTCTTGTCGGCAACCGCCTCTTCATCCGCACCAAACAATCCGACTACACCTTCGCCGGCCAAGAACTATAAAATCCTTCAGCCGCAGGCGGTCTTACAGCGCAGCGGTCTAAAAAATGTGCAATTTACCCAAAAATTGCGCATTTTTTTTTGCACATATCAAAATAAAGTCGTACCTTTGCACACCAAAACAAATAATCATTATGAAACACAATCTATCATTATCCGTTATTCTCTCTATCGTCTCTTGCGCCGTCTTCTGTACGGCATGTACCAACCATCATCCACAATCCACCATCCACCAAAAACCTAAGAACATCGTTCTTATGATTGGTGACGGCATGGGCGTACCGCAAGTGTCTTGCGGGTGGGTGAGCAATAAAGGCTCACTGAACCTCGATCGCTTCCCTTACACCGGTTTCTCACGCACCTATAGCCAAGACCACCTTATCACCGATAGTGGTGCAGGCGGTTCCGCTTGGGCTTGTGGTCAGAAGATTCAGAATAGCCACATAGCTGTGGATACAGCCGGAAACGAACTGCCGTCCATGATTGATTTAGCACACGCCCAAGGCATGCGCACGGGCATATCCGTCACCTGTGGTTTGGATGATGCTACGCCGGCGTCCTTCTGTTGCCACGATACTAATCGCCATAACAAAGAATCTATTATTACGGATTATCTCGTGTCGCCCGTCGATGTTGTGGTTGGTGGTGGTTGGATATACTTCGAGAAACGGGAAGACGGACGTTCTATCCTTTCCGAGATGGCGCAGCAGGGTAGGGATACGGCTACAACCGAGGAGCGTTTCTTCGCCATGCAGAACCTGCCCTTGATCGGTGTGTTAGCCTATAACGACTATCCTCTTCCTTCTGTTCGGGGCGATTTATTCAAACGCCAAACGATGAAAGCCATTGACATGCTCGACAACGAGAAGGGTTTCTTCCTCATAGTCGAGGGTTCGCTCATTGACGGCTATTGTCATGATAATAATATCGATAATGCGATGGCAGAGATGCTCGATTTTAATGCCACGATCGGTGCTGTACTCGATTGGGCTGAAAAAGACGGCAACACACTCGTTATCGTCACCGCCGACCATGAGACCGGCGGTTTGAGCCTGCTCGGTGGCGATAAGGAGACAGGAGAGATAGAGGTGAACTTTGCTTGTGGAGACCACTCGAATATCCAAGTACCCATCTATGCTTTCGGCCCCGGAGCTGAACTCTTCCACGGCACGAAAGAGAACTGCGAATGGTCACAACTCCTCCGCTCCTTCATTGGCAAATAACGTCCCGTTATCCTCGCACCATAAGTGTTTCGTATCCCCCGCTCGGTCAGTGTATTTCCCGCTCGCGGACAGTAGTCCGTTTGGGTCTCCCGCAGATTTAGACAGATTATCTACGGATTTTGGGTCTCCCGCTCGCGGACAGTGGTCCGCTATTACGCAAATTACGCGCCAACGCCCGACCCGCGCTTAATTGGTTTATTCCGCGTGGCAAGCGAATTCCGACGAGCGTAATAAGGCAATCGAGCCGCAACAACCCTGTCTTTGCAGAGCAATGACATCTTGTAAGGCTTGATTGACGTGAGCCCTACCGAAGGATAGGGCGGTAAAATAGAAAATAAAGCGAGGCTTATAGCCATGGCAGCAAATATAGCGTAATAAGCCGATAGGGTTAATCGTATGAGTGTAACGAATAGAATAACCTTATAGGCTGAGCGGGAGACAAAAGAAAGCGAGGAAGCGGGAGAAAAAATCTGTAAAATCTGCGAGAGAAGAAATATAGCAACAATACTAATAACCAATCTATGATTCATAATATTATCCTCGATATGGGGGGTGTGCTCATGCAGCACAACATCCCGGGGTGCATAGCCCGACTCAAGGAACTAACGGGCGATAACTTCCCCCGTCTCGGTATGGACGATAAGGGCGAAGGCACCGAACTGATGGAACTATTCGAGAAAGGACTCGTCTCCCTTGACGATTTCCTTACCCAAGTCCTTGCTCTCTGCGTCCCCGGAACCACTCGCGAACAGGTGCTCGAAGCGTGGGTCACTATTCATGCCGGTATCCCTCAAGAACGCCTCAACTACGTACACCAACTCAAAGAACAAGGGTATAAGCTCTATCTGCTTTCGAACAATAACGACGCTTGCTGGCAGGATATACTCAATCACTACGATATGTCTGTGTTTGACGAACTCTTCCTTTCCCATTGGCTACATATTATTAAACCCGATCCTGCCTTGTTTGAGTATGTGCAGAGTCACTTACAACTCA
This sequence comes from Paludibacteraceae bacterium, assembly GCA_024400115.1. Classification (GTDB taxonomy): domain Bacteria; phylum Bacteroidota; class Bacteroidia; order Bacteroidales; family Paludibacteraceae; genus Colicola. The sequence goes on along the minus strand of JAKSNF010000020.1, from coordinate 13,106 downwards.
ACCCCGACGAAACGGTCTTTGTGGACGATTTAGAAGCCAATCGCCTTGCTGCCGAACAATCCGTTGGCTGGCATACCGCCTCCTCCCTCGACGAATTAAAAAGACTGCTTTAGCCTCTTTCGTTTCGAAACGTTTCGAAAGTAAAAATAACATTATTTGCTAACTCTAAGTGTCTTAAATACAGGGAGTTTGCTTTTTTCTTTGAAAAACATGTTGTAAAACATACTTTTAGATTTCCTACAAATAAATATTTGTAGTAATTTTGCACCGTCATTTTGAAACAATAATGCTTTATGATTAAACTTTTTTTCCACCTATTACTGCTAGTTTTAGCACTTGTTCTTACATCTTGCAAGGAGCCTGTAGGACTGAATACTGATGAACCTACTCCCCAATCGCAAGATTATATAGCAGTTCGTGGTTATATTACCGCCAAGTATCACGATTGGGTTTGGGAGAACGGTGAGCAGCCTAATTTGGAGGTTTATGTGGTTAACCCCAATTCCTATGACACGATTGTTCCGTTGAAGTTGACCATCAAGACATGCGATGTGTCCAATGCCACGTTGATAGATACCATTACTCAAATGGTACAAGTGAAAGCAGGGGACTCGATGGCGGTTTATATTTCGCCGAGCAAGGACTTAACCCCCGAGATTTATAAGGCATCGATTAAGTTAGACAATAAGTCCCTTAAGACTATTATGCTCAATTGGGACGGTGAACACAAGATTTCAGCATTCAATATCGCCGTTGACCCAATGAAGATTGAGTCGCCTTACGATGGGCAACCCGATTTTGATGAGTTTTGGGAGAATACCAAGAAGGAACTGCGTGCTTTGTATGCCGATAATGAAGTTAAACTGACCGTGTATAAAGAGACGGCTAATGCTACTATCTATCTCTTTGAGGCACGTTCAATCAAAAACATAGGTGATACTTTAGGTATTGTTCGTGGCTACTATTCGGAGCCGAAGGCAGAAGGAAAGTATCCATTGCAAATCCAATTCCCGCCGTACGATACTCCGGGGTCGGCTTTCTCTTGTCCGCTGAGCGGTAGTGCTACGCAATGTGAGATGCATGTCTCGCCACGTGGGCAGTATATTAACATGCGTAATGGGTATAAGAACGATTACGGTGAGTGGATAAAGTATGGTATCAAGAGAAAGGAAACCTATTATTATCGTGGTGCATACATGGATTGTGTTCGCGCGGTGGACTTTGCTTTTGGTCGTGAGAAGGTGGATACCACGCAAGTCTTTGCTTATGGTTCCAGTCAGGGTGGGGCACTTACGATTGCTACGGCAGCTTTGTCTGACCATACGTTTGCTGCTATATCAGTCTGTGTTCCTTTCTTGGGAGACTGGCAGGACTTTTTTAAGTTGAGTAATGGCTTTCCGGGCGATATTAAAAACGCTGCTAAGAAAGAGGGTATGACAGAAGAAGACGCACTACGCGTACTTAGTTATATAGATACCAAGAACTTGGCGCATAAGGTTACTTGTCCGGTATTGGAGATTATCTGCTTGCAGGACGATGTAGTGCCTCCGCATACGAATGCGTCTATTTACAATAACTTGACTAATTGTCCCGATAAGGGTGAGCGTTTGTATATCAGTCCACTGGAGAACCACGCTTGGGCACAAGGGTGGAGCACTCTTATGGCTAAGTTCTTTAAGAAATATTCGAAATAATAACTAAACATTTATAACCATGAAAAAACTTTTCTTATTTTCGGTTGCATTACTGACCAGTTTGATGGTCGGGGCAACCATCCATACCCTCGAACCGGGGGAAAACAAGATTGAAACGGCTATAGCCTCCGCTCAAGCTGGTGATGTTATCGAATTAACTGGTGATGCTAATCATGTTTATACTGAATGGAATCATATTGTCATTGACAAAACAATTACAATTCGTGCTGCGGAAGGAGCTACTCCCAAAGTGAAAATTCACTATGTAGATATTAATGCCTCATTTGAAGCTAATGGTATTCAATTTATCTCCCATAATACCGCTTATTATTGGTTCCAAACCACAACCGGAGGTACATTTGATATAACATTTAAGGGGTGCACATTCACGGATTGTGTAGGTAATTATATCTATTATCTGCCGGAAACACAAAGTATAAGTTCGCTAACAATTGATAATTGTATTATGAACACAGCGGCAGAGGGAAATAATGATCGCTTTTTATATACTTGTGGCGTGATTGATAAATTTACTATGATAAATAGTACTATTATGAACCATCCGGGTGGTTATCCTTGCTATGTTCGCAATGTTGCTATTTCGTTACTTGTTGATCACTGCACATTCTATAATAATGGTAATCGTCCTTTGTTATTAGGTGATATACAATGCCCTGTTAATGCTTGCGTTAAAAACTGCGTTGTTTCCAATCCTGCTACTGTAGAAAATTACTGCATAGCCACCTATGCAGGAACAGTTGATAATTGTGTTTATTACAATACGGCAAGTGCCCCACGTTCCGCAAGTCCGGTTGTTGTAAATGGTTGCATCAATGCCAACCCCTTATTTGCTGATCCTGCGAATGGTGATTTCAACTTCTCGGTATTCTCACCGCTTTGCTTTGCTGCAACCGATGGGACACATATCGGCGATCCTCGTTGGACTATGGTTTCGGAAGAAGGTGTTGATTTACCTGCCACATTGGATAAGTATAATGTAGGTGCTACATCTGCGGATATGACTTATTATGGAGAGAGTGGTGAATATTTTGACTTTGGTCCAAATGATTCCTCAAATGATACTTTGCGTTGGGCGAAATGGCTCGTTAATATAAAGAAATGTGCCTATTCTGTATCGGCAGAACTGACTTCAGAGAATAGTTACAAACTCGTCTTTGACATGATAGATCCGTCAACGGGTGCTGTAGTACTAACATCGGATACCGCCAAAAGTTCACCTTCGTTTAAAACAATAGATTTTAGTAGATTGGAGGAAAAGGCTTACATCCTTCGTTTAAAGAACAGAGAAGGTTGGTCGAAAGTAAAAGTTAAATCCCTTACCTTTACCTATGCCGGCGGTGCCGTGGTAGATATTCCGGATACTCTGCCGGTTGCAGACGCTATCCTATCCTCCGGAGCAAGTATCAATGAGGGTGGTTATATCACCTATCATGATGCAGGAACGGATAATGCTCGCTGGAATATCAATGCGACGAAGGCCGGTTCGATGAGTGTGACAATGGATGTTGCAGCAACCAACGGACATACATATATGGTCGCCCTTTATAGCATGGAGGGAGACTCTATTACAGCGGTTAAAGAACATGGATGGACAGATGATAGTGGTACTATGAGTTTGGAAGGAACAATGACTATTCCACAAGCGGGTAATTATTACGTGGTGGTTAAGAATACGGTTAGTGGTTCTACGGCTGTTTATAAGGATGTCACCTTTACTTATGCCGGTGGCGGCGTGGTAACTATCCCCGGAACATTAAGCCCCGTGGATGCAATGCTGTCCGAAAGGGCATTCATTGAGAATGACACTATTATCTTTGCTCCCCGCAATTCCGAAGGTTATACACCTGACGGCTGGGCAAAATGGAATGTGCGTTTGGAGAATGATGCCATCTGCGCCTTCACGGCAAATTGTCATCGCTTCTCAGGCAACTCTATGAATATTAAGATTTCTGTAATTAACACTGAAAATGATACTATTTACCAAAAAGAGGAGAATGTTGAAAATAGTGGAAATTCGGAAGTTGCTTTAGGTAATATTTTGCTTACTGCCGGAGACTATGTTATCCAAATGCAAAATACGGTTCAACATTCCAAGGGTCGCTTGATGAGTGTCGTAGTGGGGGGAAGTCCCGTTCTTGTTATTACTGACGACTCGGATATTGACTTCACCGCCTATGCCGGTCAAACAGTCAATGTACAACTTAATCGTACCTTCAAAGCAAACATGTATAACCCCATCTGCTTGCCGTTTGCTGTGTCCTACGAATTATTCCAACAAATATTTAAATCTCCTAAATCGTTTGTCTTAAATAAAGCAACTTTGGAGAACCAAAAACTATTTGTTGAATTGGCAGAGAATTATGGAATTTATCAAGGAACACCGGTTATGGTAAAGCCAACCGAGGATGTGGTAAATCCTATTTTTGAAAATGTACAGATAAACGCCACGACTCCAAGTTCAACCACCAAAGGTGTTCTCCGCTTGCAAGGCTCGTTCGCAAGTCATACCATTGACAATCCTCAAAACGCTCTGCTCGTGGGTGCGAACAACACACTTTTCTTCCCCAATGACGAGACTCCTTATATAAAATCTATGCGCGCGTACTTCATATTACAAGACATTCAGCTAAGTCAAATGCCTAAGTTTGCTTGCTTTAGAGAGCCGGGCAATGCCCCCACTTGGATGCCTATTGTAGGAGCAGAAACAGAAAAGCCGAATGGTAAGTTTATCCGCGACGGTCGCTTCGTCATCGTGCGCGAAGGTAAAGAATATAACGCGCAAGGAATAGAACTCTAAACCCGTTAAACTTATACAACAATGAAAACATATATCAATCCTCAAATGCAAATCATTACATTGCAATCGACTACTATGAATTGTGAAATCACATCCATCGGTGGTGCCTTTGGTATTACTTCTCCAAAACGGAGCGATGAACAAATGTAATAAGGTGAGCAAGACTGTCTAGAGACTGTCGACCGACTGTCGAGTATTTGTTTGAGCAACAAGACAGCAAAAATAGAGTAAATATTATTATAAAATACTTTTAATATGAAAAAATCATTCCTCTCTTTCGTGCTCCTCTTGGGAGCGATGGCAGTAATGGCAGAAAACCAGTACGTAACCCCCGGAAATACCATCGGTAGTGCCGTTGGTGCCGCTCAGCCCGGAGATACCGTCTTTGTGGCTACCGGTACGTATAATGAGTACGTGTCCATTCATGACGGCGTACATATTTTTGGTGGTTATAGCACCGATTTTAAGAACCGCGACGTGGACCTCTATCCTACCATTATTGATGCCCAAGGACTGGAGCATTACGTGATGGTTAAGTACGATGGTCCTTGCTCCGTGGAAACGGTCATTGACGGTCTGACCTTGCAGAACGGCGAGACCTCTACCGGTGCCGGTGCCTATATTCGTGCTAACATCGTTTTGAGCAACTGTATCATCACTCGTTGCACGGCTACGTCTAATGCCGGAGGTGTTTACAACGATGGCGGTATCGTTCGTAACTGCCTTATCGAACTATGCTCTGCCGGTTCAACTGCCGGGGCTATCTACAATCGTTCCGGTGGTATCGTAGAGAGCACCATCGTTCGCGGTTGCAGTGGAAAAGAAGGGGCTATCCGTAATGAAGCCGGTTGTATCGTTCGTAACTGCTTGCTCTATAATAACTCCGCTACGGAGGAGGGTTGGCCTAACAGCGGCGGTCTGTTTAACTACGGAACGGCTTATAATAACACCCTTGTCAATAACTGGGGCACCCAGTATGCCGGTTGTCACTCCGAAGGTAAGATTGTGAACTGTATCATTTGGGGCAATTTCGGTGAAGACATCGATCCCGATGGAGAAGAGGCTCCTTGCTATATCAGCGGTGCCGGTTCAACCAAGAACGCCACCGATGCCGGCTTTGGTCTTAGTTCGGCTTATTGCTATAAACTATCAGCGGATAATAATGCGGCTAAAGGACCCCATTTTGTTAAGCCCACTCCTTTCTACGGTATTCCGAAGAACGAGGGTGAGATAGCGGTTATGCGTTCTGCTGACTGGCATCTGTCTAAAGAGTCGCCTTTACTCAATATGGGTGCTAACTTAGACGGCGTTCCCACTACCGATATAGAAGGTTTGGCTCGTCCGCAAGGAGAGGGTATCGACCTCGGTTGCTACGAAGTAGATCCTAACGCTAAACCGGTAGCCGTAACGGCTATCACCCTTACTCCCGATGCCGTGACCGTAGAAGAAGAGAGTAAAACGGCTTTTGGCGTTATCTTCACGCCTAAGAACGCTACCAACCGCGACATCACGTGGTCGATTGCCGATAAGTCTATCGCTACGATTGACGCTAACGGAGTTATCACCGGTGTGAAAACCGGTATGACAGCCGTAATGGCGACCTCTGTTGATGGTGGTTTTAAGGCTTCTGCCACGGTCACTGTAACCGAGAAACCGATTGTTATCATTCACCCCGACGTGCTGGCAGCCGATAGTCTCTATCCGATGGAGAACTACACCGTGCCCAGTTTCATTCCTTTCCTCATTGCCAAAGAGGCGGCTCGTGACGACTCGTCGGCTGCTAACCTCAAAGCCATGAAGGACGCTATCCCAACCCTCGTGGAGAAGACCAAACCCTATTGCGTAGTAGCAAATATCAACGGAGACCCGCGTACACGAATGGCTTTCTGCTGGTTCACTAACGAGGGCGTAACCGAAGGTAAGGTGGAGATAACCAACCCCGCTACCGGACAAGTGATAACGATTGACGCTACTCCTACCACAACGAAGAAACTGCGGTATGCCGTTTCATCATCGGGCATAACGAAAGCTACTAAAATGGATAAGAAACAGGCCTTTACCTATGTCAGCCATAAAGCTATTGCTACCAACCTTACCCCCGGTACAACCTATACCTATCGCGTAGGTTACAAGAAGAACTGGTCTGAGCGTTATACCTTCCGCACAGCAGACGAGAACCAAAAAGACTTCTCGTTCGTCTATATGTCCGACTCGCACATCATGAATGCTGAGTATGTAGAAAATGCTCGCTGGTGCTCGGAGACCATCATTAAGAACGAAAAGGATATCCGCTTCTGCACTTTCCCCGGTGATTTCGTTGAGACGGGTACGGCTGCTAACTCCGAGTGGGAGTGGGAACGCTGGTTCGAGGAGAGTCTTCAACCCGTCATCGCTAATATGCCAATCGTTCCTACTGATGGTAACCACGACGATACCGAACTGCTTAATTACGACTGGCACTTCAATACGGATAACTCGTTTAATAAACGTTCCCTCGTGGTTAAACCTCAGTTCCAAGGTATAGTGTATAGTTTCGTTTACGGTGATGTGCTTTTCCTTGTTTACTCGATGCAAGACTATTGGCGTCAAAGTGGGGAGGAGGAACTGATTGCGGCCATGAACTCCGCTTATCTCAAGACCGACCTCGGCAACTGGTTCCGCGAACAAGTGGCGGCTCACCCTGAGTGCAAGTACCGCGTCACGCTCTGCCATAAGAACGTGTTCTCCGGTTCGGGACACCAAGAGGACGAGGAGACACCGCTCTTCCGCGCTATGATGTTGCCCATCTTCAAGGACTGTGAGATTGACCTTGCTTTGCAAGGACACGACCACTGCTATGAAGTCATTGGTCCCGTTAATCCGGACACCCGCACTGTCGTTGAGGGCGCTGTAACGGACGTGAAGAAAACGACGTATGATAACGAGAAGAACGCTACCGGTCTGAAGGGAGGTACTTTCTGCACGGACGAGGGTACGCTCTATTTCATCGGTGCTACCTGCGGACGCAAACGTTACTATCCTAATAGTAAATCGGATATGGAAGAACTCAAACCCGTTCATCAAGTAGATAATTATTTTGACCTGTTTACCAGTTCGTTCGGTCAACCCGGCGCTCCTGCTTACACACGCGTAAACGTCAGTGATGAAGGATTGGAACTGAAGACTTATACCGCTTCACCCACCGGTGCGCGCACGGAATATAACACGATAAAGGTCGTTCGTACCAAACCGCACACTCTCCCCACCAATCTACCCCAAGTAACAGGTGATAACTCAAAATTCAAAATTCAAAATTCAAAATTAATCAAGGACGACCAAATCCTCATCGAGCGTAACAACACGTACTACACCCTCCTCGGCACCAGACACTAAACACCAATCACTAATCATGAAAAAGTCATTCATCATCCTCTCTTGCCTCGCTGTGGCTATTGCCGCGAGTGCCAAGACCATCACCGTTCAACCCGGTGAGAAAACAATCCGTGATGCCATCACTTCTGCTGCAGCAGGCGATGTGCTCGAACTGACAAACGGCACTTATACCGAGTCTTCTAATATCACTTGGGACAAAGCCCTCACGCTCCAACCCGCAACGGGTGCTACTCCCGAGGTTAACCTATCGGCGTATATCAAAGCTTATGCCGATGTTACCATCAAGAACCTCACTATCACCTCTACTCATGAGGACTACATGCTGCGCCTCTATCCCAATGAGGGGGGCGTTAAGTACGGTGCTACTATCGACAACTGCTACTTCATCGCGAAGGACGCTTATTTCGTAGTGGCAAAAGAGAACGGCGAACAAGCCGACTCGTACCTCAATAGCGTAACCATCACGAACTCTACCTTTAACCGTACGGCGACTTCGACTTCGGAGAATCGTTCTATCGACATCCGTCACGCTGATAATGAACATAAGGGCGTGGTAGTCACTATCGACCATTGCACGTTTTATGGTGGCGTATCGGAGCGCGGTATTTATCTGCCTTATGTAGATGGTTCGACAATCTCGAACTGCATCTATATGTTACCCACCAAGGTAGATGGAGCTAAGAGCTATTGCATGTACGGAGAGAATTGTACGCTGACGCATAGTATCTCTTTCAATGCTGAACTATACCAGCACGATGCCAAGACCATTGAGTCGGGTGTGCGTAATCCCTATTTTGTTGATGCAGAGCACAATAACTTCCAACTCTTTAAAAACTCCCCTGCCGTAGGCAAAGCTACTGATGGTTCGAACATAGGTGACCCCCGTTGGGGCGTGAGCGATAAGAACTTCGATGAGAGTGGATTGCCACTTGATGAGTTCGTCGTTAAGTTCCCGTACTCCATGAGACCTACTACCACCTCACTGCGTATCCTTTGGGAGATGAACGACACGAAAGAGGAAGGAACCGTCTTCTACGGTACTGACCCCAATAACCTCAATCTCACCGCTACCGCTACCACCGGTAAGACCATTGAAGGCGAGGGTAGGGTACACTACGTGGACCTCACCGGACTCAAACCCTTCACTACCTACTACTACCAAGCAGGACAGGGCGATCGCCGTATCAGTGGAGTGAATAGTGCTAAGACCGCTCCCCAACCCGGTACCGCTTACCGTATCTTCACTATCTCCGATATACACGTCAACGCGTGCAATAACTGGTCAAACATGCAAGATTTCATTTGCACCTTAGACGCTGACCTGATGATGTGTAACGGTGACTTCGTTAACAATGGTAACGGCCGTGATTGGAACGATGCCCTCTTTACTCCGGGACGTCCTTTCCTTAGCCAAACGGTGATGATGTCCGCTACCGGTAACCACGAGACCGATGACCCGCTCTCTTACCGCTGGACTACTATGTTCGACTACTTCTGGCAGTTCAGCCACGGCGAGGAAGATGATCCTATCCGCGACCCGCGCGGAGAAGGTTACTTCGCTTACGATTATGGTAACGCACGTATCTTAGCCGTCAGCGTGAGTGGCGGACCCTCTGCTCCTGACCATAAAAAAGGAAGTAAACAACTGGCTTGGGTACAGAACGAACTCAACACCGCTACCCAAGACTGGATACTGATCTTCGGCCACGTAGGTCTCACCACCTCCGCTTATCACGGTCAATGGCCACCCGAAGACCGCGAACTATGGCGTAAGATGTTTGAAGAAGCTGCCGCTAAGGGAAAGAAGATTATCTATTTCTGCGGTGATGACCACTCCTTCGAACATGCCTATAAGGACGGAGTTCACTATGTGCGCCCGGGCTGCGGACGTAACTCCAACTATCAACAAGTCACTTCTCTTGCTGATGCCCAGTACTCGATGTTCTTCAAGTCTATCTCTTGCTATTCAACCCTCGATATGAGTGCTGACGGTACGCAACTGCATATGACTACGCGTGACTCGGCAAGCAATATATTTTATGAATATACTTTCCTCAAAGACGGTGAAGAGATTGGTCCCGACCTCCATTTCTTAACCCCTACCGAGAATACCACCACCTCCGACTCTATTCGCATCCAGTGGTTTGCTTTCAATCCTACTAAGGACGCTAAGATTGCTCTTTATTACACCGAGAACAACGAACCTAAAAATGGTACTTTGATTAAGGATAATATCGAAGCACTGCCTAAGTCTCAACGTTATCTCTATTGGCAAACGCGCAAATTAGATAAGAAGACCTATCATATCTATGCTACCATTGCCAATGACAAAGCCTCCAAGACCGTGATGCTGCCTTATACGATTACGCTCTTACCGGACACTACAGCTCCAGCTGCTCCGCGCTTGACGGGAGACATACGTAATAATCAGTATTTCCTCGCGTGGGAGAACCCCACCAAACCGATTCTCACCACTCTGCCTTTGACGAACCTCAAAGAGACAATCGCCCCTTTTGAGGTTGCTAACGAGGAGGGTGCCACCACTGCTATCTCGCTGGACAACGGTCTGCTCAAAGTGGATGTGGACTTCACTCGCGAGTGGGCAACTACCTCTGCCGATATCGTCTTCCCCGAACCTACTGACTTGTCAGCTACGCCCACGCTCAACTTCGCTATTAAGGGTGTTGGGGCTTCTACCAGCCTCCGAATTGAGGTGAAGAACATGTGCAACGGACACGAAGACTGGTGGTATCTGGAGGATACTAAGTTCCTTAAAACGAACTCTTTGACGGACTTCACGGTGAATTTACGTTCGCTCATGGCATATGACTGGTACACCAACGCCGATGACAAGAACCGCTTAGACCAAGTAGTGCGCATATGCTTTACAATCTCGCTCGGTTCGGCTTGGCAGAAAACGTACTATTTAGGCGATTGTTTTATGAGTGGTCAAACGTCTCCTGCACCCGACTTTGCAGGAACGGTTATTGTGCGTAACGAGGATCATTTCCCGACGGATCGTTTCGATGGCGAGAAAGTATATGAGGGAGCAGACGCAGAGACCTGTTTCGACACCTCAGCCGACGTAACCAAACTGTATTATTACGGTGCTTTTGCGTATGATGACTTAGGGAATATATCCACTCCTACGGAGGATAGTCAGTGGCTCTCTTCCGACCTCAACCCTCATGCCGATTTACAATCCACCATCCACCATCCACTATCCACCATCCAAAAGTATCTTCGTGATGGAAAAATAGTCATAATCCAAAACGATAAAAATTTCAATCTCTTGGGAGTTGAAATTTCTAAATAATCCTATTTATTAACCCATTTAAATCATTAATTACAATGAAAAAAATCTTTCTTTTTGTGGCCGCTCTCTGCGCTACCGTCGCACTGAACGCCAAAACGATCACCCTCGAACCGGGTGAGGACAAAATCAAAGCCGCTATTGAAGATGCTGAAGCCGGTGACGTAATCGAACTGACCGGTGATGCTCAAAACGAGTACACCGAGTGGAACACCATTCGTTTGGACAAGGCACTTACCATCAAGGCCGCTGATGGTGCTAAGCCCGTAGTTCATATGCCTAAATTCTGCCCCAATGGTGGCGATTTCGTTATTGACGGTATCGAAGTTTATGGTTTTACAGATTATCTGTTCCGTACCGAAGAAGGTGGAGATTTCTCCGTTACCTTTAAGAACTGCACCTTCCGCGATTGCACGGCTCGTTTCTATTACCTGAGTGAAGGACAAACCATTGATGCTGTGACGATTGATAACTGCATCATCAAGAACTTCGGTGCTGATGAGCAACCCGTTATCTACGGCTTAGGTACGATCAAGAGCTTTGAGATGAAGAACACCACCGTTATGAATTGCGCAGGCTCGTATCCTATCCGTGTGTATAGCAGTGAGCATGTGCTCATTGACCATTGCACCATCTACAACGTAGGTAAACAAACTATCCGCCTCGTGGAGAATAGTCGTGGAACAAGTGATGTTTTGGTTTCCAACACCGTAGTGGCAAGTCCGACGGAACAAACGGATTATGCTTATTATATCTACAATGGTGCAGTAAAGAACTGCGTTTATTACAACACCGGTTCTTATCGTTCCGACAACGCTTCCGCCGAGAACCTTGTGAACGCTGATCCTAAGTTTGTCAATGCTGCTGAAGGTAACTTCAACTTCACTTCTGACTCTCCTTTGAAGGGCACTGCTATCGGTGGAGGCAACATCGGTGACCCGCGTTGGACAGAGGCAAAAGCAGAAATGGTCTTCTCCTTCATCACTCCTACTGTAGGTGAAGAGGCAATGAACGACTATACGATTAAGTTCGCTGCTGTGGTTCCCGAAGGAAGTGCTAACTATGCTATCGCTTACTCCTATGATGGCGAAACTTGGACGGACATCGTTGCTGAAACCGCTTATACCGACCAAACCGAAGCAACCTTCGCTACTCGTGGCTTAGACGAAGGCGAGGTTACGTTGCGTGGTATCCTTGCAACCGATAAGGATACGGTGATTACGATTTGTCCCAATACCCTCACTATCGTGAAGGATACCGAGGCTCCTCGCGCTATCGCTAACTTAGATGCTGCTGTGGATGGCACTACCGCTACCCTCACTTGGCTGAACCCCACCCACGAGGTTCCTGTAAGCGGTTCGCTGCTGGGCGAAGAAGATTTGCTGGAAAATGCAAAGATCTATCCTACTTCCGGTAATGTAAGCCTTGTCGAGGAAGATGGTACTATTAAGATGACCGTTACCACCGGTGCTTGGGCTCAAGCCGGTATTGACTTCGACGCTACCGCTTTTGAGAATGTACAAAAAGTTTCTTTCAAAGTTAAAGGTGACGGCGCTACCCAACTGGACGTGTTCATGGTTCAAAACGGCTATGATTGGTGGAATATGGCTTTCACTCCGGGTACCGAGTGGGAGACCTTTGAGAATAGTGAATGGAAGAAAGTAACTTGGCATAATAACTCTAAAGCTACTGAGTTTGATGGTAACAACGTAACGGGTGTGATGATTGTAGTTGATAATGCTACCGATGTTTCGGGCGTTGTCTTCTATATTGATAGCGTTATGATTGAGGGTACGATTGCTCCGAGCAAGTACTATGTTAAGACCATCATCCGTCGTTCGATGGAGGACTATCCGGAAACCATCGAGGATGGTGATGCCGTTTACGAGGGTACCGCTGAGACCACGAC
>JAKSNF010000002.1 GCA_024400115.1 Paludibacteraceae bacterium | reverse complement strand
ACGACACCGTACGCAATAGTCTTGACTGCGACAGTATCATCTACACGCTGAACTTAACCGTTCTGTCCGATGTAGTAATCAAGGACGCTGAAAGCGACAAGGTTTGCTACAATACCGACTATACATGGGTATTGCCGGAAGGTAACCGCACGATTGCAGGTTACACGGAAGCCGGTTTGAAGACAATCTACGACACCGTACGCAATAGTCTTGACTGTGATAGTATCATCTACACGCTGAACCTGACCGTTTGGCCCGACGTGGATATCAAGGACGCTGAAAGCGACAAGGTTTGCTACAACACCGACTATACATGGGTGTTGCCTGAGGGTAACCGCACGATTGACGGTTACACGGTAGCCGGTGTGAAGACAATCTACGACACCGTACGCAATAGTCTTGACTGCGACAGCATCATCTACACGCTGAACCTGACCGTTCTGCCCGATGTAGTAATCAAGGACGCTGAAAGCGACAAGGTTTGCTACAACACCGACTATACATGGGCTCTGCCGGAAGGTAACCGCACGATTGACGGTTACACGGTAGCCGGTGTAAAGACAATCTACGACACCGTACGCAATAGTCTTGACTGCGACAGTATCATCTACACGCTGAACTTAACCGTTCTGCCCGATGTAGTAATCAAAGACGCTGAAAGTGACAAGGTTTGCTACAACACCGACTATACATGGGTGTTGCCTGAGGGTAACCGCACGATTGACGGTTACACGGTAGCCGGTGTGAAGACAATCTACGACACCGTACGCAATAGTCTTGACTGCGATAGTATCATCTACACGCTGAACCTGACCGTTTGGCCCGACGTAGTAATCAAGGATGTTGAAAGCGACAAGGTTTGCTACAATACCAAATATACATGGGCTCTGCCGGAGGGTAACCGCACGATTGACGGTTACACGGTAGCCGGTGTGAAGACAATCTACGACACCGTACGCAATAGTCTTGACTGCGATAGTATCATCTACACGCTGAACTTGACCGTATGGCCGGCAACGGTAGATGAACCGACTAAGTACGACACTATCTTAGTGGATAATCTGCCGTATATATGGTCCACCTATACGGATAAGACGATTGCTTGCTACACCGCAGATACCTACCGCGATACCGCCTTCAATATCTTGGGTTGCGATAGTATCCGCTACACACTTGAGTTGGCTATCATCGCGCACGACACGGTAACGAAAGAGATAGAGTTAGACCTATGCCACGGCGAGAGTTATACCTCTCGTAAGCAAACGGTAACGCCTTACTTGGTAGGGGATACGACCTTCAGTGACATTGTTCCGTCCATCATGATGGAACCGCTACTGATGCGTGACTCCGTTTATGCTTACACCATTCACGTACAGTCGCGTTATGTAGATGAACTTCCCGCTCTCGTTAAGTACGATAGTTGGTTGTTGGTAGTTGATCGTAAGGGCATTGAGGATAAGGGCATCACCTTCACCGCAGACCAAGTACTCTGGTACCGCGTAGAGGATGAGGTAGATGAGTATCCGTTTGGCGAGAATAACGACACCCAAATAGGAACGGGCGATTACTACACCATCGCAGAGAAGATGAGCGGTCAATACTACGCCCTCATTGATGTAGATGTAAGTTGGCTCGCTCCGTGCGCTACCATAGCTCGCACCGTCATCTTAGACTGTGACGCACCAAGCGGTTCCGGTCCGAAATTGACACCGACCATCGTTCAAGCCGGAGGATTGATGACGCTCTCTAACTTGAGCGAAGGCGAATCGGACATCACCGTTTACTCCGCTTCCGGTCAACTCATTAGAACCGAGAAGGTTATCAACCAAACCGAACACGAGATGCATGCAGAAGGCATTACCGGTGTTTATTTGCTCCAAGTGACCAACAAAGAAAGAAATGATGTATTTAAATATGTTATAACCCACTAATCGATTAAAGACTATAGAATTATGAAAAAGATTTTAGTAATAACTTGCCTACTCTCTATGTCGATGTGGGCAATGGCAGACGGACAAGACCTTTTATACAAAGCCTATCTTGACTCTATCAACCAAGCAAATAAAGTAACTAATCCGGCTCCTCTTCAACCAAACCAAGAAGACCAAGCCCAAGCGGATTCAGCAGAAGCCCTGCGCCAAGCCAGGGTGGCTGCTGCCCGCGCTTATGCTGATTCAGTGGCTTCTGCTACGCCTCAAGCCGATGAGGTGACAGAACCCGAACCCGTAGTAGAGACGGATTCTGTAGCAGAGCCGGAACCGGAAGTCAAGCACACCCAATTAGACCGCTTTACCATTGGCGTGCGTGCCGGTGGTGCATCGTTCTTGCAACAATCCATCAACGACGCCAAGAGCCAAATGGGTTTTGATGCTCTTCTCGACTTGCAATACGCTCACTATTGGGTAACGAAGAAAGACCACAAAATAGGTCTTTTGACCGGTGCTTCTGTCGGTTTTGCACAAGGCGGACTGAAAAAGTCTAATATTGAAGACCAATACACCCTCACCGATCCTGACGGCATGAGCACGCACTATACCGTAACAGCCGATAATATCAGCGAACTGAACCGCCAAATCCAAGTGGAAGTGCCACTGATGTTCTCGTTGGTATCCAAGCAAGGTATCTTCTTCAATTTCGGTCCGCGTTTTATGCTACCTGTTTATACGCCCAACCGTACGGTGTTTGACAAACCGGTAGTGGATGCCTATCTCGAACCCATTAAAGTGCATGTCACAAACGAGAAAGTTACGGGTCTGGTGGATAATAACCAACTGGACACCAAAGGTACCAGTGATAACCAATTCAAACTCAATATCGAACTTGGTGCAGAACTTGGTTATGAGTGGAGTCTGAAGAACGGTAACGCCTTAGGATTAGGTGTTTATGCTGACTACAGCGTCTATAGCATGTTTAAGCATGAGGCACAAGACCTCAAGTACTTGCTGACCGTTACGCCCGCCGTTCCCTCTACCGTTACTACCTATGCTCCTACGGCAGCTTGGGTTAAGAAACAAGGCTTTGTGGATTTCGGTCTTAAACTGGCTTACCACTTCAATTGGTGGAAATAACCGAAAACAAAGGTACCAACCTCAATCCGTGCGCATTTGGCATTGCCAAGTGCGCATTTTTTTTGTGCGAAAAGTCACTTTTTTCTTGCATATATCAAAAAAAAGCAGTACCTTTGCAGTCGAAATGATATATATATATTTGGAAAATATCTAAAATCAGGAAAATATATCTTTGGATTTCGAATAATATTTAGTATTTATTTGTTTGGAAAATGTACAAGACGCGTTTAATAGATGAGCATCTTGCCCGTTGGGCAAAACAGCAAAATCGTAAGCCATTACTCTTACGAGGGGCACGGCAAGTAGGTAAGTCTTCCGCTATTCGGCATTTAGGGGAAGGCTTCGATAATTATGTTGAAATTAATTTTGAGCGAAAACCCCAATATAAAAAAGTCTTTGAGTCGGACTTAGATGTACATCGTATATGTTCCCAATTAGCCACCTTATCACAGCAACCTATTGAGGCGGGAAAGACACTACTTTTCTTAGATGAAATACAAGAATGCCCTCAAGCTATTATGAGTCTAAGGTTCTTTAAAGAAGATTATCCCGAATTACATGTGGCAGCAGCTGGTTCGCTTTTGGAATTTGCGTTAACAGAACTACCAACCTTTGGTGTCGGAAGAATTCATTCTATGTTTATGTATCCTATGACCTTTGACGAGTTCCTATTGGCAACGAATTATGAAAGTTTGCTGCAAGTAAAACGTGGTGCAGACGCAGCTAATCCAATAGCAGAACCTTTACATGAGAAGCTGGTTGAACTATTTCGAACATATCTTCTTGTTGGCGGAATGCCTGAAGTCGTGTGTTGCTGGGACAAGACACATGACTATTTGCAATGTCAACAATTACAAGACGAGATAGTGCTCAATTATGAGGATGATTTTGCTAAATACAAAAAGAATGTTAATCCAGACTTATTGCGTCAAGTCCTACAAAGTGTGTCTTTACAAATTACGAATAAGTTCGTATATGCAAAAGTGATGAGAGAGGTAAAAACCGAAAAAATCAAAGAGGCACTTCGTCTTCTTATTATGGCGGGACTTGTTATTCCGGTTACGCGCACATCGGCAAATGGTCTTCCTTTAGGTTCAGAAGCAGATTTTGATTACCAAAAAATGCTTATTATGGATAGTGGTTTGTTACTACGACTGCTTCATTTTTCATTGGGAAGCGCTGCCGTAATGGCTCAGTCTATATTAACGGATAGCGCAAGCGATTTAGTGAATAAGGGGGCCGTGACAGAAATGGTCGCAGGATTGGAAATACTGCGTTATCAAGAACCAACACTAAAACATGAGTTATATTATTGGGTTGGCGAAACCAAAAATAGTATCGCTGAAGTGGATTATTTGGAGTCTTATAATGCTCACATTCTCCCAATTGAAATTAAAGCTGAAACACAAGGAGGTATGAAAAGTTTATGGCAGATAATGAGGAAGAAACATCTCTTTGCTGGTGTTCGTTGTTCGTTGGAAAATTTTGGGCAATTAGAATATGTTGACTCTTTGGATGCCGATGCAGTACGGCATTTAACTATTTTGCCACTTTATGCTATCGCGAATTTATTCAAATAAAAGAAATGAAACAGAATATCATCATACTAATGTGCTGGCTAACGATCTTGCCAGCGGCAGCAATCCAAGTACTATCCCCTAACGGGCAGTTGAAACTCACCACCAATGTCGATAACCAATCCCGTATATGGTATAGCGTGAACTACCAAGGACAAGAACTTATACTGCCTTCTCACCTTGGACTCCAACTCACTACACCACAACAAAGCCATTATTCCGTAGGCGAAGAGACAGAGGGGCTGATGGGTGCGGCTGCAACCGGCGAAGAGACAGAGGGGCTGAGAAGCGGTCTTATGACCGGCTTTTCTATCGAAGAGACCGCCACCACTACTGTTGACGAGACGTGGACTCCCGTCTGGGGAGAAGAAACCACTATCCGTAACCACTATAACGAACTACTACTCACCTATCGCCAAACACCATCCACCATCCACAATAGCCCTTCGGGCGCACCATCCACCATCCACCATCCACAATCCCCCCATTTCATCCGTATCCGCTTTCGCATATTCGATGAGGGGGTCGCTTTCCGTTATGAGTTTCCGGCATTAGGATTGAACTACTTCGATATACAAGAGGAAAAGTCCGAGTTTGCTATCCCGGGCAACCAAATAGCCTACTGGATTTCCGGCGACTACGACACCCAAGAGTACGAATATACCCGCTCTCGTTTATCCGAGATAAGGCAATTAACCGACAAAGTCCGTTTGGGGAACGCTTCCCAAACCGCTTTCTCTCCAACAGGAGTGCAAACAGCCTTATTACTCCGCTACGACAACGGCTTATGGGTGACGATACACGAAGCCGCGTGTATCAATTACGCCACGATGCACCTCGACTTAGACGATACGAACTTCGTCTTCACCTCACACCTCACCCCCGATGCTCAAGGGTGTAAGGGGCATATGCAAACGCCTTGCGTGTCGCCTTGGCGCACGATACAAGTGGCAGAGCACGCCACCGATATACTCGCTAACCGTATGACATTGAACCTCAATGAGCCTTGCGCCCTTAGCGATGTTAGTTGGATACATCCTTGTAAGTACATGGGCGTTTGGTGGGAGATGATAACCGGCAAGGCCGAGTGGTCCTACACCTATGACCTCCCCTCCGTACAAATAGGCGTTACCGATTATACTCAAGTGCAGCCGCACGGTCGGCACGGAGCGAACACAGCCAATGTTAAGCGATATATTGACTTTGCTGCCGCCAACGGTTTTGACGGACTGTTAGTAGAGGGTTGGAATATCGGTTGGGAAGACTGGTTCGGGAACAAGAAAGACTATGTTTATGATTTCGTTACTCCCTATCCCGACTTCGACTTAAAGGCTATTCACGAGTATGCGCAACAAAAGGGTATTAAGATGATCATGCACCACGAAACGAGTGGTGCCGACCGTAACTACGAACGCCATCTTGATACCGCCTATTCGTTGATGAACGAGTACGATTATCCCGCCGTCAAGTCGGGGTATGTGGGAGATATATTGCACGGTGAGCACCATTACTCCCAATGGATGAACAACCACTACCTCTACTGCATTCAAAAAGCCGCTGACTACCACATCATGGTCAACGCTCATGAGGCAACGCGCCCAACAGGTATATGCCGCACCTACCCCAACTGGATAGGCAACGAATCGGCGATGGGCACGGAGTACCAAGCCACACACTCTATAACCCCCGGGCACACCTGTATATTGCCCTTCACGCGCCTTAACGGAGGACCAATGGATTACACCCCCGGCATATTCGAGATGGATATGTCACACATCAATCCCAATAACCATAACCGCTGCTTAACAACGCTATGTAACCAACTATCGCTATACGTGGTTATGCCTTCTCCGCTCCAAATGGCAGCCGACTTGCCCGAGAACTACGAACGCTTCCCCGATGCGTTCCAATTCATCAAAGATGTGGCCCTCGATTGGGATCAGTCGTGGTACTTAGAGGCAGAGCCGATGGAATATATCACAACGGCTCGCAAGACGAAGGGCAAGGATGAGTATTTCGTAGGCGGTAACTGCGGAGCGCAAGCCCATACGGCAAAGGTCGATTTATCGTTCCTACCCAAAGGAAAAAAATATATCGCCACCATCTACCAAGACGCGAAACACGCAGACTATCAGACCAATCCGCAAGCCTATAAAATAAGTACCAAAATAGTAAGTTCGAAGACCACCCTCACTATTCCCGAGGCAGCATCCGGAGGCTTTGCTATTAGTTTAAAAACGCTGTAAGTGAGAACTTAGACGAGGGCGTGAATAAACTGCCAAGTCATTAGACCGCAGCAAACGAGTTTGAGTATCGTTCCTGTCAGCAAACCGATAAACGAGCCAAAACCGGCACGGAAGGCTTCGTCCCTTCCTTTGCCGGCAATCAGTTCGCCCACAACAGCGCCAACAAAAGGACCGAGGATGATTCCCCACGGACCAAGGAACATACCGATAATCAATCCCACTACACTACCCCACGTTCCCCATTTACTGCCACCGAAGCGCTTGGTGCCCCATATAGGGACAAGATAGTCCAAAACAAGAGACACCACCGTAACAACGCCCCAAAGGAGGAGAATCTGCCACGTAAACTGCACCTTGTCTGTAGCGTGTAATAGCCAAAGAGCCGCATAAGCTAAGGGTACACCGGGTAGGGCGGGCACAATACTGCCGATAAAACCGATAAGTAGGCAAAGCGCCCCAAGAATAATGAGAAAAATGTCCATGTTGAATAAGGTTAGTGGTTAATGGTTAGTGTTTAGTGGGTGCAAAGGTAAGAAAAAATTTGCATATATCAAAATATTTTTGTACTTTTGCAGCCACAAATAAAATAAATTAACATTATGGCAGAATCTTTAACATTTGACAAACGCTCCGAACGCTTGCGTGGAGCAGAGTACGACCTTATATCTGCTCGTACGTTTAACTTAGTTATGATCCTTACAATCCTTTACGGATTACTTCTTAATGTCGCTATCGTTTATTATGGTGCAGAACCATTGCTGGAGTGGCTTGCCTCTTACGAGAATACGAAGGGCGTAATGATTGGATTATTGATTGGGTACTTAGTGTGCTCCTTTGGTGGTATCTTCCTTTCCGCTAAGTCCTCTAATCCGTTGGTTAGTTTCATTGGCTTTAACTTAGTGGCTATTCCGTTTGGTGTACTTATGTGCTTTATCGTGCCCTTCTTTGATGGTGAAATCGTGCTTCGTGCCATTGCTTTAACGGCTTGTGTAACGGCTATCATTGCCGCCCTTGCACTGACGAACCCCAATATCTTCTTGAAGTTAGGTAGGGCATTGTTTATCACTATCTTAGTAGGATTGATAGCCGAAGTGGTAGCAACTTTTGCTTTTGGTTATCGCGGCACGGCATTTGATTGGCTTTTCGTTATTGTCTTCTCCGGCTACATCGGTTACGACGTATCTCGTTCGCAGCAGTATGCCAAGACGGTTGATAATGCCGTTGATTGTGCCGTTGACCTCTACATGGATATTATCAACCTCTTCATCCGCCTTCTCTCTATCTTAGGGAAACGTAAATAAGAAAATAATGCCCGTCACCCACTGACGTAAAAGAGGGGTTTTCAGCGTGTCTTCAGTGTGTCATCACCGAACCTCACCGCATGGTTGTCCCGATGAAACGGGAAAACCGTATCTAGGGAAAGGGAATCACAATATCGAACGGTCACCGAAGGAAGACCTGATAACCAATATCACAATTGAGGCATTGGTCGCTTAAGCAGAAATGCTGATAGAGGTGGATGAGCGCTTGCGAGTCCAGTGCCGAACGCACCTCTTGACCTAATAACTTCCACTGACGGATAATGCTGTTATTCTCTGCCGGCATGGCTTCTAAGAAGGCTAACGCTTTCTCCCTATGTCCGCGCGCGTATAAATAAGGTATCACCGTGTTAATTAGCAATACATAAATCGAACTTAATCCCATCGAAGGAGCCGGAAGACGGAATAAATCGACCATTTCATCGAGAGTTTCCGCATTCATCAGTTTACTAAATAGGAACTCCGACTGATGAAGCAACTGCGCAAACTGCCGTATCCTTACCTCGGGGAAGTTCTGCGGACGAAGTCTCAATCGTTTCCATAAGCGCCCCGGAATAGGGTGCAAATCGAACTTGGCTTTCAAAAACAAATACTCCTTCCATAGGTCTTGCTCACCGTTCTTCTGCGCCGATTCTTCGGTTAGTAAACCGCTCTGCCCCAATAAGATAGCCTCCAACTGAAAGAGGTTGTTCTTGTGCTTCTGCAAGTAATTTAGCGGAGTGGCAAGTGCCATTTGCTCAAACGGAATACCATTGATGTGAAAGCCGAAATTATGCGCCAAGGTGATATAAAAAGCGTTCTCCCAACTGTTATTGGTTATGGTTAGTAAGCGTTGAATAGCCTTCTCTTTATCCCCTAAGCGCATCATCATGAGTGCGCGTTTCCAGCCGTCTCGTAGCAAAGCGGGATTGGTTAACAGCATTTGCGAACAATGAATATGCTGCGCCCACTGATCCATCTGTTGGGCATCACGCACCATCATCTGCATATAATCGCTCCCCATCGGATAATTGAGTTCGCATTGCTCAATCTCCACATTATTCGACGTATAAACACGCTGATCCGCCTTGCGAACAACATGTAAGATAACGTTGTCGTACGCCTTATCGCGGTCATGGTGGTGCTTGTACCAATCCGAAGACTGCACATGTATTTCCACATTACCACGCCACTCTTGTCCGTCAATGAGCAAATGGACATCCGTGAAGTCCGGTCCGGCATTGAGGTTATGCTGACCCAGCGAGAGAACTTTTATTCGCTTGCCCGAAACGGTTGTTTGCTCGTACGGAATAAACAAACCTTGCTGCCAAATATAGTGAATTAAGATTTCCGGCATAACATTAAAATAGAGCCTACTACCATAGGTAGTAAGGTGTTAATAACATAGACCACTACCACCGCTGCGGTAACAAGCGGAACATCCGCATAACGCCCAAAAACAACGACCGCCCAACTCCCTCGAATACCCACATCCGCAATCGGCATATTGGGCGTCAAGGTCACCAATAAATAGTAAAAAGGAATAGCTGTCACCGCTTCCGTTATACCCAACGGAACACCTACCCAACGAAGAACGAGGTAAAGTTGCAAGCCAAAGACCAAATAGCGCAATAGGCTCCAGCCCGTAGCGGCGATAAAGTTTAGAGTGTAGAGTTTAGAGTGTAGAGTAGCTGTCTCGTTGCGACCTTCGGTCGATAGTTTAGAGTTTAATGAGTGTATGTGAAGAAGATAGGGGGCAAGAAGACCGACGGCGAGGCAACCCACAATCGCCAATAACACTTGCCACCAAGCCGGTGTTTGATTAAAATAAAAGACAGCAGGAAGAAGTCCAATCACCACAATAACGAGCGTGAGTGCCACCCCCCCTACAAACCCCATTACGGTTGCCTCGCCCCAACGAGACTTATCCCTCAAACACATCGCCCTCGAAGGGAAATCGCCTACCCGATAAGGCGTCAAGAAAGCACCGATGAAACCGATATAAACTTGCCGTTGCGCCTCACGAAGAGACATCGTTTCTATATCACGATTGAGAAAACGCCACTTAACCGCCTCTAAAAAGATATTTAGGGGCATAAGTGCCAAGGCAATGATTATTAAGTTTAGAGTGTACGCCCTTAGGGCTAGTTTAGAGTGTAGAGTGGACCATAAGGTCGCATAATCATCGTACGTGGCGAGTTTATACGCCAAGTATCCGTAGGCAAGAAGGACAATAAACCACTTAACAACCTTCCACCACGGCTTGTCGAACCAATTCGATGGCTTCATTGCTGATTGTTGATTGCTCGCCGTTTAGGCTATTGCTGATTGCTTGTAAATCAATGGGTTTGCCAATGGTCATTGTGATAGGATGGCGGGTGACATGCCATGCCGAGCGGTTCATAACCTCATAACAACCGTTCAGCGAAATAGGAATAATAGGCAAGTGGAGGTCTAAAGCCACTTGGAAAGCACCACGCTTGAATCGACCCACTTGACCATCTTTGCTCCTCGTTCCTTCAGGGAAAATAACAGTACTAACCCCATTAACCAATGCCGCTTCCACTCGGTGAATACTTTCTATGGCGGCTTGTGGGTTCTTGCGATCAATGAAGATATGCCCTGCTGCAGCACAAGCCGTTCCTACAAAAGGAACTTTACGCAATTCCTGCTTCATGAGCCACTTGAAGATAACCGGTAAGTAGCCATAAATGACAAAAATATCAAACGCCGATTGGTGATTGGAAACAAAGACGTAAGACTGTCCCTTCTGTATATTCTCCAATCCCCTTACTTCCACAGGAATAAACATCAACCAGCAGAAACAGCGTGCCCAAAACATCTGTATTTTGTGCAACCACTCCGCATTATGCCAAGGAATGGCGATGATGGTAATCAATGCAGTTACGATAGTAACAACGATGATAATCGGTAGCGCAATAAGGGCTTGATAGATGATGTAGATATATTTCATTATTTCGAGTTTTCGAGTTTTCAATATTTCGAGTATCAGTTTTTGATTTCGTACTTCATCATGAAACCACGATAGAGGGCGCAGATACGGCGAATCTCATCCCAGTTCTCTTCGCTGAGTTTAGTTCCTACAATCTCCACTACGCGTCCGGCAGCAATAGTACCTATCTCACCGCAGCGGCGGATATCAAAACCATCACTCAAAGCATGTAAGAAGCCTCCGGCATAAAGGTCGCCGGCACCCGTAGAGTCCGTACACGAAGTGGTGATAGCACCAATATGATACCGCTGACTGCCCTGTTGAACATAACTGCCTCGTTTACCCACCTTAACAACAGCAATATCACATTGCTCGGCAATCTTAGCCACCGACTCCTCCGGATTGAGGTGCGTGTAAGCAAACGATTCGTCCTCATTGGCAAAGACAATATCTACATATTGGCGAATAAGCTCCTTGAGCAAAGCGTGGTTTTCGTTAACGACATTATACGAAGCCAAATCGAGCGAAACCATACAGCCGCACTCCTTTGCCATCTTGATGGCTTTCTTGATGAGTTCGTTATTCTGAACAAGATAACCCTCAATGTGGAAAATATCGTATCCGTCAAAAGCCTCCTTGCGTATGTCCTCCGGCTGAAGGTCTAATGCAGCACCGAGGTAAGTGGCAAACGTGCGCTCACCATCGGGCGTGATAAGAACGATACTGCAACCCGACATCTGCTTGTCCGATTGTAACAAAAGCGGTTTGACACCGTTCTTGCGCATGTCCTCGCGATAGAAATCGCCTACTTCATCATTGCCAATCTTACCAATAAAAGCCGCCTTACCTCCTAACGAGGCAATTGCCGCAATAGCATTGGCAGCACTTCCGCCGGCAACCATACGCTTACGAACAGAAGCAAAACGTAATTGGATTTGTTCCGCCTGCTCCATTGAGATAAGATTCATACTTCCTTTCGGCAATCCTAATTCTCGTAAATCGTCTTCCGAGACTTGGAGTAAGACATCCGTTAAGGCATTGCCCAGACCTAATACTTTTTTCATTTTATGGTGTTTTTTGTGTTGTTTTTCCTCAAAAATGACCGTTTTCACGAAAATTTTTGCAAAGATACGAATTTTTTTTCAAAAAAACTTGCACATATAAAAAAAAAGTTGTACTTTTGCACCCGCTTTTGAAAAGGAACCACTTTTTCGAGGCAAAAAAGGAATGCTTCCTTAGCTCAGTCGGTTAGAGCATCTGACTGTTAATCAGGGGGTCCTAGGTTCAAGTCCTAGAGGGAGCGCAGAGAAAGATGATGAAAAAGTCATCTTTCTTTTTTTTTGAAAAAATTTCATTTTCATTTGCATATATGCAAATAAAGTTGTATCTTTGCACAATTTTACGGAAATGTTCCCTTTTTGAAACGTTTTTAAATGCTAATGATATGAAATTTGGACTTTTTCAATTCACACAAGAGATTGCTATTGACCTTGGAACAGCTAACACTATCATCATCTACGAAGATCAAGTGGTGGTAGATGAGCCTTCTGTGGTAGCAATCAGTGTTGCCGACAACCGAATGGTGGCTGTTGGACGTAAAGCACAACAAATGATTGGTAAGGGTGGAAACCTTATTCGTACCGTTCGTCCCCTTCGTGATGGCGTTATTGCCGACTTCTATGCTTGCGAAATGATGATTCGTGGTATGATTCGTATGATTCCACAACAAACACGCCTCTTTACCCCCAGTATCCGCATGGTTGTTTGTATTCCGTCCGGCAGTACCGAAGTTGAGATTCGCGCTGTGCGTGATAGTAGTGAACACGCGGGCGGGCGCGATGTGCACATGATATACGAGCCTATGGCTGCTGCCATCGGTATGGGAATAGATGTGGAGAGTCCCGAGGGATGCATGATAGTGGATATAGGTGGTGGTACAACCGAGATTGCTGTTATCTCCCTTGGCGGCATCGTTTCCAATAAGTCTATTAAGATTGCCGGTGATGATCTTAATGCCGATATTATCGAGTATATGGGGCGAATGCACAATATTCGTATTGATGAGCCGACGGCTGAGCGAATCAAAATGCAAGTAGGTTCCGCTTTGCCTGAATTAGAAGATGCTCCGGAAGATTATGTGGTTATTGGTCCTAATAAAGTGACTGCTCTTCCGATGCAAGTGCCCGTTTGTTATCAGGAGATTGCCCATTGCTTAGAAAAGAGTATCTCTAAGATAGAAGGTGCTATCCTTAATGCTTTGGAGTCCACTCCTTCTGAGTTATATGCCGATATCGTTCGACGCGGCATTTATTTAGCCGGCGGCGGTGCTCTATTACACGGTCTTGCCAAGCGTTTGACCGATAAGATCACAATTCCTTTCCACGTTGCCGAAGATCCGTTGCACGCAGTGGCTCGCGGAACGGGTGTGGCATTGAAGAATGTAGAGAATTTCGGATTCCTGATTAAATAGTGTGCCCTTGTAGGTATCTTGTATGAGTTAGAATAAACCAATGAATAATTTGCTACGGTTCATAGGGAAACACAGCAACTTCCTGGTTTTTATTATCCTGGAAGTTGTTGCTTTTTTGCTCATTGGGACATGTAATGATTATCCTCATAGCAAATTCCTTTCTACCTCTAATGCTATTGCAGGATGGCAATACGAACAAATAACGAATATTCGTAATTTCTTTGCGTTACGCTCCATTAATAATGACCTTGCTGCCGAGAACGCCCGTTTACGCTCTCTCCTTTTGCCAGAGCCTCAACTCCCCTTAGATACCCTACCCCCCTACTCCCCTACTCCTCTACCCCTCTACTCCTCTACCCCTTTACCCCCCTACTCCCCTACTCCCCAATACCTTTCTGCTAAGGTGGTTCAACTAACTCTTTTTGAGCAACGCAATTACTTAACCATCAATCGTGGTGAAGCGGACAGTGTATATGTGGGACAAGGGGTGCGCAATAACCAAGGTGTCGTTGGAATAGTAAGTGTGGTCAATAAGCATTATTCCATTGTGTTACCCCTCATACATACAGAATCAAACCTCAGTTGTCGATTCCTGAAGAATGATTATATAGGAACGCTTACTTGGGACGGAAAGAACCCTGATTATGCCTACTTGGAAGATGTGGCAACGCATATACCCGTTCTTGTAGGAGACACGTTGGTAACGAGTGGATTGACTTCTTCTTTTGAAGAAGGAATACCCGTTGGAGTGGTGGATAATGCCACTTTAGAAGAGGGAGATTCATATTATACTATTAGAGTTAAATTAGCCACTAACTTCCGCAAAATCAAATATGTGGAGGTTATACAAACACCTAATAATGAATTAAACTATGGCGTGGAATAAACATCTCATACGGCTAATCGCTTTGTTACTTATTCAGGTACTTATACTCAATCAACTACAGTTCTTTGGGTTATGTCATCCGTATGTGTTTATCCTCTTTTTACTAATGATGCCAATCTCTTTACCTCGGTCTATAGACTTGATTATTGCCGCTTTGGTGGGATTGGTAATGGACCTTTTCTGCAATTCGCTTGGGGTGCACATGGCCGCTTGTATTCTGATTGCCTTCCTTCGTCGTCCGATGATTACGAATTTAGTGATGGACGAAACGCGTCTGAGGGGTGATATTAATAGTGTCGCTTTAGGAAGAATAGGTTTCTTTAAATATGCTACAGTGCTAATCTTTGTCTATCATACCGCAGTTGTGCTGCTTTGTGCTTGGAGTTTTGCTCACATTGGATTTAATTTATTGCAAATTCTATTGAGTTCGCTTGTTAGCGGATTGATAATAATCGGTTACGATATTTTGCAAAGCAAATGATTATTGATAAGTTTTATAAGAGACGCTATGTGATAGGTGGCCTTGCTGTTTTAGTGGTCACTATTTTTGTTATACGCCTTTTTATTCTGCAAATAATCGACCAATCCACCAAATCACAAGCGGATAGTAATGCACTTGTTAAACAAACCATCCACCCTGCTCGTGGACTTATCTATGATCGTAATGGACAATTACTTGTCTTCAATCAGCCCATTTATGAGATTCAGGTTATCCTTCATGAAATGGGACAAGATTTTGATACCCTTGCTTTCTGTCAATCCATCAATATCTCTCGTTCGACCTTTGATGAGAGAATGAGTCAAATAAAAGACCGTAAACGCAATCCCGGTTTTTCCAAGTTCTCTCAGCAAACCTTTTTAGGTCAAATGAGTAAAGAACAAGTGGCATCGTTACAACAATCACTTTATCGTTTCTCGGGGGTGTATATTTCTAAACGGACTCTGCGTGATTATACTTATGATGCCGCCTGTCATGTGTTGGGAAGCATCGGAGAAGTGAACCAAAAAGACTTGGAAAGAGATACTTATTTTTCGATTGGCGACTATTCTGGACGAGACGGAATAGAAAAAACATACGAACAACAATTGCGAGGCGAGAAAGGGGTTGAGATTTTAATGCGCGACTCACGTGGGCGTCTTCAAGGAGCCTATTTAGAGGGAACAATGGATCAACGATCCATTGCCGGGCAGGACTTAACTCTCACTCTTGATATAAAACTTCAACTCCTTGCAGAGAAACTGCTGCAAGGTAAAGTGGGAAGTGTGGTGGCAATTGAACCGGCTACAGGAGAGATTTTAGCATTGGCATCTTCTCCAAATTGGAATCCCAAGCAATTGGTAGGCAGAGAGCGTTCGGAACACTATAGCCAATTACTTAACGATTCCACCAAGCCTCTTCTCAATCGTGCCACACAGGCACTTTATCCGCCCGGCTCAACCTTCAAAACCGTTCAAGCCCTCGTTTGTCTGCAAGAACAAGGAATAAAGCTTACTACCGAATATCCTTGTTTCGGCCCCATTTCTAATGCCGGTCAACCGATTAAGTGTACTCACAACCATGGTACTCCTAATAATCTGACTACGGCATTAGAACAGAGTTGTAACCCCTATTTCTGGTGCGCATTCCGAGATATGTTACAAAGAGATGGATATGGCAAGGATAATGAAGACTTCAAACTTCGTTATGACCTATGGCGTAAGGATGTGCTCTCTTTTGGTTTGGGTGCTCGCTTTGAGGATACCGATGTCAGCGAACAGGCTGTGGGATACATACCCGATCGTGCATTCTATGACCGAATGTTCGGACCTAAAGGCTGGAAAGCCATTACCATTAGGTCTCTCAGTATCGGTCAAGGCGAGATATTAGTAACCCCCCTCCAACTTGCCAACCAAGCAGCCGCTATTGCTAACAAGGGTTATTATATTACCCCCCACCTCAATAAAAGCGAAACGGCTGTTCATAAGCACGTTACGGCAATAGACTCTTCTTATTTTGATATTGTACACGAAGGAATGCACGCCGTGATGATAAATGGTACCGGACGATGGTATAATATAGACTCCTTAGGCATGTGTGGCAAAACGGGCACTGCCCAAAATCCACATGGAGATGATCATGCCATTTTTATGGGCTTTGCCCCTATGAATAACCCGAAGATTGCCGTGGCGGTAGTTGTTGAGAATGCCGGTTATGGTGCTACTTGGGCGGCTCCTATTGCCAGTTTGATGATGGAGCAAGCGTGTAATGATACAATTAAAAGAAAATATATATTAGATCGAATAGCTAATGCAACAATAAATCCGAATGTCCAGAGGCGATAATATATT
Organism: Paludibacteraceae bacterium; assembly: GCA_024400115.1. GTDB lineage: Bacteria > Bacteroidota > Bacteroidia > Bacteroidales > Paludibacteraceae > Colicola. The sequence continues at coordinate 145,570 of JAKSNF010000002.1, read as the reverse complement.
GCAACATGTTGATTGGCCTACGATTTTGATGTTCTTAGGTCTCGTTGTCTTTGGGTGGCTTAATATTTATGCCGCCGGATATAACTATGACCAAACGAGTATTTTTGATTTCTCTATTCGTGCCGGTAAGCAGTTTGTTTGGATATTAACTGCCTTATTTATGGGAGGAGCTATTCTTATTATTGATGAAAAAATATACGATGTATTCGCATATATCTTCTATGGTGTGCTCATTGCAGTACTATTCATAACTCCTATTTTAGCGCACGAGGTGAAGGGTTCCTTGAGTTGGATAACATTAGGTCCCATCAGTATCCAACCAGCAGAGTTCGCAAAAGTAATCACTGCTTTAGCCGTCGCTAAATATATGGGTCGCTACGAATATTCATTGCGCTCTTGGCGAGATATGGTTGTTCCGTTTGCACTTATCGGAGTACCGATGATAATCATTATGATTCTGCAAAAAGAGACAGGTTCTGCTCTCGTTTTAGCATCTTTCTTACTTGTCTTCTATCGGAAAGGAATGTCCAGATATGTACTTTGGATATGTGTCTTAGCGGTTACATTGTTCATTATTGTCATCCGTTTTGGTCAATCTTCCTTGCCCTTGGGGGCTGGTTCTGTCGGTTTATTTGTTTGTCTGTTGATAATTTTGGCCATATTGCTTTATTTTGTTCATAAAAACAACCGCAATCCCAAATATACTTTAATTATCTTAGGTTCCATCGTATTAATATATGCAATAAGCCTGCTCTTCTGTATTTGGTTTAAGATAAACTTTAATTGGGTTACATTAGGTATAATTTTGGCTCTTACAGGGTATATGTTTTTCCTAACCTTCTATTTTCGTAAATGGACTTTGCTTTTTGTCATTCTCTTTACTCTTTTATGTTTGGGATATACTCAAGCGTGTGATAGTGTTTTTCATAAAATTCTTCAGCCGCACCAACGTACTCGTATTGAAGTTTTGTTGGGAATGAAAGTAGATTCCTCCGGAGCCGGATATAATGTCAATCAAGCTCGTATAGCGATCGGTTCCGGTCGTTTCTTAGGAAAAGGATACTTACAGGGCACTCAAACCAAACTTAAATATGTGCCCGAACAAGACACAGACTTTATTTTCTGTACCGTTGGAGAAGAGTGGGGTTTTGTAGGTTCTTTAATGGTGCTGTTAGTCTATCTGTGCTTTATCTTGAGGTTGGTTACAATAGCCGAAAGGCAACGTAATCAATTCAGTCAGATATATGCTTATGCCGTCGTTTCTATTTTTCTTTTCCACCTAACAATCAATGTGGGTATGGTTTTAGGACTTTTACCGGTTATAGGTATCCCTCTACCCTTCTTTAGCTATGGAGGAAGTTCGTTGTGGGGATTTACCTTGTTGTTGTTCATTCTTCTTAAACTTGACGCCGTACGCGTCAATCAATTGCAATAGTATGATACAAGATGATATACATAATTGGATAGGACGAATAGGAGAAGAAAAAGCCGCGCAAGTGATGAAGGATAAAGGGTTTTCTATTCGCGAGGTGAACTGGAAGATGGGACACCTTGAGATGGATATCATTGCTGAAAATAAAAAGGAAATAGTCTTTGTTGAAGTAAAAACGCGAACTACCACCTTCGGTGGTAAACTGCCCGAAGAGAATGTGGATATAATTAAACAAAAACGCCTTATTGCCGCAGGGAATGCTTATATCAAAATGTATCATCTTGAGAAAGCACCCCGCTTTGATATCATTGGTCTAATAGTAAACCGAGAGGGCGAATTTTCTTATGTAAACCATTTGGAGAATGCTTTTGTACCTCATGTAAGAACAATCAATAGCAATAGTTTCACTAAACGATGGAGTTGGAAACACAGAGGACATATTATTAAGTAGTTTAGAGAGGATAGAAATATATTTAAGAATATTTAATTATAATTATGGATTTTAAGTACGATGTAATAGTGGTTGGTGCGGGTCACGCAGGTAATGAAGCTGCCAGTGCTGCGGCAAGGATGGGAAGTAAAACACTGCTCATTACTATGGATATGAATAAGATTGGGCAAATGAGTTGTAATCCTGCCGTGGGCGGTATAGCTAAAGGTCAGATAGTCAGAGAGATAGACGCTCTTGGAGGCAAAATGGGTATCGTTACTGACCGTTCTGCTATTCAATTCCGAATGCTTAATCGAAGCAAAGGACCTGCTATGTGGAGTCCTCGTAGTCAAAGCGATCGAAAGCGTTTCATAGAAACGTGGGTGGACGAACTAAACCAAACCCCCAACCTCTATTTATGGCAAGATATAGTAACGCAATTAATCATCCAAAATGATACTGTTGTTGGGGTCAAAACTGCTTTAGGTGTTGAAATGCATGCTCAAGCCGTGATACTGACAAATGGAACTTTCCTCAATGGTTTACTCCATTTTGGTCGGGCGCAAATCAAAGGTGGTCGTATATCCGAACCGGCGTCTTATGGTCTTACCGAACAATTGGTAAGCCTTGGTTTTGCTTCTAATCGAATGAAGACGGGTACTCCCGCTCGAATAGATAAACGTAGTATTGACTTTTCTGTGATGACCGAACAACCAGGAGAAGATGATTTTCACCACTTTTCCTATTTGCCCGATGTACAACGCCAACTCAAACAAATGAGCTGCTGGATAACGTACACTAATCCGTCAACACATGAGCAGTTGCGTAAAGGCCTACCCGACTCTCCCCTCTATAATGGTCAGATTAAGAGCATTGGACCTCGCTATTGCCCAAGTATTGAAACTAAAATTATTACGTTTGCAGACAAGGACGCCCACCAAATCTTCTTAGAACCCGAAGGTGTGGACAGTAATGAATATTACGTGAACGGCTTTAGCAGTAGTCTTCCGTGGCAAGTTCAGTTGGCGGCAATGAAAACTATCCCTGGATTAGAGAATGTCATCATGTATCGCCCGGGTTATGCCATTGAATATGATTTCTTTGATCCTACCCAACTCTACCATACTTTGGAAACCAAACGTATTCATAACCTCTTCTTTGCAGGACAAATCAATGGTACTACAGGATACGAGGAGGCTGCTGGACAAGGACTTGTGGCGGGTGTTAATGCTCATATTAATATCCACGGAGGCGCTCCGTTTACCTTGGGAAGAGACGAGAGTTATATAGGCGTGCTGATTGACGATTTAGTTAATAAGGGTGTAGATGAACCCTATCGAATGTTTACCTCTCGGGCTGAGTACAGAATTCTCCTGCGTCAGGATAATGCGGATAATCGCTTAACTGAAAAAGGCTACCAATTAGGCATTGTGGGCAATGAACGCCACTCGCTTTATCAGGCTAAACAAAAATCAATAGAAGAATTAACAGGATTCCTAGAATCCTATCATATTAAACCCAATACTCTTAATGCTTGGCTTGCCAACCAAGGACTAAGCGAATTACAACATGGTTGTCAAGCTAACGAACTCCTACTTCGTCCACAAATAACGATTAAAAACCTTTGCTCTATTCTTCCGGAGATAAAAAATCATATTGATTCCATCACCGATAGACGAGAAGAGGTTGTTGAAGCAACTGAAATAAATATTAAGTACGAAGGATATATTCGTCGCGAAGAGATGGCTGCTGAGAAATTACAACGATTGGAACAAATACATATTTCGCCAGACTTTGACTTCAATAGTGTTCAATCGCTATCCACCGAAGCAAGACAAAAACTGACCCGTATCCATCCTGCAACCATTGGCGATGCGGCACGTATCCCGGGTGTTAGCCCTAACGATATAAGTGTGCTATTAGTGCTTATCGGAAGATAATGTTCCACGTGGAACAACAGTGTAACTAACTAATATTTAATCATATGAATGCAGAACAAGTAAAACAATCAATTCGTAACATTCCCGATTTTCCTGTTAAGGGAATACAGTTTAAAGACTTAACAACGGCTCTTAGAGAACCGGACTGCTTGCAGTGGATGCGTGCAGAGATCACAAAGCAGTATCAATCAAAAGGCATTACTAAGGTTTTAGGTGTCGAGTCGAGGGGCTTTATATTGGCTCCGTCGGTCGCTATGGATTTGGGAGCGGGCTTTGTGCCTATTCGTAAGCCCGGCAAATTGCCTGCCGAAGTTTTGGAGCAGACGTATCAAAAAGAATATGGTGTTGATCGTATTCAAATTCATAAGGATGCTCTTACGGCAGAGGATGTTGTGCTTCTTCACGATGATCTATTGGCAACGGGAGGAACCATGGCGGCAGCCATTGAGTTGGTTCGTCGCTTTGGAGTGAAGAAAATATACGTAAACTTTGTGGTTGAATTGGATGGATTAGAAGGGCGCAAACTCCTTTCTGATGTTGAAGTAAGCAGTTTGATCCATTTTCCGGATAAGTGATGAAAGTTTCTTCCCACATAATGTCAATATTACAACAACTTCCTAAAAAACCGGGTGTTTATCAACATCTGGATAAGGAGGGTGTGATTATTTATGTGGGGAAGGCTAAAAATCTGAAACGTCGCGTTAATAGTTATTTCCAAAAAACTCACGAGAATTACAAAACGTCGCAATTAGTCAAGAAAATTGCGGATATTCGTTATGTTGTTGTGGATAGCGAACAAGATGCTTTTTTGCTCGAAAACAACCTTATCAAACAATATCAGCCTCATTACAATATCTTACTTAAAGATGGCAAATCGTATCCGAGTATTTGTATAACAAAAGAACCTTATCCGCGAATCTTTAAAACGCGTCGTGTCCTAAAAGGCGTTGGCGAATATTACGGACCTTATAGTTTTGGAAATACGGTTGATTTAGTTTTAGAACTAATACACAAACTCTATCCGATTCGTACATGTAACATGCCGCTTTCTATCGATAAAATCGAGCAAAGTAAGTATAAGGTTTGTCTTAAATATCACCTCAAGAACTGCTGCGGAGTGTGTCAAGCTATGCCCGAGAGTGAGCATTATCAAGACTGGATTCGCTCCGCCCGACAAATTATCAAAGGAGATGCGCATGATATAAGCAAGGATCTTCATCAACAGATGATGACTTTTTCGGCTCAAATGCAGTATGAAGAAGCGCAGCGTATAAAAGAGAAAATAGAACTCTTAGATAAGTTCATGAGCAAGAACATAATCACGAATTCATCGGTAAAAGATTTAGATGTCTTTGGCTATGACGAACAGCAGGATAATGTCTATATTTCTATGCTTCATATTCATAACGGATGTATCGTGCAAGGACAGACGATTGAATACAAACGTCAACTGGATGAGTCGAGAGAGCAGATGTTAGCTTATGGAATACACGAACTAAGGAGTCAATTGGGTTCAGAATGCCAAGAAGTACTTGTTCCATTTTTACCCGATGTAACCGAAGAAACTTTACATATCAACATAGCTTTTAGTGGTGACAAAAAGAAACTATTAGACTTGGCAATGCAGAATGTGAGGCAGTATAAACAAGACCGCCTTAAGCAAGCTGATAAATTAAATCCAGATCAGCGCGCTATGCGTATTTTAAGTCAACTTAAAGACCTTTTACACCTTGAAAGTTTGCCCGTATTTATCGATAGTTTTGATAATTCTAATATACAAGGAACGAATGCTGTTGGTGTGTGTGTGAGGTTTGCTAAAGCCAAGCCTTCGAAGTCTGATTATAAACGTTTTGCCATTCAAACAGTCGTAGGTGCTGATGATTATGCCTCAATGAGAGAAATTGTGCGTCGTCGTTATCAAGATATTATCGATGAAAACGGAGTTTTTCCTAATCTTATCATTGCTGATGGCGGTTTAGGTCAAATGAATGCTATTCGCGAAGTGATTGAAGATCAACTGGGCTTGCATATTCCTATTGCCGGACTTAAGAAAGATAGTCGTCATAGAACACAAACACTCCTCTTTGGTTTTCCCCCTAATGAGTTTACGCTTCCTATAACGAGTGATGTCTTTCGCTTAATGGTGGCAATCCAAGATGAGGTACACCGATTTGCAATAACCTATCATAAAAATAAGCGCAGTAAGTCCCAAATACATAGCCAACTGGATGATTTGCAGCGAGTTGGACCTAAACGCAAGCAATTGATACTGACTCATTTCGGAAGTTTTGCAGCTGCTAAAAGAGCTACTTTGAAAGAGTGGCAGCAATTGCTTGGAACAAACTGCGGCACAGATATTTACGAGCAAATACAGAATGATTTATCCCTTTGAGAATTGAATATTTATAACAAACATGAATACCTACACGTTAAAAAAAGACGAAAATGATGCTCTCTTTCTCTTGAACGAGAAGAACGAACGCCAATCGGTTTTATCCCTACTTGAACTAACGGGAAACAAGAAGATCTTTGCTTTTTATGGTCAAATGGGAGCAGGTAAGACAACCTTTCTTAAACAACTCTGTTCAGAGATGGGGACAGACGATGTGGTGAATAGTCCCACTTTTGCCATTGTTAATGTATATGAGTTAGAGGGTACTAATGCCCAACGCTTTGGTGCTGAACTCTATCACTTCGATTGCTATCGTATTAAGGATATACGCGAGGCGCAAGACTTTGGTGCAGAGGAGTATCTCTATTCCGGCAATTACTGTTTCATTGAGTGGCCGGAGATGATAGATGCTCTTTTGCCGGACGATTTAGTAAAAATAACAATCACCCCTCAAGATAATGGGGATCGCCAATTGACTATAGAATGAAAAAAATACTTTATATAATCCTTCTACTCTCCCCTATCCTACTTCATGCGGAAGTGGTGGAGCATGAGAACATCCTCAAACTCAAGTACGGGGGTGTTTGGCAAGTGGATCCTTATCTGAGTCCGCTTCGTTACAATGGTCAATGGGTGGGTATTGGTAATGAGTGGTGGCAATCCTTCAGTAAGCACGAACATTGGTCTCATGTAGGGACTCTCGACTTAAGTGGTCTGTGGTCTTATAATACCCCTAAGTCCAATCGCCTTTGGGGACTGGGCATTCAAACCGGTTGGGGCGCTTATCATTATTGGGATTGGCAAGATAAGGGTCTGCAAGTATTGGTTGGACCTCATCTGGAGGCAGAATTGATGGCGCGTTATTTGATGTCTAATACCAATAAACCCTACTCGATGGACGCTGCCGTTCAAGCGCAAGCCATGGCGGGTGTGAGTTGGTCTTTTAGCGGCAAAAAGACGAGTTATCGCCTTCGCTATTTGGCGTATCTTAGTGTGATTGGAATAGATTTTGTACCTGACTATTTCCAGAGTTATTATGAACTCACCGAGGGTGTGATGCAAGGTAATGTACGTTGTGCCGGTTTGTGGAATCACCAGTCTTTGCGACATGAGATAACGCTTGACTTGCAGTTCCCCCACTCTACTTGGCGTGTGGGAGCAGAGCATAGGTTACTCCATTATGGCACACAAACGATGCAGTTCCATCGACAACAAGTGAACCTTATCGTAGGTTGTGTCTTCCGATATAAAGTTAAACCCGCTGAGAGATTTAGATAAACATGAAACGTTCCTTCCTTATATATTTATTAATATATCTCATTGCCCTTTCTTCTTGCCAAAGCAAGAATGAGATTGAAAGTACATTTAGTGCTGTGGCGAATATCGAAGCGTTATGGCAGACGATTGATACTAAATACTGTTTCGTTGAAGAGAAAGATGTTGATTGGGACGCTATTCATGAGGAGTATATCACTAAGGCGAGATTGTTGGAGTCGGAAATGAGTGATAACAAGAATTACCAAGAGTTGCTCTTTGACTTATGTGCCTCTATGTTAGATAGTCTCAAAGATGGGCACGTCAATCTTTATTCGTGGTTTGATGTGTCGGCTTATTCGGGTTGGTACGATAATGCCCCAACAAATTTTAATAGTTCATTGGTGTTCTCTAAGTATGTGCCTTCTTATCGAATGTCGGGAGGCTTATATTATGGACGATTGTCCTATGAACTGACCACCGATACGATAGGGTATATTTATTATTCCTCTTTCAGTAATAGTTGTGCTAATATCGGTGGAGTGTTATCTAAGTTATCCGATTGCAAGGCCGTTATTATTGATGTCCGTAGTAATGGCGGTGGCGATTTGACGAATGCTTATACTTTAGCAGCACCTTTCTTTGAGCACGAAACAGTAGTGGGGTATTGGCAGCATAAGAACGGCCCTGGACATAACGACTTCTCCGATTTAGAGGAACTGAAAGTAACTCCTAATCAATATGTGCATTGGATGCGTCCTGTTTATGTTCTCACCAATCGCCGTTGCTATTCTGCTACGAATGCGTTTGTCAATTGTATGACCAATGCTGAACACGCTACCATCATCGGGGATAAAACAGGAGGCGGAGGGGGTATGCCACTTAGTTATGAACTGCCCTGCGGTTGGATGGTTCGTTTCTCCAGTGTTAAGATGTTTAATGTCAATAAAGAGTCGATAGAGCAGGGTATTCAACCCGATATAAGAATAGATATAACCAATCCCTCACAGAGGGACGATATGATAGATAAAGTAATCTTATTCACCAAAAGACAAGCAAAATGATTGAAGTTAAAAATGTATGTAAATCCTTTGGGGATTTGGCTGTTTTACAAGGAGTTAACTTAACGGTTGAGCAGGGTAAAATAGTGTGTATTATCGGTAAGAGCGGAGCCGGCAAAACGACCCTCTTGCAGATTATCGGCACCCTTGACCGTCCCACCAGTGGACAGGTCATTATTGATAGGGTAGATGTGCTCTCGCTTAAAGATAAAGAACTCGCACATTTCCGTAATCATAAGATTGGGTTTATCTTCCAGTTCCACCAACTCTTGCCTGAGTTTACGGCTTTAGAGAACACGATGATGCCCGGACTTATTGCCGGTGAGAAACGTGAAACCGTACGTGCTCGCGCCCAACAACTGCTCTCCGATTTAGGGCTTGCCGATCGAATCAACCATAAACCTAATCAACTCTCCGGAGGCGAGAAACAACGCGTTGCTGCTGCCCGTGCGATGATGATGAATCCGGCTATTATCTTAGCCGACGAACCCTCCGGAAGTCTGGATGAGGCGAATAAGAAAGAACTGCACGAACTCCTACTACGTTTGCGGCAGCAGTTTGGACAAACAATACTAATCGTTACCCACGATAAAGATTTAGCTAAAATCAGCGACCAAGTGGTAGAACTGCGCAACGGCGTTGTTATTTAGTTTTTAGTGATATTTATTATGAAGTATAAGGTTTTTAGTGTATTAGTCCTATTCATAGGGCTGTTAAGTTGCTCAAAGAAATCGGAGTATTTTCCCTCGAATTTAGCACCGATGGACGTTCGTATTGAGCGGGTAGATAATGCTTTAGTGCAAGTGAATGAAGAAACGGCAATGGAGGATATTAGGGCATTATACGACTCGTTCCCAGATTTTATGTCTGTCTTTGTGGAGGATATTTTAGGAGCACCTACTACGGATACGGCCTACCTTTGCCGTGTTTTGCCAGAGTTCTTAAACGACACTCTTTATGGTTTCCAAAAAACCAACCAACGCGAACAAGTTGTTTTTCAATCTGTGGACGATATACAGCAGTCCTTAGGCTCCGCTTTTGCACGCGTAAACTACCTTTACCCCGATTGGACTATCCCGACGGTTTATCTTTTTGTGTCCGGTTTTAATGCCGCTATCCTTTGGGTTGGGGATGATATTGCTGTTGGAGCCGACCTTTACTTAGGTTCTGATTATGAGTATTACAATAGGGTAGTGCACCACTACCAAATGCAGAACATGCGCAAGGAGTGTATTCCCGCCGACGTGGTGAGCGCTTATCTCTTCCGACACTTACCTTATACGAGTAAACAAGCACGCTTGCTCGATCAAATGTTGTATCGTGGCAAGATTATGTACCTCCTCTCCCTTTGTTTCCCGGAATTAGATGAAAACGAAGTCATGGGCTATTCTTACGAACAATGGTCTTGGGCAAAACAACATGAGAAAGGTATTTGGAATATGCTGATGGACCGAAGAGAACTCTTTAAGTATGACAATATAACCTTAGCCACTTACCTCAATGACGGACCCTTTACGGCAGAGATTAGCCAACAATGTCCGGCTCGTATTGCCACATGGATAGGCTGGCATATTGCTCAGTCTTATATGCAAAATAATCCCTCCGCCACGTTGCAAGAGTTAATGGCAGAGGGAGATAGTCAATATATATTGGAGAATAGTCGCTATAAACCTTAGTCGCGAGCTGCTACACCTGCACCCACCTCACGATAGGTGTGTATATCGAGGTTGTCGCTCACATACTTAAGCGAACATAAACGCGTGAAACCCTGTGCGGCAATGAATGTTACCTCCATATCAAAAGCGCAGTCGCGGAAACAACTCTCCGTCACGAAATCAACGCCCGAATAACAAACGGCTTGCTTCATCTCTGCCAACACTTCCGGCTTAAGCCCCAACTCTTGTGCTCTTACGTTCAGTGTGAGGGTCGGTTCAGGATAGGTCACCTTGGGGTGGTGCAGACGCGCTTCCGTCACGTCCACCCAAGTGCCAATCTCGAAATTACTACTTCCGGCATAACCTACATTAACCACTAACGCGTCTTTGGGAATAGAACGGGTGGCGTTCATAATATTAATGGCTCCTACACCCGTGATAACAACTTTCCACTCATCGGGATTTAGTCCTAATTCGGGAAGTAACTTAAGTTCTTGCTCTTCGGCAATAAGTAAATATCCTTTCATAACATCTTTGGTTTTATTCTGCTTAACCACCTGTACTGCCACACCTGCAATCAGGATGAGACCGGCTAAAATAATCAGTGTCGTGTATTTTTTCATATCAAGCACACACAATAACGTCGAATCCTTCTTTTCGTAAGGGTTCGGCAATGGTTTCCATTTGTTCTTTGCTTATCTTCTCCAATGTCTTTACCGGTGTAGCACGGTCAATGACATAAATCATGATCTGTTTGGGCTTCAGTTGTTTAACTACCTTATACCACGCAGTCAACTCTTCTTCTGTCGTGTTATCTACCGCCACGTCTCCCACTTTCCCGCGGAGAAAACAGGTCTGTAACGTGAAGTCTCCATTAAAGACCTTCAACTTATTCACAATCTCTGCCACCGTCAAGTCCTTCTTCACCGGTGCATCAATGAGCTGCATAGTGCTGTCAATGGCGGAGTCTAATTTCAGAATACGGTTATCACAGAGCTGCAGTGCTTGAACAACCTCTGCTCGACCTAACTGAGTCGAGTTACTCAGTACGCTCACCTTCGCTTGAGGACAATAACGGTCACGCAAAGCACACGTGTCTTCTATTACTCCTAAGAAATCTGGATGTAACGTCGGTTCACCGTTTCCGGAGAAAGTGATGACATCGATGGGGGGTAGGGGAGTAGAGGAGTAGGGGAATAAGGTCTTCTCTAATGCCTCACGAACTTGCTTCCGCGTGGGAAGGGTGGGGTGCAACACGGCCTGATTAAATCCGCACTCGCAATAGATACAGTCAAAGGTACACACCTTGACATCGATGGGCATTAAATTCATTCCAAGCGAAACACCTAATCGCCGTGAATGAATAGGACCATAAACGATACTATCAAATAACATAACGTATATTGTTTTGTTCGCTTGTTTATAGTGTAATAACTCGGTTTCCTAATTGCTTGCAGAACTTATTTCTCAGTTCTGTTAATGGAGGCAGTTGTTTGAGCAATTCCAATTGACGATCTACATCCTTATTCTCTTGGGCTTGTTTAATCTCACTCTCTAAAGTGTCTATTCGGTGAAGCAAAATGGCGTATTTGAGTTCCATCAGCAACTGATAAATCATGTTTCTCAATTGTTCTGCCTCATCCTCTTTTTTAATATCCCTAACCACATTCTCCGAAATCGTTTGTCTTTGGAACATACGACTCAACTGATACCGATCGGCTATCAGCTGCACCGATAATTGACTGATCTGCGCGTCCTCGTGGAACTTAAAGAAAGTCTCTGCCTTAAATCCCGGCTCATGACAATGAGCGGTATATTCGCTTGCTATCTTGCGATAGACCTCATCCGGAATGTCAATATTATCTCGCTCTAACTGACTGAGTATATATTCACCGGCTAAGATAAGTGTTCCGTCTGCACACACATAGAGCGGCTTCTCGCCTTTCTTAACAATGACTTGTATCAGATTGCGGAAGTTCTCCATAAAAGGAGACGACTTATTCGTTGAATTAGTCTGCGTGGCCGGAGCTGCTTGAACTGCCGTCTGCATCTCCTCACTGCGCTGTTTCTCCTCTTGTTTCTTTGTCATCTCAATATACTCTTCTCGACGTAACCGTCCTACCTCGCGTAGCAGTATTTGTTCGGGCATCTGTAACTTGTCCGACGAGTCTTTGATATACACTTGACGGGTGATAGCGTCTGGAATCTTACTAATAGATAACGCTACCGATTTGACCAATTCCGAACGTTTCATCGGGTCGTTACCCGCCTCAGCGCCAAGGGCTTGCACCTTATACCGAATGAAATCAACTTGATTGGCTTGGATATAGTCGATAAAGTCCGACGCATTATGGCTGCGCGCAAACGAATCCGGATCCTCTCCATCGGGCAGCAACAGCACCTTCACACTGAACCCTTCTTCAAGGAACATATCTATTCCACGTAGCGCTGCGTGAATACCCGCAGCATCTCCGTCGTAGATAACCGTTATGTTATTGGTGAATCGCCTAATAAGCCTAATCTGAGGCGTGGTCAACGCCGTTCCACCACTGCAAACAACGTTCTCTATACCGGCTTGGTGCATGGAGATAACATCCATCTGCCCCTCTACCATATAGCATAGGTTCTGCCTTACAATGGCTTGCTTGGCAAAGAACAAACCGAATAACTCATGCGTCTTAGAGTAGATGATACTATCCGGCGAATTGACATACTTACCTACATGTATCTCCTCCCCGTTCTTGTCGTATTTCTTTTTAAGTATCCGTCCTGCAAAAGCCACTGTCTTGCCGCTTACCGTATGAATAGGGAAGATAACGCGGTCGCGGAAACGGTCGTATAAACGCCCATCTTCTGCCAAACCACTCAGTCCTGTACCTATCTGCGTATCTACATTATTCGATATATACTGCTCTTTATATCCCTGCTTAATTAAGTATTGAGACAACTGATTACCCTTCTCCGGCGAGTAACCCAATTGGAACTTACGAATAATGTCTTCTCTCAGTCCTCTCTCGCGGAAATAACTCAGTCCGACAGCCTGACCCTCTTGTGTGTTCCATAACTGGTCTTGGAACCACTGATTAGCCACATCATTGACCACGAACATCGACTCGCGATCGTCCTGCAACTGCTGCTCCTCTTGGGTCATCTCACGCTCCTCTACCTCTATGTGATATTTCTTGGCAAGCTGTTTAACCGCTTCCATGAAGTTGCACTGCTCTATGTCCATAATGAAAGCCACCGCATGACCCGCCTTACCACAACCAAAACACTTATATATACCCTTGGAGGGAGACACAGTGAACGAACCCGTCTTCTCGTTGTGGAACGGACATAAACCAATCATATTAGCACCCCGTTTCTTTAATGAAACGTAGTCGCTCACCACCTCTTCTATCTTAGCCGCCTCAAAGACGCGGTCAATAGTCTCTTTGGGAATCTTATATGCCATATTTATTTATCTGCTTGCCACAAGAATATACCTAACTTAATAAACCACTGGTCCTCACGACCACGAGTGGCTTGGCTCGCATAAAGCGGAGTACCGTCGGCTTTAACCACTTGATTGAAATTGCTGATATAATACGGATTAACCAATCCAAAATCATATCCGCCACGAATGAAGTAACGCTCGTACTGAACACCGATACCCACTCCCCATGTCACGTTGAAACGACGGTAGGCCTTGAACATTTCCGTATCATCGTACTCGCCAATGTGCTGTACTTTGGTTTGGGAACGAGTCGTTTGGTCAAAGTCCTTTAGAAACTCTGTTTCGTGCAGAGATAAGTTACACTGAATAGCCGGACCCGAATAAAGGAGGAAATAGAACTTCTGTGCTAATTTGAACTTATACTGCCAATCGCAAGCCAGTTCTAAGTTGTGCAAATCATAACGCGAGCGCGTCTGAGGATAAATCGACACGTCCGAAATCTTTTGCCACTTGGTCGTGCCGCCTCCGTAGGTGTAATTAAGGGAGATAAGCGCACCAAAACCGGCAACTATATTTCCTTCAAACACCGCTCCGACTTTAAAACCGTTCAAGTTTGTTCCGTTGAGCGTCTTTTGTTGAGCCACATCGTTAGTGGGACTATTAACACGGTAGATGTTTTGACTAAATCCTAACTGCAAACCTACTGAACAAGCAGCATCTTGTGCCACCATCGTTGCACTCACCGCAACCATTAAAATACTGATAATTACCTTTTTCATATATCTTTCAACTTTCAACTTTCAACGTTCAACTCTAAACTTTCAACTTTCAACTCTAAACTACTCTAAACTCTAAACTCTCCACTCTAAACTATTACGGCCTCGCCGTCCTTTCGGGCTTAAGGAACACATCCCCCGGTACTCGCGGTCTCTCTTGCGTTGCCCAGAAGAAACCACCCAAGCGGTCTGCTCCCTCCGGCACTTGGTCTAACGGATAAATAGTACCGTTCGTCTCCGTCGTAAAGAGCACATGATCCACCTGTTGGTCAATAAGGTACATATAAATCGTACTGCTCTCCGTCGTGTTCACACCAATGAACTTACCATTATCTTCTCGTGGGTAATAAACGGTTAACGCATTTCCCTTCACTTCTACTTCCTTCACTTCACCCTCGCGTACATAAGCATAGGCTTGCTTACCCGACATCTGGTTGAAGAACGAATCGGTTACTTGCTGAATCATAATCGCTGAACCAACACCATGTAAATAGTCCACCTCTCCGTTCTTGATGATCACATGAATCGTGTCCGCGGACGCTTGATTGCTATCGTTCCAACAAACGGGGTCCTCGTACAGATGGGCTATCGAGTCTTTGCCATTGTACCACATCGAGTCACAAACGGCTTGCATATCCGTCTTGTAAATACGCACATTATGCCGTGCCCGTATATGCTTGGCGGAATCAACCGTGGCAGTAAAGAGTGTATCGGCGTGCATATACGTGTAGTCTAACGAGTCAGACCAGTCAACAATCAAGGCACTATCGGTCGCAAAACCATGTTCCGGCTCCTCGTACATCTCGCAGTAATTGCCATAAAGCGTGATGCTGTTCGTCGTATCACTCGCAATAACGTTATGCCAGCCTATACCCAAACCGGCTTGTTGGTCATAGAACAGACTATCACCCGTCATCATCTTGTGGTCACTGTGCTTGATAACGCTGCGGTTGTATAGTTTGGATTGGTCATTGGCGGTGTTGTACGTTCCGAGAGAAGATAATATCGTGGTCTCTTCATCGTATAATATGGTTGTCGGACCTACTATATCCGCCACATTAGTGCCCGTATTATAATTGAGCGTGTCCGAGTCTAAAATAAGGTTCTCGTTCGTCAGAAGAACTTCATTACGGAAAAGAGCCTGCTCTGTGGACGGATAATAGTAACCCCGTACGGAGGTTAAGGTGTTGAGACTATCCACAATCTTCCCCCGCCAGAGGTAGTAAGCCACGTCCTTAGCGCGGTCATAATTGAGGCTATCCGTATAAAGCGTCGTGTTGCGGTGAATGAGTCTCACGTTTTTTCTAAAGCGTGCCACCTTGGTGTTTCCGTTATAGAACAGCTTGTCGCCATAGCCGGACAATGTGTCTCCTTGAACGATGCGTACATGCCCAAAAGCGTCTAAGGAGTTCTGTTGGTCATAGAAATAGGCTGAGTCGCAGTACATCCACATCGAGTCGTGACGGAACTGCACATCTCCGCGTAGTATCTGTGCATCGGGCAGTCGCGCTTGATCGAACTCAAGCGTATTCGAGTGCTCCAGATAAATCATATCCTCTGCCTGCATCATGCAGCAGCTAATCGCTAGAATACTATAAAATATAAATCTCTTCAACTTTCAACTATAAAACTAGACGGCTTCTTTCAACTTTAAACTTTCAACTTTCAACTAAAAGTCATGCACCCATCCTTCATATCGGAACTCGCAGTTCTCCCACTCGGGGTCGATATGGATATATGTCTCCTTTATCTTCTTACGAATCCAGTTCTCTATATACTCGCCTCCTAATTTGGCTTCCAACATCTGCCGTATCGTTTGGAAGTCTTCGGTTAGATTGGCTTTATGTACATCCACCTTACTGCGCACTTTGACGATAACGCACACCTCTTTGTTCTTCGTGGCGTCCATCATCACGAATGGAGCGGAGATCTCCCCTACACCTAAATTGTATATCTGTCGGGCAATCTCGGGTGGCAGATCCTGATACTCAAACTTACTCGAATTGGTATTGGGATTAGTCATTAAACCACCGTTCATATACGTGTCCTTATCTTGCGAGAAACGAATAACCGCCTGCTCAAACGTGAGAGTGCTATCCGCTATCATTGTTTTAATAGAGTCCAGACGTTGGATAGCCTTAATCTTATCCGTCGCCGACGAACGCGGACGGAGTAGTATGTGTCGGCAATTGATACGGTCACCTTTCTTCTCTATCAACTGAATGATATGGAAACCATACTCCGTCTGCACGATACGCGATACGCGCTTGGGGTCGTTGAGGTTAAATGCCACATCCGCAAAAGCACTCACCAACTGCCCTCTTCCTACAAAACCCAACTCACCTCCGCGTTTAGCACTCTCCGTGTCCTCTGAATAGAGACGAGCCAACATACCAAAGTCCGCTTGACCCGAAGTCACACGCTCCGTGAACTCTCTCAATCGCGCTTTCACACGCTCCGTCTCTTCTATCGGTACTTGCGGTTCAAAACTCAGTATCTGCACCTCTACTTGGGCTGGGATAACGGGAATCGAATCCTCCGGCAGACTATTGTAATAACGGCGTATATCCGCTGGCGTGGGCTTGATGTTCTCCGTCAACTTAGCCTGCATCTGCTGAATAACAATCTGATTCCTCACCGTGGTCATCATCTCCTCGCGTATATCAACAGACGACTTGCGGAAGTATTCCTCCATCTTTTCTTTTGAACCAATCTGAGAGATATAGTAGTTCATGCGCATATCCACTTGGTGACTCACCGTCGATTCGCTCACTTCAATCGAGTCTAAGTCCGCTTGGTGCAGAAAGAGTTTCTGTATTGCCAACTGCTCGGGGATAAAGCAGTATGGGTCGCCCATAATCTCTATGCCCTCGTACTGAGCACGTAAACGCTCTTCTTCTACTTCGCTGCGCAATATAGCCTCATCACCCACGATCCATACCACCTCGTCGATGATGTTATCCGCTTGAGTGTATAAACAACCCAAGAGAATGATTCCCATTAGTCCTAATCGTTTACTCATATATCTTTACTTTTTTTGACCTCACGCCTTCTTTGTATAAGCGCTCGTGTTCTTGTTTAATGAATGTGTTTTGTTTTTGACTGAGTATGATCTTTTGTATCTCATGTTTGGCATAATCGTACGGCATCGTGTTCCCTCGGAAACACTTATCCGTCACTTGCAGAATATACTTATTCAGCGAGTCTTGTACAATCAGCAACTTCTTGTTTTTTAGTTCTGAAACCAAGTTATTCTTCTCAAACGGCATCCTTACGAATAACTGATTAGCGGTCTTCCACTCATCTAAGAACAACTCGTAACCTTGTGCGTTCTGGTAGGCATATTGTTCTATGAATTGCAAGTTATCTTCTTCTAATGTACTGAGCGTGTTCATTAGTGCGTCCTGTTCCGGTGCGTCTTGCGGAATAACCAAGAGTAATCCCTTGAATATATCGTCTTGCAACACCAACCGCTCTTGGTGACTCTCGTAAAAACGTATCATCACGCTGTCTTCTAATGTCCCTTCTACGCGTTGGCTAATAATCTCTTTTTCATATTCATAGGCACATAGCGAACGACGATAATCGGCTACCAATCGTTCTATCTCCGGTGTTATATACTCATTCGCTTTCTCTTGAATGAGTATCTCGGTGGCCCATTGTTGTATGTATTCGCCACGAACTCGCGCACTGTCTTCACCCGTTAGGTTTCCCACTACGGCGAGCACGTCTGTTTCGTACAACTTCTGTCCATTTACTTCGGCGGCTACGCCGTCTTTCTGGTGTGCCCGTATATACTTACACCCCGTCAATCCACACACTACACACCATACACTAAACACTATATATATTGTCTTTTTCATAACTCACAACTCATAACTCACAACTCATAATTCATAACTCATAACTCATAATTCATAATTCATAATTTGGTATAACCGGTTTCCCTCTATTTCTTCGTATTCTTCCGGCAATGTCACTTCGGGGGCTCGAACTCCTTCTCCTATCTCCATGTCCGCTACCTCCACATGTATCTCGTCGTATATCCCTGTTGCGAGAATATGGTTGAGTAGGGTAGTGCCTCCTTCCACCAGTATCGAGTGTATTCCCCGTTGAGCCAAGTCATTCAGTATATACTCCCAATCTGTATTCTCGCGGTACACTATCGTCGGTGCCGAGTCATCCAAAATCTTCCACTTGCCTGTAGCGCAGCGTCCTCTATCCTGTAGCGCAGCGTCCTCTAACCGCCCATGTCTATCCACCGTCACTCGTATCGGGTTTCTCCCCACCCATCGTGTCACGTTGAGTTTGGGGTTATCCTTGAGAACCGTGTTTGTCCCCACCATAATCGCCATATTCTCCGCCCGCATCTTATGCACCAACTGCTTCGTCACCGGTGTCGAAATAACTAAAGGCTTATTCAACTCTACACTATCGCCGTTAGGCGCACCTACTCTACACTCTAAACTCTCAACTCTCAACTTATCAACGTATCCGTCCTTGGTCTGTGCCCACTTGAGGATGACGTACGGTCGGTGGTGCTCATGGAGCATAAGGAAGCGTTTATTGAGTTCGCGGCACTCGTCTTCTAATACGCCTACCACAACTTCTATGCCGTTCCGTTCCAGTATCTCTATTCCTTTGCCTGCCACGAGTGGATTGGGGTCTTTCATACCTATCACCACGCGTTTGACACCTTTACCCACAATCATATTCGCGCAGGGTGGGGTCTTACCGTAGTGGCTGCAAGGCTCAAGGGAGACAAAGAGGGTACAGTTACTAAAATCGGTATAGCCGTTCTCTTCCGCGTTCTTAAAGCAATTCACCTCTGCGTGTGGACCTCCAAACTCCTTATGCCATCCCTCTCCAATAATCTTCTCGTTTCTCGTTTCTTGTTTCTTGTTTATCTCTCCACTCTCCACTAATACCGCTCCTACCATCGGATTGGGGGCTACGTAATACTGTCCCAATTTAGCCAATTGTAGGCATTTCTTCATATAAAAGTGCAGGTCCATTTGCGTATATCAAATATTTTTTGTACTTTTGCAGCATGATTGATTATATTGTTTCTCGTCTCACCCCCATTTACTCACCCGAAGAGGCTCGTGAAATAGCCTTTTGGGTGCTTGAAGAGTTGACCGGTCAAGACCGTTTCACGCTTTCAGCGTGCAAAGATACGAAAAATATTTCAAATATAGAAATAATTTTAGAAAGAATTATCAAAAAAGAGCCAATTCAGTATATTTTTGGTCATATTTTGTGGTCAGGACTGGATTTGAAGCTCACTTCCGCCACGCTTATCCCTCGTCCCGAAACCGCCGAACTCGTCGATTGGATCAATAACTCTCTAAACTCTAAACTGTTGAACCAGACGGCTACTCTAAACTCTAAACTCTCCACTCTAAACTGTCTAGACATCGGCACCGGTAGCGGTTGCATAGCTCTTTCGCTCAAGCAGCGTCACCCTGCTTGGCAGGTTACGGGTATAGACATCAGTCCCGAAGCGATAGCCATTGCTCGTGAGAACGCCACTCGCAATCACCTCGATGTTCGCTTTATCGAACAGGATATACTCTCTCTCAACTCTCAACTATTGAACCAGCCGGCTACTCTACACTCTACACTCTCCACTCTAAACTACGACATAGTCGTCAGTAACCCTCCCTACGTTCTCGAGTCCGAAAAAGTGTCGATGGAATCGAATGTTCTTGACTATGAACCGTCCTCCGCTTTATTCGTTCCTAACGATGATCCGTTGCTCTTTTATCGTAGGATAGCTGAGCTTCGTTTGGGCAGGTGGTTGTACTTTGAGATTAACGAACGTTTTGGGGCGGAGGTGTGTGATTTATTGTCCTCTTTGGGTTATATAGATATTGAACTTAAACGCGATAGTTATGGTAAAGAACGATTTGTCAGAGCGCGACTTGCTCATTAAGGCGCAGAACTACTGTTCTGTGGCGGAGCATTGTGTGGCAGAGGTGCGGGAAAAACTCTATCAGTGGGGTGCATCTAATGAGGTCCGGGATAGGGTTATTGACTCTCTTTTGGATAAGGGTTTTATTGATGAGTCGCGTTATGCTGCGGCTTTTGTGCATGATAAGGTGGCTTTTCAAGGCTGGGGTAGGGAAAAGATTCGCATGATGCTGATAATGAAGCACATATCCGCCGCTGTGATTGATCAGGCCTTAGCCACGATTGACGAAGAGGAATATAATCGTCAATTATCCCGTTTGATTGAACAAAAACAACAAGAGCTATTCAACTCTAAACTTACAAACGAGACGGCTTCTCTACACTCTACACTCTCCACTCTAAACTTTAAGAATAAAGTTGCCCGTTTCCTCGCCCAACGTGGTTTCACTACGGATGAGATAATGTCAAAAATCAATATCTAAATTTCCGTCTTCTTTATTTCACAGAGTGAAAGGCAGAGTTCGAAATTAATTCTATCTCAGTTTATTTGTCCGTACGGCTCGGAATAAATACAACTTGCCCACCGGTGGCATATGTTGTTATGCACTTCGCGTCCATTAGGTCTATGACCGTTGGGCGCGTTCATAGGTGTCTCTCTCCCGCGGCTCGCAACCGCGGGCTTTTATTTTTTCGTTCCTTTTTCCCCGCATTCAATGCGGGTTCCTTATAACCTAGATTACCTAGATTTCCTAGATAAGCGTAGCGAACTATAACCTCCCAAAAATTGTCTCGAAGTTGAGGTCAACGTTTTTAGGAAAGTGTCAACGAAGTTAGGAAAACGGCTTCCAGATGGCGAGATATTCATCGTGTACTTCACCGGTTAAGCCAGGATAGGCAGCGTTAAGGACGGACTGGAGGTCTTCGTTCGTGATGACCCAATGACCGCTGGGATGACACACACCCAATGGACGACCGGTGGCTTCATAATAAGCGAAACTCGCTTTGAATTGTGGTTTACTTAAAGATTGACGCAGCATTTCTATCTGCTCTTCACGAATAGTGTTACTCATAAAAATGAATGTTTATTGGTTTATACTATTCGCCTATAGACAGCGATTGGGGCACACCTTACGGCATGCCCCAATCTGCATGCCATTAGTTGCTTCTTTATAGTCGGGAACAAAAGGCGAAAACAGCCGACTTTCAAATGTGAGTGCAAAGGTACTGCTTTGTTGTGCAAGGGAACTGAACAGGTTAAGAAAATGAGAGGAAATTTGACTTCTTATCTCCGCTAATAGATCCTATACCTTTACTTGCATTATCAACAATACTTTGTAAATCTTGTAAAAATTTATCATAATTCGTTTGATTACTTTTATGAGCTAAAGAACTAATATGGAGCCAATCCCCGCGTGTTGTTAATTTCTCTTCTTCAGAAAGTTCTCCAAAATATTTATAAGAATCCCCACTTACAAAAGTCTTATAGTTCGTGAAGATAGTTCTATCGTGTTTATCCTTGCTTTTTATTTTGACAAATGTAACATTAGGTTCTACTCCTATTTGTTTTGTTAATCTTTCCTTTAACTGCCGTTGTATAGTTTTGAAAGGAACATTTGTATATCCCGATGTTGTTTTGTATGTGTAAAGCGTAAAAAATACTATATTGATAGCAATATTGTGTGCATTACATAAAAGTTCTGAAAGAAGCTGATAGATGTTTCGCTCATATAAAATATCAGATTGACCAAACACGTAACGATCTACAACAATTACATCTGAACATGGAGCAACTTCCTTTGAGAACACTTTCCAATCTTTTAAATCCGAAATCCGCATTTGGATTGTTGGATATGGTTCGTCTTCTAGAAATAATTGGCGTATAATTTGAACCTCTTGACCAACGGGGGCGATTAAGAAGAATCCCTTTGAAGCGACCTCGGAAACCTTGCTGTCATCAACTAAATGTATAGAAGTTAGTGCCTCTTTTGATATAGAATCCTCTGCCATTGGACGAGGAATCCCATTTTGACTCCATTCAATTGAGCCACCTCTACCTGTTGCCATCGTTCGAAGCCAAGATTCAATAGCTTGCTTACTTTTGGCTTTTTCGGTACGCAGGACATCTTTATCAAACGTAAATTTAATGTCAATGTTTTTCTTCAAGAGGTTATTGCAATCTTGCCAATGCTGATTGGCACCGGCTTGAGCATAAGATCTTAGATTTGCCAAATCAAAATATGCAACCATATTACAAAATCTCAAACGTTAAATTAGAAGCCTCATCATAAAAACCTTGCCCAAAATCATTTTCAAAAGAACCATCTACTCGATATTGCATAATAAAAGGATTCTTGTCTACGGGGAAATAATAAGTATGAATAGGATTAGTTTTATCAAGTTTTTCTTGGCTTGCAAACTTCATCGCTGCCACTTGTATTTGCGATTTACGAATCATATATTCGGAGTGAGTCTCCACGATAACACGACGCCTGAAATACTCTGATATATGTAAAAAGAGATCTGCTAACTTACTTTGCAAGGCAGGATGTAAATTTTGCTCAGGTTCCTCAATAATGATTGTACGCTCATGCAGAAGGGCTTGTTGGCGAGAAAGTTCGTCTTTTTGGTCAGGAAGAGAAGACGCATAGTCCATCGGATTCTCATAGAGTATCTGTTGAAGATTTGGATCAAAGTAATCCGCAGGCATTTTAGCTGCAATACTCAACAATAGCATTATTATCTGAATGGTTCCTCTTCCTAAATCCGCAAAAGGAAGTTCGGTACCATCTTCCTTCTTAACAAATATGCCAACAACTTCACCCAACTGGCTTTGTAGAACGAGTCCTGTTCCTATACCAAGTTCTTTCATACGGTTCGATACCCAAATTTTACGTTCTCCGAGTCCTTCCTCATAGTAAAAATCACGAACAATAGTTTCGAAATAGTCAAGATTCTCGCCTCCAATATAAAACTCACTACGTTGTGGTGTTTCATGAGCAGGTAAATAGATGACCTGATTGCTAATAGCTTTTCGATAATCTTGACGAATCTTAGATAACAAGGGTTGGACATCAAATACCAACATATCATGTTTTATCTCATCATTAATGTTGAATACTAATTTTATGCGATGGCCACGCATATACTCATTCATGTATTGTAAATCATGCACTTCTTTTCCATTCTCATCTATCCATATAAGATCTAAATCATTGCATTCAAAGGGACTTAATGCACTATAATCAGAATCGCTTACTAAGTTTATACTGCGAAGTCTTTCGTCTTTAGAAAGTTCATCTATCCATTTTTGATATCTTTGGTCTTCTTCTACTTTTAATGACAATTTATCTTTAAATTCAGTTATAGTTAGTGTGGAATGTTTGCTTTTTACCTCTTCAAACATCTTGTTTAGTTCTTTTTCGTCATTGAGCAAACGCTGGCGTTCAGATATCTTATGTAACTCGCCACGCATAAAAAGATCTTGATGAATGATATTTGCTAATAAGCGACCGTTGTATTCTAATGTGGCATCTTGTTTCTCAAAATCACTTATCCATGTGCAATCATCTATTTGGTCATATATCTTAATGAGCGATACATTTCCTCGAGTGTCTTGTCCATCCTTAACCACACCATCGATGATATAAGTAATGGTAAAATATCCCGTTTGTACTGTGAATTCCATCTTTTGATTATCTGCTCCCATACGTAAAGCACGTTTAAAGGAATGGCATAGTTTCCCGAAATCAATAGTTGCTCTATAGAACCCAGAGGAATCATCTGTTTTGATACACGATGGCATATTTTCAGCCATTAATCGACACGCCTTCGTTAGAGTAGATTTACCAGCATTATTTTGCCCAACCAAAAATGTAACTCCTTTTCCAAATTTTAACAAAGGTAGTTCTTCAAAATTACGGAAGTTTTTAAAACTAATTGCGTTCATATTACGTGTTGTTATTTATGCGTTATTTTTGTTTGACGGTGCAAAAGTACTGCGAAGTTGTGCAACCTTTCTGCACAAGTTATTAAAATAATTGCGTTTGAACAGGAATTTGTGAAGACAGACGCTTATTTTCTATTATGGTTGCTGCATTATTTACATCCAAAATAGTAGTATCTCCTTCTGCCAACACTTGACGGGTTAAATTGTATTTTGGATTATCCTTGTCCCTATTTTCTTGATATAATACAAAACGCGGTATCTTGTAATTTCGTGCATACTCCATTGCTAAGCGAGAACCACTATCGTTACCTAAATTATTTTTTGCGTAACTTGCAGACAAAATAATGGAATCACTGAATAATGCTTGTAAACGATCTCTCTCTTGATAACGGCCTCTCAGTTCCATATCCGAAATGGCATCTTTCCCATATTCCGTTATCAATAGTCCTCCATTATGGACAATCTGCTCTGCCAAATTTTTGTTTTGGGTAGGCAGAATGGTTTTCAAAGATGAAGGTAACACTGCAATTGTCTTTCCGTGATTATCCAATGTTGTTTGATGAGCCACGGAATCGCATCCTACAGCCAGACCGCTTACAATACACCATCCCGCATTGACAAGTTTAGTTACCACAAAGGTTTCTTCCTCTACCGTTGTCAAATCCGGATTGAGCAGACCTATAACAGCTACATTATGATTGTTTTTGTGCAACAAACTGATATCTCCCTTGTAATATAGCACAATCGGTTGTTCGCCATCTTTCACAGTTCCTCTAACATACGGAAAATCCTCATCACCAATTGCGGTAATACCATCGACATAAGACCGGATATTCTCAATGTGCAAAAGGATAGAGTTCTTAATACGTTCAAAGTCCGCTATAGAAGTAGGCTCAACGAGTTTTGTATTGAGACGTTGAACTATAGTAGCAACATCTTCATTGTGATGAATATTCTGCACAATCCACGCTTTACCTATACCCTTATAAGTTTTAGCGGTTAAAATATTTATGGCATTATCAGTATATTTCATTCTTTAATTCGTTTAGTACGTGCAATTGCGTAAAAAGTGACACTACGTGCACCATTATCGTATAAGGCTTGAATAGCATCTTCATCAATGTTGACCGAAGCCGTATAGATATCATCTATCAATAATATATCTTTGTCCTTAATCTCAGGTGCGATTGTACAAGTATCTTTGGTAATACCTACCGGAACAACAACATGTTCAACGTCTTTGTGTAATAAATGAGTTGTTGGCGTATCTGTATGACGAATAATATAGTCTCCTCCATCTATCAAATTATAATACGCATTCATTTGTTGAACGGCTAAACTAAGTGTGGAATTAAATCTCAATTGTCTTTCCGAATATGAGGATTTAGCTTTGGAACGAGGAATGCCACAGACTACTAATTCTTTATTTCCCAACAAATGATATATTTGCGGAATGTCTTCATATAAAATGCTTCTCAATAGGCGGGAGGCATATTCTATATAATCATCACTCTCGCCATGCTCTGCTTTCAGTATATTGATAAAGGTTAGATGCCCTCGCAAATAATCAAAGTGATAAAAGGCAGGCACATGACAATGTGTTAGATGATAACCTGTTGCGGGATCGTACGGTTTGCTTTTGTATATGGTGAAGGATTTTAATATATATACAATATTGTCTCTTTTAACACCTTCTTTAACGGCATTCTCAATCTCAATATCGTTATCCTCTACCACAATAACATCCTCCGGATTCAAATGACGTTGGGCAATGATATATGCAAATTTATTCGTGCAAGAATCAAAATCATCCTTAAAATATAGAGCCGTAAAATAATCTTCTAAATGATGATATTGCAACGTTTGAATAGCTCGTTCCTTGTCTGATTGTGTTGCTAATATTGTCGTACACCCTTGTTCGTGTAAAAAGCGTAGAACAGATGCAGACGGCAGCAAAAGCGTTTTGTCTAAATAGTTTGAATATATGTTCTTCTTTTCTTCAATGATGCGAATTTCGTCTTCTTGAGATAAGTGCGAATACTTGAGAGAATCACGAGTCATCCGTCCTACAATATCAAATAGTGAACGATTGCAGACGTTTTTTGCTGCTTGCTGATAAGCTAGTCTATTTGCGATATCAGTATTTACCAATGTTCCATCCATATCAAAAATATAGACGAAATCCTGCGCTTCTTCGTTTCCACTCAATTGTTTTAATTCGGTAATGGTCATAATCAATATTCTTTTTCAATTCCGAGTGCAAAAGTACTGCTTTATTGTGCAAGGGAACTGCACAAGGTTAATTTTTCTGTTGCTTTATTCCATTTTATTATCCTCTATCTCATCAATCCATTCTTTTAACTTAGTTTGAAGAAGCTGTTTGTTCGGCAAACAAAGAGCATACTGCTGTGCATAGATATTTGCATCTTTTGGCAATGTTAACTCGACCAAAGCATCCTCTTTATCTTTACAAAGTAATATGCCAATTGTCGGTTTTTCAAATTCTTCTTTCACATAACGGTCATAATAATTGACATACATCTGCATTTGCCCCAAGTCTTGATGAGAAAGTTTAGTGGTTTTTAAATCCACCAAAACATAACATTGTAACAAGCGATTGTAACAAACCAAATCAACATAATAGTTATCCTCGTTGAAGGTAAATCGTTTCTGTCGTGCCTCAAAAAGGAATCCCTTACCCATCTCAAGCAGGAACTGCTGTAATCGAGTAATGATCGCACTTTCCAAATCAGATTCTGAATAAGAGGAATCGGGTTTCAAACCAAGAAACTCCAATGTAATAGGATTCTTAATAATATCGTCCGATGTCGCAATTGTTTGTCCTTCATTAGCTAAACGCATTACTTTGTCTTTGTCTCGACTGAGCGCTAGGCGTTCGTACAAACTGCTGGCATACTGTCGTTGCAGTTGGCGAACACTCCAATTCTGTTTTATACTTTCTATTTCATAGAAATGGCGCTCGTCTTGATTTTCAATACGCATAAGTATCTGTAAATGATTCCAAGATACATGAGGTAATGGAATTTCGTCTACACTGTGGACCAAATTGGTGTCAGAAGAATTCGTCTGCACTGTAGACGAAATTGAATATACTCTATACAATTTGCGACATTTATCTAATGTTTCTACACTCCAACCCTTCCCAAAACGTTGCGTCAAACGTTCAGATAATCCTTTTAGCACTTGCTTTCCATACGAGGCACGGTGATTCCCTTGCTGCTCATTCTCAACAATAAAACGACCTATTTCGTAATAGGTTGCCGTCATAGCCGTATTAACCGTACTTGCTACAAATGAACGGGCTTGCTCTATCAGTTTGGAAACTTGTTCGAATAGAGAATCTAAAGGCTGTACATTGACCAAAGTCTTGTTATTTTTCATATACTTAATATTTCTGTTGCATTTCAGTAATTATCTTCTTTATTTCGTCCCTTACCGATTGAGGAGATACAACTTCTACATCCTTACCAAAAGACAAAACCTTTTGATAAAACTCCTTATTCGGTATCAGTTTTAATCTAATACAATCGCCATCCTCCTCTGTGTGATGCTGGCTCTCGTGAAGCGGTTTAGACAACACATACGGCAAGCGGTTAGGCGTGAAGCGCAACACGATATCCTCCACTTCACTATCCCTTGGCAACGTCACACCAATAATATCGCTAAAGTACTCATCAAAGTCCACATCCTCATTCTCCACAAACTTACAAGCGGCTTTCTCTATGGATTGGATGCGATCCAAGGCGAGATTGATAATCCCCTCATAACTGCCGTCCTTGCAATAACCAAACACGAACCAACGACCATTATATTGTTTAATAAAATACGGGTGCAACACGCGCGTAAGAGAATCCTTACCGAACGGCTGATAAATGATTGTCTGTGGCTGCTTGGCAATAATAGCCTCAAAGAGCGGGCTGAGGTACTCAATACCCTCTACATACTCGTTCGTATCAAACGCTATCACCTGCTCTGTGTCCTCTAACTTAAAGTTGTACTTCTCCTCCAGTTGCTCAATGACTTCCAAGAGGCGCTCATATTGTGGCATCCCACGAAACTGCCGCAACATAAGAAGCATAGATTTGAGCTGCGCCACTTGGTATTGGTTGAGGTCGTTTTTCCAAATGGAATAGTCGGGATTCTCGTACCGATAATAGCGACGACCATTGATCTTCCCGGGTTCCTCGAATAATACTCGCCAATCGTGATTACCCACCATATCACCAATATCATTGAAGACCGTACGGCGAGAGACGGGTGTTTGTCCGTTCTCTTCCAACGTGTGATTGACCGCTTTAATAAGGTCATCAATAAAATAACACCTCATTCTGTCGCTGAAGCAGCGGTCGAGTGCTTGGTATCGCAATGTGGCTAAACGTGTGTTTGGCATATCAAAAGGTTTTTCGGTTGCAAAATTACAAAAATAATCTGATATATGCAAGTTTTTCTACGATTTTCTAATTATTCCTTATTTCTTCTCTTTCTCAAACTCAATTGATGGTTCGCGTATGCCACGTTCCGGATCCTGCATTTGACGCAAACGCTCGGCTGCCACAGATGCCATCCATTGCTTAAGAGGCTCTGCCTTTTTGCTTGGGATAGATTGGATAATGCGGAAAACACCTTCAACGGAGGCACAATTAACAGCATGCATCTTCCCATCTGTAGAACGGAATTGGTGAGGGGTACAAATTGTACCCCACACGGAATTAAGTTCCATATCACGCGAACGCAATCGTTTTATATACTGTCTTATATCGGTGGTTTCTGTTAACACTTCTACCACATCATTGATGCAGAAGTACCATTTCTCTTGTTCATCGTCCCAATAGGTACGAATTTTTTGTGTCTCAAATTGTTTAATAATTTCTTCTTGTGCCATAATTCTGTGGGTGTCTTCTCTCGTTTTGCCTTTGCGGTTACTTTGTCGCCGCAAAGTTATAGAAAAAATTTCATATACACAAATTTATTTACATTTTGCACGCAAATATCAAAAGACTTTCTACGCTGCAAAATTACTACTTTTTTTTGATATGTGCAAAAAAAAGGAAAAAAATTTGCATATCTCAAAAAAAAGCCGTACCTTTGCATCTAATTTTATACAATCCGATTGGAAAGAACACATCAACATGCGTAAGTGCATCTTATCATATTGTTTGATAATTCTTGTCTCTCTCTGTTGTGGGAGGGCGGTTGCGCAAGAGCAACCTACGGTTGACCAACAGGAGTTATGGGGTCAGCCGGACTTTGTTCGGGCATCGTTGGTGGTGGTAGATCCGGGTGAAGCCGTGTACTCCATCTTCGGTCATGCCTGTTTCCGATTAGAGTGCGATTACTATGACTTGGACTACTGCTACACATACGAGGCTGTGATAGTGCCCCATCAGATATTCCACTTCCTTACCGGTCGGCTCAAAATGGGTATGATGGCGATTCCGACCTCCGAGTATTTTCAACAATATGCCTCCTCATCCCGAGGTGTGAAGGAATATCCGCTCCGGTTGTCTATTGATGCCAAACGATATTTATGGCAGGTGTTGGACGAGAAAGTGCTGCAAGGTTGCGACATGCCCTACGACTATATCAAGCGCGGCTGCGCCTCTTCTTGTATTCCTATCATAGAGCAAGTTCTTCGTGAAGACACATTGTGCTACCCTTGTCCGTTGGCGGATGAACCCACCCGCCGAGAGGCGTTGGATGCGTTTGCCCGCGATGCCTATCCATGGCAGTTGTTTTTTGTTCATTTGGCAGCAAGAACAGAGATTGACCGACGGTTATGCGGTAAAGAGAATATCATATTGCCTACCCAATTGGCTGCCTTTTGGCAACAAACGACCCTTAACGGGCAACCGCTGTTGAGCAGTCATCCGCAAGAACTGCTGCCTTCCGCGCCGATTACCGGCAGAGCGTTTTTCACCCCACTGATAGCAGCTGTCTTGTTACTGCTTGTCTCACTGATGAGTTGGTGGTTCAATATGCCTTGGTGGCAGTATGTAATGTTAGGATTGGTAACGGTGATAGGGGTTGTGGCGCAATGGAACTGGTTGATTGTTCCGTTCAATATCCTACCTGCCATTCTGTGGCATTGGCGGCGTTATTGGGCAACGCCATACGCTGCCGTAATAGCGGTTTGGGCGATAGTGATGGCGGCAGCGCCCCATCGAATGACCGACCCTGCTTGCTTGATATTGGCTTGGGCGTGGGTAGCGGTGCTGCTGCGCGATATAGTACAAAAAAGATATATACATAAACGACGTTTATGTTAACATTATTTATTAATCATTAAATTTTATTAGTTATGTTAAAATCAAAACTTTTTTTTGTAGCAGCTTTGCTGCTGGGTGGCTGTTTAACTATGAATGCCACTGATTGTTATCATCAAGCCGAGGTATATGCCGTCGGCCATGGTAAGATTTATGCTAGCGGAGGCCAGTGTATGCCTGATAGCATTTTCCTACAAGGGGAAGAGGCATACGAGACGCAGATGTCTGTTCTGTTTAGTGCTATGCTTACGGATGACCCGGGCACGTCAACTCTGTATATCTGCACCTTGCCGGAAGCTCCGGAGTACGAACCGGTCGGCGTTAAGTTTGATAGCCTTGAGGCTGAAATGTCAGGCGTTTATTTAGACACCTGCAGTTGGACCACGGAAGAAGAGGTTACCTATTTGACTCAACGGATAAACACAAAAGAGACACGAACCTTTGCATCAGACACCACCGAAGGCGTTGTTTATGTTATCTTCAAGGTTAAACCGGAATTGGTTCAAGCTGCTTGCGATTCGATTGACAACTATGTAGCTTCTAAGACGGAAATCATCAGTCAAGAACTGAATCTCATCATCAATGAGGGTAAAGAGAATATTCGCAAGAATGATGATGACTTAGACGATATGAATGCTGCTTTGGATGCAACCATCAAGAAAATCGACGAGTACTTCTCAACAGGTTTGTCAAATGTTCGCTCCAAGAAAGCCAATGCGACCAAGCGTATGGATAATGGTCACTTGATAATAGAAGCCAACGGCAAATACTTCACCGCCTCTGGTGCAAGAATAAAGTAAGCCCCCGCCCCCTGAAGGGAAGGGAGAATCAAGAAGCCGCCACCTCTCAAGTGGCGGCTTTCTATATACTCTCCCCTGTAGGCACTTGACCTATGAATGTATTTATATTTTTGTGCTGCAAAAGTACTGCGAAGTTGTGCAAGGGAACTGCACAAGGTTAATTTTTCTGTTGCTTTATTCCATTTTATTATCCTCTATCTCATCAATCCATTCTTTTTGCAAATGATTCCAAGAGACATGAGGTAAAGGAATTTGGTCTACAGTGTGGACCACATTAGATTTCGTCTGCATTGTAGACGAAATTTGGTATTCCTAATATTTCTGTTGCATTTCGGTGATTATCTTCTTTATTTCATCTCTTGCCGACTGAGGAGCTACCACCTCTACATCCTTACCGAAGGATAATCTAAAACATTACGTGGTCGCTGAAGCAGCGGTCGAGTGCTTGGTATCGCAATGTGGCTAAACGTGTGTTTGGCATATCAAAAGGTTTTTCGGTTGCAAAATTACAAAAAATAAATTATATACGCAAATAAAAATGCTCTTTTGCAAATAAAATGCGCACTTGGTGTTACCAAATGCGCATGAGATAGGATAGCCCGAAAAACTTTCGGGCGAAGGAACAGGTCGTGGAGATAGGTTTTGGGACTATGGAAGTTTGTGACGATTAAACGCTGAACGAGGGTTGAAAATGTCAAGCCATTGTTCGGGTGTTTTGCCATCAATGGTGCCCTGCGTGCTCATAGGTTTACAATAGGTTATAAAAGTTGTGACTATGTTGTGACATTGTTGTGACTATGTTGTGACTTTGAAGGCTGGAGGGAAGCCCCCTACCCCCCTGAGGGGGAAGCAAAGATTAAAAATCTTTGCGAAACAACATTGTAACAAGGTACGAAAGTGCCAGTGGCACTTTGGCACTTTCGCACAAGTTGCTAATATATAGTTTGTTACAGCAAAGTGCCAAAATGCCATTGGCACTTTGCTTATGCAATTTTTTCATAAACTCCATGCGTATGGGTTAATTGCCCTTGTTCCGCCCATTGGCTCAGCCAGCGCTTAGTCGAACGCTCGCTGATGCCCATTTTATCAGCGATGGACAAGCACTCACCGGTGGAGAAGGAGTTGGGGAGAGAGACGAAGAAGGTGTTCTTCTGGTAGGAGCCTTTGATGGTGGGAACGGCTTCACGATCAGCAGCGGCTATCTGATTATAAGCGTCTGCGGCGTGAAGGAGGAGTTTGGTACCGATGACCATAGCGGTTTGGAAATCGGCCTCCGAACAGGTGAGGGATTCCGATATATCGGATACGTTAGTAGACGATAGAGAGGAGCAATGACGCAAGGCGGTCAATATCGCCGCTATCCTCATCACGTTGATACCGTTCCTCACTACGCTGGCGTGAAAGCCATCACCCAACACGCGCACGTATTCCTTATACTCTTTCTCCATCACTTGTCCCAACAGACTCGCCTGCTCCGCCGTCAATCTAAACTCCACCTCGCTTCTAACCTGTAGGCACGTTGTGCCGTCCTCTCCGTCTTTCAGCCTTTCAACCTCTCTGTACCCACCCACATCCGCGTAATTGAGGAGCAATGCTGCGAGACTCTACATGGGGAACCTACTGGATTTCCCATCGTGTTGAGCAGTAGGCGACGGGCAAAGCGTGTGCTTTAGCCACGCGGAATAAACTAATTAAGTGCGGGTTTTAGCCATGGCGGCAAATTACGCGTAATAGCGCCATAGGCGCGAGCGGGAGACTCAAAAGACCAAGTGGGAGACCCTAAAACGGACCATTGTCCGCGAGCGGGAGACAAAAATTTCACTGATTTTTTGAAAATAATGCAAAAAAAATGAGGGTCTCTTTTCAGAAACCCTCACTAAGTGAGATTAGAGAATGGCTAATAAGGAGTGTGATAAATAGCCTATTATGAGATTAGAGAAGCAGGGAGTGTTGGCATCGCACCGGCTTGGGTGCAAACGAAAGCACTCACTTTGACCGCCATCTCATGCGCCTCGCGGATAGACTTGCCTTGTAATATATTTGCCACAAAAGCACCCGTAAAACTATCTCCGGCACCGACCGTATCGACAACGTCCACCTTCGGGGTTGGCAAGAAACTGTCTTCGCTCTCAGTGAAGACATAACTGCCGTTCGTACCGCAAGTGAGAATAACCATCTGCAATGAATAACGCCTAATCAAATCGCGACAAAGGGTAGCATAATCGTTTCCCTCAAGTTGCAGCAAAGACTGCACAATAGTTATCTCCTCGTCATTGATCTTAAGGATATTACTCTTCTGTAGCGAGGTCTCTATCACTTCTTTGTTATACCAATGCTGCCGTAGGTTGATGTCAAAGACCTTGAGCGATTTTATCGGCATGGCGTTGATAAAAGCCTGAATAGTAGCGCGACTGCCCTCCGAGCGTTGCGCTAAGGAGCCAAAGCAAACGGCATCCGTTTTCTCCGCCAGCGTTCTCATCTCGTCCGTAAAGGGAATATTGTCCCACGCCGCGCCCAAACAAATGTCATACTGCGGAACCCCCTTGTCGTCTAAGGTCACTTGCACCGTTCCTGTAGGTTCTTTGACTACGGGTAGTACATAGTGCAGTCCGACCTTATCAAAAGTATTGGTTATCTCCTTTCCTAACTTGTCTTCGCTAATAGCGGAGACGGCATAACCTGTCAAGCCAAATTGGGATACGTGATAAGCGAAATTAGCGGGTGCTCCCCCCAGTTTCTGTCCGGAAGGAAGGCAATCAAACAGCACCTCTCCTAATCCGACAACGATTTGTGTGTTATTCATATCAATGTGTAATTTTAGAAGTATAGAAGGTTAAATATCCGGCTCCAACGACCATAACGATAACGGCACCTAACACGCCGATAGCGTCACTGGCAAAGCCCATAACAAGTGGGAAGAGGGTTCCGCCAAACAGACCCATAATCATCAAGCCCGACACCTCGTTCTGGTGCTTAGGTTCGGCTTTGAGTGCTTCCGAGAAGATGATAGGGAAGATATTTGAGTTACCGAAACCAACGAGTGCAATACCGACATACAGTACCGCTTGCGAGTGTCCGATAGCCATCAGTACCATCGCCGCTACAATCATGAGCGAACTGATGAGGAAGAAAATCTTAGACGATAGTTTGCGTAAGATGAACGTTCCGGAGAAGCAGCCTAAGGTGCGGAAGATAAAATACAGGGACGTAGCAAAAGCGGCTTGGTCGAGCGTCCAACCGAGGCGCTCCATGAGCAGTTTAGGAGCCGTTGTGTTCGTTCCTACATCTATGCCCACATGGCACATGATACCTAAGAAACAGAGCAGCACCATGGGGTGCGCTAATAGTTTAACACACTCCACCACACCGGCAGACTTGCCCTCAATGGGTTGTTCCTCAATCTTGGTGAAGTATAGGGCAACGGTAGCAATCAGACCGATAATGCCATAAATGACGAAGACGATGCGCCAATCTAATCCAAACGCAGGAATAGCCTTCACGGCGCCCCAAGTCATGAGGATAGGTGCCATAAAAGAGGCAATGGCTTTAACAAACTGTCCAAACGTAAGGGAGGACGCCAACTTATCCCCCGAAATGATATTCGTAACGAGCGGATTAAGCGAAGTCTGCATGATAGCATTACCGATACCGAGTAGAGAGAATGCCACTAACATCAGCCAATAGCCGTTTCCAAAGAGGGGAAGTACAAGCGAAAGTAGCGTCACCCCTAACGAAACGAGGACGGTGTTCTTCCGTCCAATCTTATTCATTAGCGCCGACGTAGGCACAGAGAAAATAAGGAACCAGAAGAAGACGAGAGACGGGATGAAATACGTTTGCGACTCCGTCAGTCCGAGGTCTAACTGCACATGATTACTTGCCGCACCAACGAGATCGACAAAGCCCATGGTGAAGAACGTAAGCATCACCACGAGGAAAGAGAGATTTGTTTTGTTCTTTTTCATATATTAATTGATTTTATACAGTTTAGCTTCACACCCTTGGGTTTGCACTTGGTTATAGGGTTTGGTAGGGAAGACGAGGTTTGTCATGGACCAAAGTCCTTGTCCGTCAAAAGCCTCAATGGAGCAGCGGTCGAGATAAAGAGTCACTTGATACTCGCTTTTATTCTCCAACTCTACACTCGTCACACACGGGAACTCGCGTGCAAACTCTACCAGCCCCGAAGCTGTTCTATCCATGGTGAATGTATTGCGCTCAAAATCATAGGTCATCACCACTTGTTCGCCCTTGTCGTTAGATAGCGTGATGGAAGCGGGTTCGGTTCCGCGAATGACGTTCACTTCTATCTTTGCCAAAGGGGCTAATGCCTGCGTCGGTTGGGTGGACATAGCCTCCATCTCGGGAGCGGGACGAACACCTATGCGGTATTGGTTATTAGCATCTACATAGAGGTCAATATCGCGTGCTATCGAATTAGCCGAACGGAAGTGCTTGGTAGGTACACGGTCTGCATATTGCCAGTTACTCATCCATGCGAGGACGACGTGACGGTTATTCGGAGCATTATGGAAAGAGACGGTAGCATAATGGTCTTTACCGTAATCCATCCATTGGGTGTTCGTTTGGTCGGTGGTGAATGTCTGACCATCCCAATCGCCCACGAAATACTGTGTTGCCGAACCTCCAAACGGCCCACCCGGGTTGATATTGACAATCAGTACCCATTTCTGTTCTTCGGTTCCACGAACGGGTAAGAGCATTAAGTCGGGACACTCCCACACTCCGCCGTGACAACCCAATCCTTCGCCAAAGGAACTGAGGTAGGTCCATTCTTTGAGGTTGGAACTGCTGTAAAAACGCACTTCTTGTCCCGCAGCAAGAACCATATTCCATTGACTGGTGGCTTCGTTCCAGAATACTTTAGGGTCACGGAAATCTTTGATATCAGCTGTTAGAACGGGGTTGCCTTCGTATTTAGTGAAGGTATAGCCGCCATCGTTAGAGTAAGCGATGGCTTGTATTTGTCCCACTTTTTCCGAATAGGTAAACATGGCAACAACCGCATTCTCGCCAAAACCTGCCGTATTATACTTATCTATGACGGCAGAGCCGGAGAAGATGGTTCCTAATGAGTCGGGCATGATAGCATTGGGCTGAGTTGTCCAATGAATAAGGTCGGTAGAAGTGGAGTGT
Source organism: Paludibacteraceae bacterium (assembly GCA_024400115.1). Taxonomy (GTDB): domain Bacteria; phylum Bacteroidota; class Bacteroidia; order Bacteroidales; family Paludibacteraceae; genus Colicola. Next base: position 109,094 of record JAKSNF010000002.1, on the reverse strand, counting down.
GCCCACGTCATATGTCCCCAAACGGTGGCATAGGGGTTATGCTGAAAATAGAGATGCCATACTTGATTAACATCGTCATAGAACATGCCATTGGGGTCGTTCATCCAATTGCGTTCAGGGGTGTGGTGATAGGCAGGACGATAAGTCTCTGTGCATGCCACTAACAGCGAGCAGCAAAGTAATGATAGAATTGTTTTTTTCATGGTCTGTATAAGTTTGCAATAGAAACTTAAGGCGGTAATCAGCCGCCTTAAGCTAAATAGTTAGAATTGAGTTCCTAAGATATTGTGGCGGATACCGTTTTGATAAATAACGATATTACCATTCTCAAAGGTTTTCTTTGCAGCAGCTTTCGTAGCTACTTTGGGCAGAGCTTCTACAGCACTTTCAAGCAAAACAACATCGGTGAAGTTGAAAGCTGATGAACCTTGCTTATCCATTTGAATCATCAGGCGGTCAGAAGTAACTTGATCAATGATAGCCAAAGGATTCACTTTGGTAAGGTCTAATTCAGCATAACCTTCATGACGTTTAAAAGGATTACCCGCTATCGAATCCGTAACAGGCTCTGATTTTGCAATCACACCGGCTTCACTCCAATCAGCAAGTAAGAAAATGAGGTTGTCCGTGGTGGGGCACTCACTATAGAAACGCATCGATTTGTACTTATCCCAGTCTTTCACTGCATCAAGAGCCTCTCTAAACACTTCGAGGGTGCTCCAAGAATCTACCCAGAAATAACCGGTCCAAATAACCTTACCTTCTTTCATGCTAGCGGCTTTACCTTCGGAAAGGTCAATATTGGTAACGGTGAAGTTATCACCACAGATTTCCATACCATAGACTTTGCAAGAATCAATCATGTCTTGGGTCATGAAAAGATCATAGGTCTCCCACCAGTCTTGGCAAAGGCTGAAACGGGTACCCGGCAGTTTTTGACCATTGGCCTTGAACTCAATAGCATCATTTGTGCCATCATTTACCGAAAGGGTAACCGTGATTTTGTTACCGGGTAGAGCAGAAGCAAATTTACCTTTCTCAAGCATAATGGTGTTGTCCCAATGTACATCTTGAGAACCGGACCAAATAGAGGTTGCGGACACGCTCATTGCAGAAGCCAGAGCTGCAATAGCGAACAAAAAACGAAAATTGTTTTTCATAAAACTTAAAAATTAAATGATTAATAAAAAAAGTTAATACTGTGTTACGGACACATCGGTAACGGTGATACTTCCCGATAGGCAATCAAGCGACCAACAGTTCTTTTGAATGCCATGAATACGGTTTGTCCAGCACACATTATCGTTGATATACATCACACATACAGAGTTGTCGGTATAGAGATCAATAGAATAGGTATTGTCTTGTGGGGTGGCAAAGGTATAGCCATCTATATACCCGACAAAACCGATACCACCTTCTCCGCGTTGTTCAAAATTGATTTTACGTTGCGTTGCATTTTCTGGGTTTACAACAATGGTATAATAAACACTTGAGTCCGCGTTTGATACCATTGATGTGCCACGGCAGAGAGATATACCGAAATTGTCTTCTGCGCCCGCCGTCGTAACCACCATGTGCAAATGATTATGTCGTCCTAACCGATTAAAGAGGATGTTTGATTCGCCGGATAGCGTATATTGGTCCTTTGCCGCAGCCTCACCTTGAATACGCATGACTTTTAGAGGAACAACGGTAGTATATTTAGCGTCAATAGCAGGTACCTTACCAAGCGATAGAGAACCGTCTTCGTGTTGAATAACACGATGCATAATTAACGACCCTGCCCATTCGGGTTCTTCTTTATCAGAACCGGTGGCTATGTTATCATTGCCTTTACGCGTAGGACACCAACCCCAGATATAACGGTTTTGGCCATCGGAAGCGGTCTTTCCCGCATAAAAGCCTCTACTATCAAGATAACCTTCGTGATCATCCGGCCACTTACCGGCATCATTAGCCGTACAAGCTTTGAGTTCTTCTAAAGTACGGCCTTTGAAGTATTGCACTTTACGAATAGCTTTATGTTGCTCGGAATATACGAGGTACCACCAATCGCCCATTTTGAACACATCGGGGCACTCGTAGAAGCGGTCCCACATCATCGTCATGAATGCGCCTTTATGGGTCCATGTTTGCAAGTCAGTAGAGGTGAATTCGGCTAAAGTTCCTTTGCCGGTAGTGGTGCTAACAATCATGTGATAAAGGTTATCATCATCTTGAAAGACAAACGGATCACGGAAATCGTTATTGCTATATCCATAATCATCTCCTCGCAGAACAAAAACAGAGTTTTTTATCCAAGTCTTACCATCCGTTGATGTCGCATACTGAACGGCTTGTCCATTATCTTCGGCAGAAGGGAAATACTTATTTCCCGTATAGAAGAAATAGTATTTTTGCTGTTGTTCGCACCAAAAGCAACTTCCTGTACCAATAGCGGCATCTTGTTCTTGTAGCCCGCCACAAGGAATAATCTCGCCATCATTAATATACCCTTGATCTGTAGTGTAACTCAATCCCCAAATAGGGTGATAAGTACCCGCCGGATTGGGACGATAGTCTTGCAGATAGTAGATTTTAAAAGATTGTGTTTTAATATCGTACATCGGCATAACATCTCCTATATATCCACAATAGGGTTTATAATAGGTTTGGCACGATTGTTCATCGTTAGATGAGATTAGATAAGTTGTGTTATCCCAATCTTTGGGTTGGACGGCATCGTTTTTTGACGTGCACCCAACTAAGAAGAAAAGAAGGGAGATCGTCATAATACTAACTGTGTGTTTCATAGTTTATTATTTCATTAGATAGTTAAACGCATTTTTAGTCATAATCTCGATATTCACATGATATCCGGTATATATCTCGTCAATGGAATACCAATCGTAACAACCGGAGCCGATGCAGAGTACACAGCCGTTGGTTGTGCTTGCTTTCCATTCCCAAACGGTGATAGCATTATCGCCGCCATAACCTAAGACACAAGCACCCGTTTTCTTGGTGAAATAATCCCACGAAGGATAACCTCCCCAGTCGGTACCGATATGCCATTGGATCGTGGAGTTGGTAATACGATACCCGGCATCGCAGGTATAAATCTTATTGGGGTTACCATCGTTTTGCAGACCTTGATAAAGCGGGTGTGAGGTCGAATCAGTGAAGAAACTCCAAGCGTCTTGTGTCGTTTCTGCTTCGTCTTCTTTTCCACCCCAGCCATTGTTCGGCACACGAGGATTGGTCGGATTAGGAACAAATCCATTGAGTGTAAGGTATGCAGGCAAGTAGCAAGCATAACGGGTTAAGAAGAGGTTTCCACCCTTAGATACATAGTCTTGAATAAGTGGTAAGTTCTCCATTGCTTTCGCGCCATAGAGTTCCCAAGCGTCTTTACCATCGACACCACCATCGCGATGGAAGTGCCACCACATCACTTTACATTCGCTAATATCTACAGCTCCCGATTTGAGGTCATCCCAAGAGACATAGAGTGAATTGCCTATGTTAGCAAGCATCCACTGGCAAGCTGTATATTCTTCGGGACCTAACTGGTCAAACGTTTCTGCTAAGCCAACGTATAGTGCTTCGGGTTTGTCAATTTGGTAAACGGTAACAACATACGTGTTATGAGCAGAGTTATTGTCCACTTTGTAAGTAACAGGATTAGTGAAGTCCGTTGCGACACCTACAGCCGGCGATATGGTTGCTCCTTCGGAGAGCGTAACCGTTGGTACGAGTGCGGTTATATTGACAGACTCGGGAACGTAAACGGAAATAGTATTATTTTTGGAATTGATGATACCCGTATATGCATCATTAATCTTGAAACTCTTGATTAACGCTTCTTCATTTTTAGCGATGATGGTCCAATCAATAAGTACATTTCCGTTGGTTACACGCAAGGTTCTTGGTTCGCGCAAACAAAGATGGTCTCCCTCTTTATAATTAGCTGTCGCCCCCGCAGATATTTGGAGTTTGGTTAGTTGCAGATCATCTCGAGAGAGTTTCTCCGGTAATACCACCGTGATCGTGCGAGACGGCAGGTCAATATGTCCGTTATACGACGACTCAAAGCAAATTTGCTCCACTAAGCAGTCTCCACTTAAATTGAGATTAGAGGTGCTTTTTTGGCAATTAGTTAGCCCGCACAAGCCAACCAATGCGATTAGAATAGATATACAATATTTGTTTTTCATAAAACCAATATATTTTTACGTTATACAATTGATTACCAGCCACCGATATTTTGGGTATAATGACCATTGGATGCGGCTATCTGGCTAAATGGCAAAGGCAAATACTCTCCCTTGTTTTTAGGGAAGCGAGCATTCGAGTAGATGGAGCAATCGTTTGTTTCTTCGGCATAGTATTTATTTAATACCGTTTCGGCTTCGCCCCAGCGAACGAGATCAAAGAAACGTTCAGACTCCATTCCCATCTCCAGACGGCGTTCCATCTTGACGATTTGTAAGGTCTGTTCTTTGCTGTAAGCTTCGTTATAGAGTCCAATATTAAATTTCACACCATAAGTAGAAGGATAATTAGCGATTATACCGTTTGCTCCACTCTGCTTTGCGCGTTCTCGAACTTGATTGACCAACGCAATAGCATCTGCAGATTTATCCAATTGGGCAAATGCTTCCGCTCTCTCTAACAATACGTCTGCATAACGGAGGACAATACGATTCTGTGAATTGCCCCACCATGAGCCTTTAATGATATATTCGCTAAAAGGATCTACATTGTGCTTGAGGCTAACATAATAACCATAAAGGCCATTGGAACGACTCCAAGTGGATGTCTTTGCCATAATCATATTAGGTAGAAACTCATATGGGCACCCCGGAATACCAACGGTTAAAAATAACCGAGGGTCTGCATAATCATTAGCAATGCTATAGTCTTGCTTGTTGAAATCGTCCAAGAAGGGCAAACCATTATTGTCCGTGCGGAAAGCATTGACTAGATTTTGACTTGGTTTATAGAAGTCGCAACCGCCATCAGTCACTCCGGGGACATTGGGAACACACAGTCCGTAACCCCAGTTCATATTACCGAACTTCGTTCCGTCGTTCTTCGAATATTGGATAGCCCAAATAGATTCTATACCATTCTCATATTGGGGTTCCGGACGGAAGTTATTATGATAATCGGGTTCCAAACCATAATTTGCGTACCATTGAGGATCGGAATAGTAGATTACTTGTTGTAAGTCTTCTTCTGAAATAGAAGTCACCTCATGCGTGTTGGGGTCATCTTGGTGATACGCTTTATACAAATATACTTTTGTCAAAAATGCAGCTGCGGCACCTTTGGTAGCACGTCCCACTTCGGGTTGCTGTTCGGGCAATGAGTTAAAAGCCTTAGTAAGATCATCAATTATCAACTGCCAACCGGCATCGTTGCTATATTCCGTATTGGATAGGTTGTTATATTGCTCGGTTGTTAAGTTCTCATTTACAACAAATGGAATGTTCTTATACAAACGTTTGAGCAAGAAATGACCATAAGCCCGTAAGAAATACATTTCGCCCAAACGAACTTGCTTAAGTTCATAAGAGTCGTCCACTTGATTGAGCAACGCAATTGCCGTATTCACACGAGATAAACAATTATACAAACGTTGCCACATATCCGAGATATTCCAGTTGGTGGTTAATACACCTTGTTGCACTTCCAATTGGTGGAACACATCTCCGTCAGAAGTTCCGTTACCCCCTTTGTAAGCATCGTCAGACCGAACATCAAAGTTCCACATAGAGAAAGAGGAGTTGATGTCTTCTGCCGACATATAGATAGCATATGCCGAAACAACAAGGTTGTCCACATATTGAGGGTCTTTTACTTGTTCGTCAGATAAAATACCTTGGGGAACTTGTTGCTCCAAAAAAGAGCAAGCAGTAATGCCGAGGAGCAGCAAACTAAGAATTATCGCCATTCCGGCTAATTTTGAATAGTGTTTCATAGTTTTAATTAGAAAGAAATATTCGTACCAAAAGTAAATGTAAAAGGAATAGGGTAGCCAAAGTTTGGATTCTCAGGATCTACACCCGTAAAGGATTTGCTATGGATAGTAAACACATTTTGTAAAGAGGCATAGAAACGCCATCTACGCATGTGCATCTTATCCAAAGCAGACTGAGGAAGGTTATATCCTAACTGCAAGTTCTTCAGCTTAAAGTAGGAACCATCTTCTACCCAATAACTACTTACACGCTTCTCATTGTTATTATCTGATAACGTCAAAGCAGGAATTGTACTATTGGGATTATTTGGACTCCAAGCGTCTAACAGACGAGTTCCTTTATTCAAATTCGATATATTCAAACCAGCCCATAAATCTGTTTCTTTCTTGAGGTCTGTAATAACATCCACCCCTTGAACTCCCGCAAAGAAGAGGGTTAAATCAAAACCTTTGTATTCAAAAGCGAAGTTTAAGCCATAGGAGATAGCAGGAACTGGGTTATAAATCCAATCTTGGTCTGCTTCCGAAATAACACCATCTTTATTAAGATCTTTCCAGCGCATACGACCGATACCTGCTCCGTCCTGTTTGGCATGATTATCAATGTCTTCTTGACACGTGAAAATACCATCTGCTACATAGCCTACTTGCGCCCCCATTGAATGCCCAACGACCGATTTAACACCATTACCACCATAAGTGCCGTTGGCAGCCACCGTTTCTGGAAGTTTGGTAATCTTGTTGTCGTAGTGACTTAGGTTGCCGGAGATGTCCCATTTGAAGCCACTTTTCTCTCCGCGATAACCTAACAATAACTCCTCACCCATATTCTCCATCTCACCGGCATTAATCCATTGATAAGCACCTTCACCCATAGCAGAGATACCGGCCATGTAAACGAGAATATCTTTCGTCTTTTTGTAGAACCAGTCAAAACTTCCATAGAATTGGTTATTGAACATTGCGAAATCAATACCCGCATCGGTTTGAGACGTTGTCTCCCAACGTAAGTCATCGTTACCAATCTGACTACGCATAAAGCCCGAAGGTAAGATGATTCCGCCATTCGTACCGGCAATGTCATAACCGGTACCATAACTTTGTCCACCATTTTCCGAAACACCATAATTGGCTTGATAAATGGTATATCGAGCAATGTTGGAAATCTCTTGGTTACCTGTTTGACCCCAAGAAGCACGTATCTTTAAGTTGTCTAAAACATTTCGAGTAGGAGACATCCAACTCTCCTCGCTCATGCGCCAACCTAAACTGAATGCGGGGAAGGTCGCAAACTTATTGTTCTTACCAAAACGGCTGGAGCCGTCGCGACGAACGGTTACGCTAAACAAATATCTATCCGCGTACGAGTAGTTGAATTTACCAAAATAAGACAATAAACTATACCCTTCTCCAGAACCGTATGCTTGTGCAGTACCCGTACCCGCACCAGGCCACATATAATTGGGTGATAGAATCGTATAATCCTCTTTATATCCTGAAAACCAAACATCATTCTCACGGTTTAACTCTATACCAATCATTGCGTCTCCCCGATGCTTGCCTACAGAGAAATTATAGGTTGCTATCGCGTTCCACATCCATTTCATCCAATGTTCTTGTTTGGCTTCTACGGCATTCGTTGTTGTGGCTACCGTACCTTCGGTAATGGGGTAGGTGAATATTCGTTGTTGTTTTTGAGCATAATCAATACCTGCTGTCGTGCGTACGTGTAATCCTTTATATAATTCGATATCTAAGAAGGCGTCACCAAATAAACGCCAGTAGATATAGCGATTATCCTTGTTCCTATCTAAACGTGCCAGAGGGTTTTCGCGGTCTGCATAACCTCCTACAGGACCTGCAAACTGACCATCGGTGGTATAAATCGGCAGCGTAGTGTTGAATTGTAACGCGTTTTCAAGAATACCGGCAGGAGAAAGAACCTCTGAGGTACGGTTGAATGTTAAATTTTCACCGATGGTTACGCGTCCCTTAAATAGTTTATAATCACTATTAACACGACCACTGAAACGGTCAAAATCCGTTTCCTTAATAACACCCATATTCTTATAATAACCCAACGAGAAGAAACTATGCCCTTTCTCTGTACCATGACTAACAGCTAAATTATATTGTTGCGTCACTCCTGTACGTGTGATAGCGTCAAACCAATCGGTATCAGCCGCAGGTGTGGTGCCGGCGGCATCAAGGTATTTGTCTAAAAACATAGAATTTAACGTTGGAATACCTTGAGCATTGTAACCCCAATTGTAGTGATAGCCTAAACTATTGCTATTCGGGTTCTGTCCGTCATTAACATAGGCTTGCCACATTACTTGACCAAACTGCTCAGTATTGAGTACCGACATGCGATTCGTGTGTTGGTTAACACTCACACTTGCATCGAAGTCAACGTTAACCTTACCGTCCTTACCACGCTTGGTGGTGATGATAATAACACCATTTGCAGCACGGCTACCATAGATAGATGCCGACGATGCGTCTTTCAACACTTGAATGTTTTCAATGTCATTGCCGTTTAACTCGTGCATACCAGATTTTGTTGGCACTCCATCTATTATATACAAGGGATCATTGTTGTTGAGTGTGCCAATACCACGAATACGAACGGTAGCTGCACCTGACGGATTACCATCTGCGGTAATCGTTACACCCGGCAATTTCCCTTGCAGTCCCTTCATGGGATTGTTTTCGTTTTGTTTCTTGAGGTCATCAACATCCACTACGCTGACTGCACCAGTCAAATCAACTTTACGCTGAGTTGTATAACCCGTTACTACCAATTCTTCTAATTCCTCGGTAGCCTCCTCTAACGAGATGGTGAGTGAAGACTTTGCGGCAACCTGAACATCTTTGTAGCCAACATAAGAGATGGTTAACATCTCACCTTCTGTGGCGGATATTGAGAATAATCCGTCAAAATCAGTAATGGTTCCTTCTTGAGAGACTGTAACCACGGTTGCACCGATAATAGGCTCCTGTGTCTTCGCATCGATGACTTTACCACTAACTGTCAATGCTTGAGCAAAGAGAGTATTGGAAATCATCATCACAAACACAGGCAAAAAAAGCTTGAAGTGTTTCATAATACGTGATTTTTTGATTATTTTTTTGTTTTGCGCTGCAAAATTACAACATTTTTTGCATATAAACAATAATACATGTGTCTAAAAATACAAAAAATGTTGCATCCAATCAAAAATGTAACATTTGTTTTACAAAAAGGGAGAAAAATGATTGTCCCTTATCAATTTCTATTTAGGACGAGTTACCTCTCCGGGAGAGGTGCCAAACATATCCTTGTAACACTTCGTAAAATACGAAGCCGAGGTGAAACCAACAGCATAAGCAATCTGCTGTATCGAATCGTCCGTATTAAGCAACAGCTGTTGACCGCGTTTGAGACGAAGCGAACGAATCAAATCAACCGGCGAACAACCCGTAAGCGTTTTCACCTTCCTAAATAATTGCGCCCTACTGATATTCATTGCAGCACTCAACGTATTCACATTAAGATCCGTATCCGCCATCCTTATCTCAATCTCCCTCATCAATTGCTGCATGAACTTATCCGCGGAGGATGCCGTAGCTTGAACACGTGCCAATTCGGTACTCATATCCTCTAACCGTTGTTGCTGCTCCATAATAGTACGCTGCGTACGCTCGCGCTCCTCGCGCACGCGCTTGCGATAAATATATATATTGTGCAGAATAGCCACAATAATCAAAACCATCACGATGAGTACGACTAAAGCATATACCAACATCCGTTGCATCGAAAGGGTCTTTGTTAAGTCTGATACTTTATTCTGCAATAGACGAATTGTCTCCACGCGTCGATTCATCTCATCGGCATATTGCCGCATCGCCAAAGCGCCTTCCTTATCCATTATAAACGACGGAAGAACAATATCCCGCTCATATGGTTCTTTATTCAGTATCGCGATAGCGGTCTGTATAATCAAGTCTCCATGGGGAGCATAGATAGCCGATGCGTCCTCTATACCATCGCAAATAGCATCCAATCCCATCCCTCTACCACTTAAAGCATCTACACCGATAATCGGTATATCTTCACCCGGATAGACCGCTTCAACCGCTTGCGAAGCACCAATAGCCATCAAGTCGTTATGCGCCACAATGAAATCCGGTTTAGGATTTTGTTGCAACAGATTCAGCGTCACAGCATAGGCGGGTTCTTGGAACCACTGACCGTTAGCTTGAGCGGTAATTGTGAAGTTGGACAAACTTTGCAGTCCATCTACTAACCCTTTATGCCTTAATAAGGCAGGAGTAGAACCCAATAAACCCGTTATCTCAAAGATAGAGCATGAACGCTCGTCCCAATGCGTTTGGATATACTGTGCCAAGAGGTGACCTATCTCATAGTTGTCTCCTCCTATAAAAGCGGTGTAGTTCTTGCCGTTCACCTTACGATCTGCCACAATAACGGGTATGCCTTTTTGATAAGCGCGCGTAATAGCCGGTTCTACCTCGTCTGCCTCATTAGGGGAGACGATAAGTAAATCGGGATGGAGTGCAATAATAGAATCTAATTGCAAGCATTGGCGTTGACTATTGGCGTCCGCTTGCCAAATATGCAACTGTACATTAGGGTGAAAAAGCAACTCTCGTTGCATCTCTTCGTTCATCTGTTGCCGCCAAGCATCATCTGAACATTGCGAAACCATAATGGTGTATTGTGGCTCCTTATGAGAACAACCGATAAAAAGTAAACAAAAGAGTATCACAAATGATACATAAACCGTGTTTTTCATAGTGCAACATTTTTTCACGTTGCAAAGGTACGACTATTTTTTGATATATGCAAATTTATTTATTCTTTTGCACAAAAAAATGAGGGTCTCTTTTCAGAAACCCTCACTAAGTGAATAATCCGCGATGAAAATGTGTATTAGGAATGTTTCATTAGTTCTCGTCGTTCCTCTTCGCTGAAATGCTCAATGGCATAGCGGAACATGGTGCGAGGCATGGCGGCGCGACGAGGCAGAAGCCAATCTTTTAGCCGTTGTTTATTGCGTTTACCCGCCTCTCGTAATAGCCAGCCCACGGCTTTTTGCAAAAGGTCGTGCAATGGTTGAGGCTTCTGTAAGAAAATGTCCGCAATAGCGAACGTGTCATCTAATTGTCCTGCACGGCAGAAAGCCATAGTAGAAACAATACCGATGCGTTGCTCCCAAATGGTTTTGCCATCACGCGCTAAATCATATAATAATGTGCGGTCTTTATTCATCAACCAATTTCCCAATATCTCGTAGCAAGATAAATCGACCAAGTCCCAATTGTTGATTGTTTTCGTGTGGGAAAGGTAGAAGTCCACGCATTGCTGTTGTAAAGCGGGATTTTTCTTGGCGTGCTTGAATATCTGCACCAACGTAAGCAAAGCCGCGAGACGCATTTCGTGATACGGACTAACGATACACTCCTCTAAATCGGCAAAAGTAGTTTCTTTCCATAGTGTTTTGACCACCAATCGCGTAACAGGCACTTTGATGCCAAGGAATCGGTCGCCTTCTCCATACTGTCCTTTGCTCGTTTTGAAGAAACGTGACAATCCCTCTACTTGTGTAGGGTCAGCATGAGATAATATGGCATCTTTGAGTTTATTCATTTTGATGTATCTTTGTGACTGCAAAGATACGAAGATTTTTTGGAATAAGCAAAGTATCCTCTGAGAAAAATTTGTTTTTTCAGAAATATGCAAAAAAATAATAGAAAAATTTGCACATATCATTTTTTTTTTGTAATTTTGCAGCCGATTGTATGTGCGTGCCTGTGAGCGGGCGCGCGAATGTGCGATATTTATGGTTATAGTGAAATTATAAAAAACAACATATTTATGGAAGAACAAGAAAAGTATGATGGTTCAAGTATTCAAGTGCTTGAAGGATTAGAAGCGGTGCGCAAAAGACCGGCGATGTATATCGGCGACATATCGCAAAAAGGTCTGCACCACTTGGTTTATGAGGTGGTGGATAACTCCATCGATGAAGCTCTCGCCGGATTCTGTAACGAGATAGCCGTGCACATCAACACGGATAACTCCATCACTGTTCAGGATAATGGTCGTGGTATCCCCGTGGATATGCACCCCAAAGAGCACCGCAGTGCGCTCGAGGTGGTAATGACCGTTCTCCACGCCGGTGGTAAGTTCAATAAAGATAGTTATAAGGTCAGCGGCGGTCTGCACGGTGTGGGTGTGAGTTGCGTGAATGCACTCTCTAAACACATGCACGTGGAGGTTTATCGTGACGGCAAACTCTTTTCGCAAGACTATGAGAAGGGCAAACCCCTCGCTCCCGTTCACAATATAGACCTCAAGGACGCTGAAGGTAACTGGGAACAAGGTCGGACGGGTACGTATGTACACTTCTACCCCGATGACACGATCTTCACTGAACTCGTTTATCAATGGGATATCCTCGCTAACCGTATGCGTGAGCTGGCTTTCCTTAATGCCGGAATAAAGATTATACTCAAAGATAAGCGCGTCCTTCGTTCCAATGAGGAAATGAGCGCTTCGCTCAATGATGAGTTGAAGGACTGCCAATATAAGAATAAGGTCTTCTATTCGGAGCAAGGTCTGAGCGAGTTCGTTCGTTATATCGACCAAACGCGTGTGCCCCTTATCAGCGACGTTATTCACCTCAATACCGACAAGTACGGTACACCCGTAGAAGTGGCGATGATTTATAACTCGGACTTCAATGAGAACGTACACTCCTATGTCAATAATATCAACACCATTGAGGGCGGTACTCACGTAGCCGGTTTCCGCGCAGCCTTGACGCGTGTGATGAAGAAATACGCTGAAGAGAGCAAACTATTAGAGAAAGCTAAACTCAAAGACAAAGACGGTAATGCTACCATCGACCCCAACGACTTCCGCGAGGGTCTGACTGCCGTTATTTCCGTCAAAGTGGCAGAACCTCAGTTTGAAGGTCAGACCAAAACCAAACTCGGTAACTCCGAAGTCGCCGGTATGGTTAGTGCTGCCGTAGGTGAGGCTTTGACTAACTACCTTGAGGAGCACCCCGATGATGCTAAGCGTATAGTAGAAAAGGTTATCTTAGCCGCTCAAGCACGTATAGCTGCTCGTAATGCTCGTCAGAGCGTACTGCGTAAGTCTCCGCTCACGGGCGGTGGCCTTCCCGGCAAACTGGCAGACTGCGCTTCTAAAGATCCGGCTGAGTGCGAACTCTTCCTCGTGGAGGGAGACTCCGCAGGCGGTACCGCTAAGACCGGTCGTGACCGTATGCATCAAGCAATCCTACCCCTCCGTGGTAAGATCCTGAACGTGGAGAAAGCGATGGAGCATAAGGTCTTCGAGAGCGAGGAGGTGCGTAATATATTCACCGCACTGGGTATCACCTTCGGAACCGAAGAGGACCCCAAGGCACTCAACCTAAGTAAGATCCGTTATCATAAGGTTATCATCATGGCGGATGCCGATGTGGATGGTGCCCATATTGCTACTCTGGTTATGACATTGTTCTTCCGTCATATGAAAGAGGTGATTGAGCAAGGACACTTATATATCGCCATGGCTCCGCTCTACCTCTGCGCTAAAGGTAATACGAAAGAGTATTGCTGGACAGACCAACAACGTCGTGACTTCATCATGAAGTACGCCGGAGGCGATGAGAAACAAGTTAAGACACAACGCTATAAAGGTCTAGGTGAGATGTCCGACGAACAACTATGGGAAACAACCATGGATCCGGCTCGTCGTCTGCTTAAGCAAGTAACCATCGAGAACGCTGCCGAGGCTGACCGCACGGTAGCTATGCTGATGGGTGACGATGTGGCTCCTCGTCGCGAGTTCATTGAGCAAAACGCCACTTACGCTAAGATTGACGCCTAACCCATTCACCAGCCACATGAAAATAGCCGTTTACTGTAGTGCCAAAGATTGTATCCCCGCTTCCTACTTAGAGTTAGGGGAGCAGTTAGGTCAATGGTTAGCAGAGCATGACCATGAGTTGGTTTATGGTGGAGCTACGGGAGGACTGATGACCCGCGTATCGCGGGCTTATAGGCAGACAACACAAGAGTTGAATAAACCCAACAATCGCGTGATTGGCGTTGTTCCTGCACGAGTGATAGCCGCCGGACGGAAGGATAACCATTGCGATGAGCTAATCGAAGTCGCCACCATGAGCGAGCGCAAACAACGGATGCGTGAGATAGCCGATTGTTTTGTTTGTCTGCCAGGCAGTTACGGAACGTTAGACGAGTTGATGGACGTTGTATCCTCGGGTGTGGTGGGAGAGCATCATAAACCGATTTATGTGCTCAATCATGACCATTTTTACGATGACCTACAGGCTCTGGCGGAGCATATGCATGAACTCAATTTCTTGCCGCAAGAAGAACTGTATAAACCTATTTTTGTAAACAAATTAACCGAATTATATGAATCTATTCTTTCTTAAAGCCCTTCTTAGAAGGCAATTGATGACAACGAAACAGTTTGACACGTTGGTAAAAAACAAACCCGACGACAATGTTCGTGCGGAAGGTTATGAACTAGCTTACAAAGAGGACTTCAATTGGACAGACATTAAACAATCCGATTGGACCCCCGGCTTCGTTTACCCCTCAGACGACTATCAATCCGTTCACTCATACACGAACGAGGAGCAAGCGTATGTGGGTGGTAAGAACGTAGAAACGAAGGACGGTAAACTCATCATTAAGACCCTTCGCGAAAAAACCACCGCTCCCGCTTGGGATCCCGAAAAAGGTATGGTAATGCACCCGTTTGAATACACATCGGATGTCATCAATAATGCCTCTAAACTGGAACTGGAAGCCGGTTGCGTCGTTATGGTGAAAGCCCGTTGCCACGGTTTCCTCAATCATGGTATCTATCTGCGCAGTAAGAAACACGTGCCCTTTATCTCCGTCTTTAACTACACGGGACTCAAACTGTTCTGCGGTGTGAAGTGTAATGCTTATACGGACGAGAATAAGCACGAGATAGAAGGTTTGCAACCCGTAACGGATATTATCTACACCGTTGTTTGGGATCAAAGCACGATTACGTGGTTTGTGAATAACGTAAAAGTATATCAAACCCTCAACCTTATCCCCAAGGGCGAGAAACTATACCTCCACCTCTACTCCTTCCTCTTTAAGGGTAAAAGGAACAACACCCCGGGTTCCCTCGATGTAGATTGGATACGAGTTTACAAGAAACTATAACCACTAAACGTATGTTTTTAATCGCCGGTCCATGTGCCATTGAAAATAGAGACATCACCCTCACTACCGCAGAGGCGTTGAAACGTATAGCTCAAGATATGCATATTGAGTTGTACTTCAAGTCCTCGTTCGACAAAGCCAATCGCACCTCCCTTTCCCAACGCGGAGTAGGCATGGACGAGGGACTCACTATCTTAGACGAAGTGAAGCAAACGTTTGGTTTGCCTATCCTCACAGATGTGCACGAGTCGTGGCAATGCGAACGTGTTGCTCAAGTAGCCGATGTAATCCAAATACCCGCTTTCCTCTCCCGCCAAACAGACCTTATCCAAGCCGCAGCTAAGACGGGCAAAGTGGTGAATATCAAGAAAGGTCAGTTCATGGCTCCGTGGGATATGCGCGGAGCGATAGATAAGGTCAAAGAGGTGGCACCCACAACGCCCGTGTGGTTAACTGAGCGCGGTTCGTCTTTTGGTTACGGCCGATTAGTGGTTGATATGACTTCCCTTGTGGAGATGCGTCAGTTTGGGTGTCCTATTGTCTTTGATGCCACACACGCCGTGCAGCAACCCAGTGGTGCTAACGGCATAACGGGCGGAAACAGAGCGATGGTTCCTTACCTCATGAGAGCTGCTGCCGCTGTGGGCGTTGATGGGATGTTCGTGGAAGTGCACCCCAACCCCGATAATGCCATCTCCGATGCCGCTAATCAGTTGAAACTGAGTGAACTAAGATCCATATTAGAACGTGTATATGAAGTATGCAGATAGAGCAAAAACAATTTTTGCCGAAGAGATAACCGAATTAACCAAACTGAGCGAGAGTTTAGACGACCGCTTTGATCGTGTGGTTGAGCGCATGTTCGCTTGTAAGGGAAAGATTGTCGTGATGGGTATCGGCAAGACCGGTATCATCGGTCATAAGATTGCTTCCTCCTTAGCCTCTACCGGTTCGCCGGCTATCTTCGTCAATGCGGCGGAAGCCGTTCACGGAGACTTGGGCATGATAGCCAAAGAGGATATCATCCTTTTGGTTAGTAATAGCGGCGCTACGGACGAGATACTGAACGTCATTGACCCGCTCCGCTCCCTTGGTTGCACTATGATTGCCCTCACGGGCGACCCCGATTCGCAACTCGCCAAAGCCTGTGACGAGGTGTTGTCTATCCACGTTGATAAAGAGGCTTGTCCCTTAGGACTGGCTCCTACTACCTCCACCACCGCCACAACCCTGATGGGCGATGCCCTCATTGTATGCCTCATGGAGAAAAGGCAGTTCAAAGCCGAGAACTTCGCCCTCTATCACCCGGGTGGAGCCTTAGGCAGACAACTGCTTGCGAAAGTGCAGAACCGCATGGCGACTTCCGTTCCGCAAGTGCAGACAACGGATAGTCTCCGTGAGGTCGTTCGCGTTATGTCCGAACACCACCTTGGCATGACGATGGTTTATAGTGGCACAGATTGTGTAGGAATCATCACTGACGGCGATCTGCGTCGCGCTATTGAGAAATACGACGACCTACACATAACGGCAGCTGGTATTATGACCCCGTCCTTCAAACATATACACAAGGACGCATTGCTCACGGACGCGTTAGCCATCATGGATACATATAACATAACTAATCTGGCGGTTACGGAAACAACCGAATCAAAAACAATCATTGGAATCATCTCTATTCACCATATAATAGATTTTAAATAAAATGGAACACACCATAACCATCTACTGCAAGAACACTAAGTCGTATCACGAGGTAGAGCGAGGCATCTCTCTAACCCAACTCAAGGAGCAACTCAACATCCAACTAAAGTTCCCTGTCATTGCTGCCAGAGTAAACTATAAGTTAGAGAACCTCAATTTCCTTCTCTATAAACCTAAAGATGTGGAGTTTGTAGATATATCCTCTCCTACCGGTCGTCGCTGCTATGTGCGTTCGCTTATTATGGTAATGGCGTGTGCCGTACACGAACTCTATCCACAAGCCGATCTGCGCTTGGAGCACCCTATTTGTAAAGGTTATTACTGCACCCTACAAGGTCTTGATGTTACTCCGGACATAGTAGCAAAAATCAAAGAGAGAATGCTCCAAATCATAAAAGAAGATCGTAAGATAGAAGAAATGGAAAAACAGACGAAGGAGGTTATTCGTATCTTCGCTGAACAGACAGATGGTAAAGCCACCCTCTTCCGTACCCTCGGTAATCCCTACCTGCGTTATTTCCGCATGGGTGATTTTAACGATTATTACACCAATGTGCTCTTGCCCTCTACGGGGTATATCAATATCTTTGACATCGAACCCTATCACGATGGCATACTCTTGCGTATTCCTTCTCGCACCAATCCTTCCGTCTTAGAGGGTACCGTAGTGCAAGATAAGATGTTTGCTCATTTCAGCGAGTATAGTAAATGGAATAAACTGATGAACATCGCCAATGTGGGTGATTTTAATAACCTCTATGATGCCGGTAAGAGTGCTGAGATGATACGATTGGCAGAGGCTTTGCACGAGAAGAAAGTGATTCAGATTGCCGATATGATTAAGAACCGCGAAGGAGGCACTCCTAAGTTAGTGCTTATCTCCGGTCCCTCTTCCTCCGGCAAGACCAGTTTCGCTAAGCGCCTCCGTATCCAACTGATGGTTAATGGTCTCAAACCCCTCACAGTGTCGATGGATAATTACTTCGTTAACCGCGTTGATACCCCCAAGGACGAGAACGGTGAGTGGGACTTTGAGGATATACATGCCCTCGATTTAGACCTCTTCCGCGACCATCTGCAACGCATGCTGAACGGCGAAGAAGTGGAGATGCCCTACTACTCGTTTGAGAAAGGAGAACGCGAGTGGCGTGGAGACAAACTGAAAATGGAGAAGGGAAATGTGCTTATTGTAGAAGGTATTCATGCCCTCAACCCCGAACTCATCCCGAACGTGGATAAGAAATATATGTTCCGTATCTACGTCTCCGTTCTAACCTCTATCAACCTCGATAACCATAACTGGATTCCCACTACTGATATACGCCTGCTCCGCCGTATCGTTCGTGACTATAACACTCGCGGATTCTCGGCTCGCGAGACGATAGCCCGTTGTCCGTCCGTAGTAAGAGGTGAGGTTAAGTGGATATACCCCTACCAAGAGGAAGCCGACGCGATGTTCAACTCCGCTCTGCTCTTTGAATTAGCCGTACTCAAACAAGCAGCCGAACCTATCTTAGCCGAGGTTCCTAAGTTCTGCGACGAATATACGGATGCCCACCGACTGATTAAAGCATTGCAGTATTTCCGTCCGATACCCATCAGCGAGATTCCGCCTACTTCGCTGCTACGCGCTTTCGTAGGGGGAGGAACGCTCTAAGAGTTTAAAGTGTAAAGTTTAAAGTTTAAAGAAAGTGAAGAAGTCTATCGTTTTTATAATGTTAGTTTTGCCGATGATGGTATCGGCACAAACCATGACACCGATGGATTCGGTGCAAGTGAATTCTATTCAAGTCGATTCAACGCAAGTCGATTCGCTTTCGGCTCTGAGAGATTCGATGATGGTCTTTGAAGACACAATGCCTAAACGTCCGTGTATCTTTGATTCGATGGCGTATGTGATTGTTCATCAAGATAGTGCGGTAGCACAACTACTGCAAGATAAGGTAGGTGGCGTGGTTCGCGGACAAGAGACCGTTGCCGGTTTCCGTGTGCAGATCTATTCGTCTAATCGCCAACAAACAGCCAAGTCGGAAGCTATCGAACTGGAACACCGATTGGAAAACGCCCTGCCGGCTAAGATATACACTCAGTATATCTCCCCCTTCTGGAAGGTTAGGGTAGGGGATTTTACCACGTACGAGGAGGCCAAAGCCTTTAAGGAGCAACTAATACAGTATTTCCCCTTCCTCAAGCAAGATGCTTATATCGTTCGTGACCAAGTCAACGTACACCCATGACACAAGAGTTTAACCCCAATCATAACCTAACGCAGCAGATTGCGTCTTCGGTCAGCGATATACTCACCCATATAGGTGAGGATGTTCATCGTCAAGGTCTGGAGCGTACCCCCGAACGAGTGGGAGAAGCATTTCAGTTCCTCACTAAAGGTTATCATGAAGACCCCGAAGCTATCTTGCGTTCTGCTCTCTTTGAAGAAGACTACCGCCAAATGGTGGTGGTCAAAGATATTGATTTCTATTCCCTTTGTGAGCACCACTTACTTCCTTTCTTTGGCAAAGCGCACGTGGCGTATATACCCAATGGTAAAATAACGGGTCTGAGTAAGATTGCTCGCGTGGTGGATGTCTTTGCTCGTCGTTTGCAAGTGCAAGAACGGATGACGACCCAAATCAAAGAGTGCATACAAAAAACGCTCAATCCCTTAGGGGTTATGGTAGTTATTGAGGCAGAGCACCTGTGCATGCAGATGCGAGGGGTTCAAAAAGAGCACGCCATCACCACAACCTCCGATTTCACAGGAGCATTTACCCGCCCCGAGACAAGGGAAGAGTTTCTTAAACTGATTGGAAAATAAGGTAGAATTGATAACCGATTATCATCTATTCATGACCATAATCTTGACAATCTGATGATTGCCTGCCGTATCATTGCATAGTGCCGTATAAATACCCGAACTAACGCGCTTACCGTCTCCGTTTTTCAAATCCCAAATAGCAGTACCACCGTTGGCATTCGTCTTACAAACGAGTTGACCGCCTTGGTCAATGATATTAACAACGGTGCCATCGGTTAAACCTTGTATTGTTACTACGCCATCGTAATTCGGCCGAACAGGATTGGGGTATGCTAACGCTTCTTGATAGGTCTCAAATGGTTCCGAAGCATCGCTGCGGAAACTGACTAAACCCGCACTCGTTCCGATAAAGACCTCACCTGTGGTGGGGTGAATGGCAATATCCGTGATATAATTGGATGGCAGAGGCGAGTTTTCTTCGGTGAAATGGTAAATAGTCGTCATTCCGTCCTCCGATACCAAATAAACGCCAGAACTCTCCGTTCCTAACCATTTGCGGTTACCACCATCTACGGTGATGGCACGCACGTTATCGTTAGAAAGCAGATAGTCTGCCAGTCCCGTTCCATCATTGCGCGGGATAATCACTCGCTTACACCTATTGGAGGTCATAAAGTCTTCGGAGGAAGGAATAATAATCACACCACCTTCTAATCCAACCCAAATATCGTTCTTCTTATCCTGTGCCCAATCGAAGATGAGGGTAAACTGGATATTATTACCATTTTGGTCTTGCATATTGGTTCGACTCATGCAGCGGTCATCTTGGTGATACGCAGGAGTACCATGGTCGTCCAATAAAACAATACCTGCGCCATTGCGTTGGTCAATCATCCACTTACGATTGGTATCCGAGTGGTCTATCCATATTCCTTTGGGAGTATTAAAAGAGACTCTTTTCCCACCGGAATAGAGGTCATAAGCCGTCCATTGTTCCGTTGCTATATTGAAAACGTGCAGGGTTGTAACATTACTTTGCGGCTGAATAACCCATAAATTGCCTTGTTGGTCAATCGTGGCTCCGTCTGTCCGTACATAATTTAAGTTACCGGGAACAAGGGACAATAATGTACACCCGGGAGAGCCCTCGGTATATTGCTTATACGCCTGATTATTGCGATACTCAATCACACCATAACCATAGGAACTCATAAAGAAGTGGCCGTCATCATTGGGATCAACAGCAACAGCAACCAAGTCCATGATATAAGAATCTAAAACACTCGACGTGTGCCAATAAGATTCGTATCCCCATTCACCATCGGGATTAAGAAACGCAAAGGTGGCATCTACTTTTCCGCGGTCAGACCACCTATAACCCGGGCAGATAAATAATTTCTCACCGGCAAAAGTGAGCGAATAAATATCATTACGAATCGGCCCTTCGGGCAGATATTCTTTCTGTACTGTGTGTTTCTCCTCGTTTAACTCGCAGATGCCATGGCTATTTAGCCCCAACCAATAAACATGCTTCTGACTATCATAACAAGCACTCGCCACATCAGAGAGTAAGTAAAGCGGAACTAAACTGTCCCCCGCGGACGACATCTCAAATATATGGTTCTCTTGATTGATGGCATATAGTTTTTCCCCATCAGTAAAGAGTTTGTCCCATTGCTCTGTAGAAGGAATCGTATCCCATTTCCCTTCGTGGCGAACCATCAATGTAGTGTCTTGCAGCGACCATAACGACCCATTATAAGAGGTCAGCTGATTCCACATGTTAGTCTTCTTTAACGGAAGATTTTCTGTTTCCCAAACCGTATAACTGAGCAGATTACTTCGTAAAGAAGCTTTGTATAAAAGATAATTCGATTGCGCAAAGAGCGTGTCATTAGCCACGGCTATATTGGTTATCACCACATCTTGTGCCTCTGCCCCGATATAGTACGTATCTGCTACTTCTCGCTTCTTTAGATTGATAGCGATAATACCAAAATCAGTACCTAAGTAGGCTAACTGTTTATGTATATACGTGCAATGAATATTAATCGCTTTAGAGGTTGTCTGATAGAGGTCGCGAATAGGATTGATATTCCCACGCTTGTCAATCACATCTAACATGTTATCCCCATAAACAACAAGCACAATATCCAAATCGGGAACATAGTGAATGCTACTAATCTTTCCTCCGTTCAGTCCGTTTTGCTTATTCCAACGCGATATTTCTCGTGTCTTTATATCTAAGGAGAACAGAGACCCCTCTGCCAAACAATAGACGGCAGTTGAGGTCTTAACTACATCAGATGCGTTGTAGTAAGACGAATACGTCTCCCAATTGAACATGGTTCCGTAATCCACCGGTTCGGTCTCATCCATCGCCCATAACGGCAACCAACCAACGAGTCCTAATAGTAGCAATAACTTTTTCATATACAATTCATCAACCATCAATCACCTTGCACAAAGCTTGCATCGCTCTGGCTCGGTGACTGATACTGTTTTTTACTTCTGCGGGCAATTCGGCAAACGTCTTGTCATAGCCCTCCGGCATAAACAGAGGGTCATAACCAAAACCACCATTTCCACTCTCTTGCGTGGCAATAACACCTTCTACACGTCCCTCTACTTGCTGCACTTGTTCGCCTCTTATAAGGGTGATGACCGTGCGGAAACGTGCACTGCGGTTCGTCTGTCCTTGCAGTAGTGTCAGAGCTTTGCGACGGTTATTGGCATCATTTGCCGGTTCGCCTGCCCAACGGGCAGTGTGTACACCCGGCTGACCTTGAAGAGCGTCTATCTCTAAACCCGTATCGTCCGAGAAAATACCCTCTACCGAAAGAGCCTGTGCCGTAATAAAATCTGCCACGGCGCGAGCCTTAATAAGCGAATTAGCCTCCAAGGTGTCTCCCGTCTCATCAATATCGGTCACAAAACCAATATCGTTGAGACTGAGCACCTCATGACCCGTTAGAATAGCACGAACCTCTTCTAACTTATGCTTATTATTGCTTGCAAAAACCAGTTTCATCTCTAACCTCTAACCACTAACCACTAACCTCTAACCACTAACCACTAACCACTATTTCTTCGGCTTGATGTCGAGTTTAACCGGTTTGATCATATTCTCGGGACTAAGAATCGTATCTAAGTCCTCTTGAGTTAAGATGCCGTGTTCCAGTACGAGGTCATAAACGGACTTACCTGTAGCCAATGCCTCTTTGGCAATCTTCGTCGAGTTCTTATAACCGATGATAGGATTAAGAGCCGTTACGATACCAATCGAACCCCTGATATAATTGCGACAATGTTCAGCGTCCGCTTTGATGCCTTCGATGCAATATTTGCGCAATACGTCAAAGCCGTTAATCATAATCTCGATGCTCTCGAAGCAGCATTGAGCCATGGTCGGTTCCATTGCGTTCAGTTCCATCTGGGCAGCCTCATTGCACATAGCCACACAGAGGTCGTTACCAATAACCTTATAACTGATTTGGTTCATCACCTCCGGAATAACAGGGTTCACCTTACCCGGCATGATACTGCTACCCGGTTGACGAGCAGGCAAGTCCAATTCGTGCAGACCGCACTTAGGACCGGAACCAAGCAGACGCAGGTCGTTACAGATCTTATTCATCTTGGTGGCGATACGACGCAGAACACTCGAATAACCCACCATGCAACTGGTATCACTCGTGGCGGCAACAAGGTCATTGGCTTCACGGATATTCCAGCCTGTTATTTTGGCGATGGCAGCAGTACATTTCGTGTCATAACTGGGTTGTGAGCATATACCTGTACCGATTGCGGTTGCACCCATGTTAATGGTCAAGAACTCCTCGGCGGCGGCATCAAGGTGAGGTATCTCGTCTCTCAAGATGGAAGCAAATGCACCAAACGTCTGACCTACCGTCATCGGAACAGCATCTTCCAACTGAGTGCGACCCATCTTCAGGACTTGTGCAAACTCTTTGGACTTAACCTCAAAGGCGTCAATCAGTTGCTCAAAGTGCTTCTTATACTCTAAATGCATAGCGTATAAGCCCAAGTGAATAGCGGTGGGGTAGGCATCGTTAGTTGACTGGCTACCATTCACATGGTCGTTGGGGCTCAAGTACATATACTCACCCGCCTTATGTCCCATTATTTGTAGTGCGCGGTTGGCAATAACCTCATTGGCGTTCATGTTTGTCGTAGTACCTGCACCACCCTGAATCATATCTACAGGGAACTGGTCATGCCATTGACCGGCTAAGATCTCTTGACATGCCTGCTCAATAGCCTTGAACTGCTCGTCGGTAAGCAACCCTAACTCGTGGTTGGCAATAGCGGCACCCCATTTGGTGTATGCCAAACCGTTGATGAACGTAGGGTAATCTTTTAACTTGAATTTACTAATCGGGAAGTTCTCTATACCACGTAGGGTTTGGACACCATACAACGCTTCTTCAGGAATCTCCAATTCACCAATTAAATCACTTTCTTTTCTCGTTTTCATAATATTTTGTTTTATAGTTACATGTAATCTCTACTCTTCTATCCCTCTACTCCCAAAATCGGCTACAAAATTACAAAAAAATCTCCAAACAAACAAATATTTCACCACATATTTTGTGTTTTTATCCCTAAAATGCGATTTTTGCCCCTTTGTTCATCCCAATAAACCATTTTTTTGTGTCTTTAGAGATTTTGTTGTAATTTTGCACCGCCAAAACAAACGATGGACTTATGCAACATTATTTAAAAACAATTCAAGATTCGATGTGCCGTAACTGGGACAAGATAGCCATTACAGATTTCGGTGGAACAGTAGAGTACTCCTATTGCCAATTAGCCCAAAAGGTTAAGTGGCTAACTTTGCTTTTTGAACGAATAGGAATAAAAGAAAGAGATAAGATTGCTATTTGCGGTCGCAATTGCAGTAACTGGGCTGTGGCTTATTTGGCTATTTCTGCCTATCGCGGAATAGCAGTTAGTGTTTTGCCGGAGTTCACGAGCGAGAGTATTCACGAATTAGTTAATCACTCCGAAGCGCGCGTCCTCTTTGTAGGACCATGGGTAAAGGGTAGGATTGATGAGAAAATGATGCCCGGAGTAGAAGCTTTTATCACAATTGAAGATTTGTCTATTATGCAGTCTAAAATGCCCGTTTCATCGGAAGAAATAGATAAACTCTATGCCGAGCGTTATCCTAATGGACTGAGACAGGAAGATTGGGTTTTACCCACCGACAACTTTGACGACTTGGCACTTATCAATTATACTTCAGGTTCAACCGGTTCTCCCAAGGGAGTGATGATAACTCATCGTAATTTGAGTAATAACGTAGAATACGGATTAGCCAGTATACCCAACGATTCCTCTAAGACATTAGTCTCGATGCTTCCTTTAGCACATATGTTTGGACTGATGTTCGAATTCCTGTACCAAATAGCCGGTGGCACACATATATATTTTATTACTAAGAGTATAACGCCGGCACTCTTACTGTCTGCCTTTAGTCAAGTTCATCCCTATATGATTCTGACGGTACCCTTGGTGGTAGAGAAGATTTTTAAGAAGAGTATCTTCCCGCAGATCAATAAACCGCTCGTTAAGATTCTTTGGTACATGCCTTTTATCAATCGAATAATTCGCCGTAAGGTTCATCGCAAACTAATGGAGACATTCGGTGGTAAACTGGAAGTGCTCATTATCGGTGGTGCTGCTTTTAGTAAGGACGTGGAACGCTGCCTCAAACAAATTCACTTCCCTTATACCTGTGGTTATGGTATGACCGAATGTGCTCCGCTGTTGTGCTACGCCCCTTGGAGCGATTTTGCTTTCCGTTCTTGCGGTCGCGTGATTGATAATATGCAAATGAAAGTGGAAAGTGATCGCCCTCATCGCGAACCCGGAGAACTGCTTGTGCGTGGCGAAGGTGTGATGCGTGGTTACTACAAGAACCTACAAGCTACGGATAATGTCTTTACCGAAGACGGGTGGATGCGTACGGGTGATATAGGAATCATTGACCGCAAGGGCAATGTCTTCTTGCGTGGACGTAGTAAGAATATGATCTTAGGTGCCAGCGGACAGAACATCTATCCCGAGGAGATTGAGGACAAGCTCAATAGCTTAGAAGGAGTAAGCGAATCGGTGGTGGTGGAGCGTAATGGTAAACTTATAGGTTTGGTCTTCCCCGAGAATTATGCTGAGGAGAAGATGAACGAACTAACCCAACTCATGGCGAAGAACCTGCAAAAGTTAAACATGCTTCTGCCTAATTTCTCGAAGGTAAGTAATATCGAAATAGTAGAAAAGGAGTTCGAAAAAACGCCCAAAAAATCCATCAAGCGTTTCCTCTATAAATAAATAGCAAGTACTCTTTCGCAGCATCGTGCTCATTCGGGATGACGCCATCAAGGATAGCATCTTTGATCTTGCTCTTCAGTTCCCCCACGAGGGCACAAGGCTCCAAATGCAGCAGTTCCATAATCTCGATTCCATCTACAGGCGGTTGGAAATTGCGGATACGGTCACGCTCCTCTAATTCCACCATCTTTTGCTTCACCAACTCGAAATTCTTGTGGAAGCGTTCCACTTTCTCCTCGTTGCGCGAGGTGATGTCGGCATTGCACAGAATCATCAAGTCGTCTATATCGTTCCCTGCCTCAAACAGCAGCCGCCTAACCGCCGAATCGGTAACTATATCCTCTATCAGATTGATGGGGCGCATATGCAAATCCACCATCTTACGGATATAATCCATCTTCTCGTTCTGGGGCATCTTCATGCGCTTGAAGATACCGGGTATCATCTTGGCTCCTATGTAGTTGTGGTTCCTAAACGTCCAACCCATCTTCGGGTCCCACGCTTTAGAGCGCGGTTTGCCTATGTCGTGCAAAAGCGCTGCCCAACGGAGCCAGAGGTTATCCGATTTCTCGGCTACATTATCCACCACTTGTAGCGTGTGCACAAAGACATCCTTATGTCCTCGTCCCTCTTTGGTCTCTATTCCTTTGAGGGCAGACAACTCGGGGAAGATAAGCGAGAGAAGTCCCGTTTTGTCAAGTAAATATAGTCCTACCGAAGGCTTGCGTGACCCCATTATCTTATTCAACTCATCTACAATCCGCTCCTTGGTAATGATATGTATCCGTTCCCGATTTCTCTCGATGGCATCGAAGGTTTCTCTATCTAAGTAGAATCCTAACTGAGACGCAAAACGGATAGCGCGCATCATGCGCAACGGGTCGTCAGAGAACGTTATGTCGGGGTCGAGTGGGGTACGAATGACACCTTCGTTCATGTCCTGTATGCCGCCAAAGGGGTCTAACAGTTCACCGTATCTGTCTTTGTTAAGGCAGATAGCGAGGGCATTGATGGTAAAGTCGCGTCGGTTTTGGTCCTCCTCTAACGTACCGTCTTCTACAATCGGGTTGCGACTCTCGTGGCGGTAACTCTCGCGCCTTGCACCAACGAACTCCAATTCGAGGTCGCGGTTCTTGACTTGTGCCGTGCCGTAGGTCTTGAAGACACTGAGGTGAGCATGCTTGCCCAAGCGAGCGGCTACCTGTTCGGCAAGGGAGATACCACTACCCACCACCACGACATCAATGTCTTTGCTTCCGCGATGAAGGAAGAGGTCTCTGACCCAACCTCCAATCACATAGCACTCGAGTCCTAACTTATCCGCCTCCTCGCCAATGAGGTGCAGCGTCTTATTCTCTATTTCCGGAAATAATACTTTCAACTTTCAACTATTAAACAACTCTACACTCTCCACTCTACACTCTCCACTCTAAACTCTAAACTCTCCACTCTAAACTATCCTCCTCCCCCCCCCCTCCATTCGCTGGGGGAGCAGCCTTTTTGCTCATAAAAGACGCGCCGGAAGGTTCGCAAGCTATTAAACCCGCAATCGAAGGCAATCTCTGAAATAATAAGGTTCCCCTCTTCAATCATTTTGCAGGCGTGCTCGATTCTGAGCGAATTGATATAGGAGTAGAAGGTTGTGCCTTTATAGCGGAAATACTGCCCTAAATACGTTCGGTTAGTACCTACCTTATGGGCAAGATAATTGATATTGAGTTTGGAGTCTAAATAGAACGGGCGTTTTTTTAGTTCTTTATTTAGTGCCGCCTCAATAGCCTCAAAGCGTTTCTTGGTAAACTCATCTATTTCAGCCAATTCGTTTGTCTCGTCATCGTCCTTTGTGTCTTCTTGAACGGGGTCGCCTTCTAAGTTATCCGCTGCCCAAACAAGGGAGATGGTGGAGATAATATTAAAGATAAAATAGATACTCAATAATATGTAACTATCTCGATGAAAACTCAGCGACAGACCAATCATCATCGTGATGATGAATAGCCCTGCCGGATAGAAGAAACGCCATAGATAACGGTGCTCCAAATCGGAATGTTGCTCCTCGATTCGACGCTCGTAGATTATCATCTTGCGGACAAAAAGAATCAGCATCACCACTGTGTAGGTTACCCAGAACGTAAGGCTGGAAAAATAAACAATGTCCGACGGATAAAAACAATAAATAACAAAAAGCGCAATGGGCACTATCGTTGGCACCAATAAGGTGAGTAATTGCTCGAGTTTGAGTTTCTCCACCATGCGGAAAAGGAAGGCCATAAAAGCCGGAAAACCGATGATGGTGTAGAGCAGCGTGTCGCGATTGAGGTAAGGCACCCACACATCGCCTCCTTCTTCTCCCCAGTGCGGAATTTGAGGAATCAAACGGCAAGTGTAGATATACGAAAGGGCTAAGAATAGCAAGATATACCCACCCAGACGGCGTAAGGGTTGATTCGGCGCAAAGTCGTTTTTAACCATGGTTTGCTTACTGAAAATGAGGTATAACCCGTGTACTATAAAGCAAGTTTCCATCACTCCCAGTAGGAAGGCTAATATTGCAGTTGATACAAAATTAATAGGCATAATCGACTTTTCTTTCTAAAATGGAGTGCAAAGTTACGCTTTTTTTGTGACATATGCAAATAAATTTGGTAATTTCAAAAAAAAGATGTATCTTTGTACCCGAAATTGTTAACTTATCGCATGAAAATCTTCATTGCACCGCTTAATTGGGGATTAGGACACGCCACTCGCTGTGTTCCTCTTATCGACCGCTTCTTGGCTCAAGGCCATGAGGTTGTGTTAGGGGGTGATGGTCTTTCTTTGCAATACCTAAGGCAACGGTATCCTCATCTGCGCTCGATTGAATTAGCCCCCTTGAACTTACGTTATTCGAGTGGTAAACGACAAGTCTTTGCTATGTTGGTGGCTATCCCTAAACTCATCCGTTTTTCTCTTCGTGACCACCGCTTACTCAAGCGTATCCAAGCGCAAGAAAGTTTCGATGAAATCATATCAGATAACCGCTTCGGACTATGGTTACCTCTAAACTCTACACTCTCCACTCTAAACTATAGGTGCGTCTATTTGACGCACCAACTCCACATCCTCTTCCCTCGTCCTTATCGTTGGCTCGAACCACTGGCGGCACGTTTGCACGCTTGGGTGTATAAGCACTATACGGAGGTTTGGATTCCCGACACCCCCGACCACCGCCTCAGTGGCAACCTCTCCACTCTAAACTCTAAACTACCGCCGTTAGGCACTTTATCGGAGTGCGCGGACGCACCTCTAAACTCTAAACTCTCCACTCTAAACTTAAAATACGTCGGTCCCCTCTCCCGCTTCACAACTCTCAACTCTAAACTACCGCCGTTAGGCACTTTATCGGAGTGCGCGGACGCACCTCTAAACTCTAAACTCTCCACTCTAAACTCAAAAAAAACCGTCGCCCTCTTCTCCGGCCTCGAACCCCATCGCACCCTCTTTGAGCAGGCTATCTTGGAGCGCTATAGGGGGCACGAAGAGGACGTGCTGTTGGTTAATGGTAAGTTAGATAAGCAACTAAGCGACAGCGAGTTGGCATATTACTTGACCCATGCCGAAAAGATTATTGCCCGCAGCGGTTATTCAACCATCATGGATCTTGATGCCTTGGGCGTTTTAGACAAAGCCGAACTCATTCCCACCCCCGGTCAACCCGAGCAAGAATACCTTGCTTCCAAGCCTCTTTCCCCGACGGTCACCCGACAGTCACCCGACAGTCACCCGACGGTCGCGAGACAGTGAACCGACTGTCATAAGACGGTCACGAGTAGGTCACAGCACCTATACAGCACCTATCCAACACCTTTGGCAGTAATGTATTTGTACTGTACTGAGTGGAATTTGCTTAGATTATCTAATCTTTAAGATTTATATAAGAATATTTGCGAACGTAACTTTTGATACGTTCGTTTTTTTAATATTTTACTTTCTTACATTGGGAAAATGACCTAAATATTTGTTGGTTTGATATATTTTCTGTAATTTTGCACCGTCCAAAGTATGGGCGCGTGCGTATTAGCACGCTTATGTGTAAGATATTAACTATTAAAATGTAAAGAATATGAAAAAAATTAACTTTATTCAATCCTTAAAAGGTTTAGTTTTATGTTTATTCCTTGCGTTAGCAGGAAATATGTGGGGCGCATATAGAACAACGGTATATGTTAATTCGTCACCCACTACAGGTGGTTATGTTTATGTAGGGTCTTCTAATGACTGCGGTGAGTCTTCTTGTACTAAGACATCGGATGACGCAGTTCAAGGTAAAGATGGCTTTAAAACGAGTGGTTCGTTTACGTGGTACTTTTGCCACAAGGCAAATGCTAACTATGTTTTTAAGGGATGGAGTACGGATCAAAATGCAAACACAGGTGAAGGTGCTTCCTCTAACCCTTGGAGCAAGAGTTTAAATGCTACAATCTCGGCTTCTTCTATCACGGGTGGTAATTCTTATACTTACTATGCTATCTTTGCTCGTATGACGGCGAATCAGTCTTCGCTTGATTTTGGAAGTACAGTTCAAGGTATAGATAACACAAAAGAAGTAAAATTGACCACGGTTCATGCCGGAGAGGTGTCCATTAGTTTGGAGAATAATAATGGCGCATTTTCTCTTACCGGCGATGTAACCGGATATAACTCTATCACCACAGAGGAAGTTAAGACCATAACGGTTCACTATAACCCTTCTGTTCCCGGCAAACATTCGGCAACCTTAAAGATTACCGGAAGCAACGGGATGACCACTATCAACATTCCTTTGGTGGGAGAGTCTAAATATACCGCTACTATGTCTTGGAAAGAGGGAACGAACATCATGAACTTGTACGAAACCCTATCGGCAGAGGCACTGACGTGCTCCGATCCTACACGTGCTATTACGTTCACTTCCAGCGACTCGTCTATCATTGACATCGTAGAGGGCGTGCCCGTAGCGATAGCTGTTGGTTCGGCTACGATTACGGCTATCCAAGCCGAGAATGCAGAGTTCTATCAAACAACTGCTGCACAGGAGATTACAGTAACCAGTAAGCAAAAACAAATACTGGATTGGACGGATAAACTCTCTTTCAAGTTCGAGGGAACTCCTTTCGTTCAAGAACTGACGGCTCAAGCGCAAACCGAATTGACCTATTCCCTTTCGGATGTGAAGGATAACTGCGTTAGCCTCGAAGGCAATGTGCTAACCATCAAAGCTGCCGGTACTGCCTATGTAACCGCTACCGCCGTTGAGACAGACGAGTTTGTGGGCGTTTCGATGACCCGTAAAATCATTATTCGTGATGCCAACGCTTCTTGCGAAACGTTTATTTATGGCCCTTCCGCTGAATACGAGTTCGATCTCGGTTGGAACGCCGCCAGTCACCAAACCAAAACAAAGGAAATAGACTTCGGTGGTCAAGAACCTCGCTATGTCAATTTTGACTACAAAGGAAAATCGCATAATGTTATTATTGAATATTATAACGGCACCCTCCGTATTGATCAATATGTGAATGGCGGTTGGCAGGAGGTGAAGAACCTCGGCACGCCCACGAAGAACGGCAACTATACCAACACGGGAAACATTAGCCTCAATCGCAAAGCCACCAAGATGCGTGTTCGCGCCGAAGATGGTATGGGGTACATGTATTTCAAGGATTGTGTGGTTACGTTGGCTAAGTACTTAGAGTCCTCAACCGATGCTCTTCAGTTTGACGCACAAGTGGGCGTTTCTCAAACGAAGACGTTTAACATTAGCTATTCTGACGTACAAGGTCCTATCGAAATAACGAGTTCGAATAGTAATATTCTTTCTTTCTCGCAAAACGCGATTGAAGCCGATTGTGAACAACACGGAACGGTTCAAATAACCGTCACGCTGAACTCCACAGCGGTGATTGACCAAATAGCCGAAACGATAACCATCTCTAATGGTGTGGAGGCTCCGCTAACCATTGCCGTTTCGGGTTCTGTTACCAAGCGTGGACAAGAGATTCTGTGGAATGATGCCACCACGTATTATGCCATTGAAAATCCCACTCTTACCGCTACCGCAACGAGCGAACTGCCCATCACTTATACCAGCGGCAATACAGAACTCGCCCAAGTGGTGAATGATAACCAATTAGCGTTCTATAGTGCCGGAACGGTTGATATTACGGCAACCCAAGAGGGCAACGACTTATATAAAGCCGCCTCTATGACCAAAACGTTTACGATAAACATCGTTCCTACTCAGATTGTTACTGCTCCCGCATTACCGGACAGCGTCGTTTTAGGAACTACCCTTGAGGAGCTTATTCTCGAAGGCGGTAAGGCACAAAACACGGTCAACCAAGGGGAAGTAGTGGGTTCGTTTGCTATCACCGAAGGCGACTTATCTACCCTTGGAGAGAATCAACTCACGATTACCTTTACACCAAGCAATACCAATATCTATACTCCTTCCTCTACCACAATCACCCTTAAAGTGGTTTCGGAGATCGTTCCTCTTAACCGCACCCTTATTTGGGAGGCCGCAGCAGAGAATACGGTTTATACGATAGATACGGTACTGCTGAGTGCTAAAGTCGTTGACGACAATAACGCCCCAGCCGGAGAAGTGGCTTTTGCTATCGCTCCAACCTCTACTGAGGGTTGCGGTCAATTAGTGGACACTACCTTGACTTTTGCTAAGGCAGGACAAGTAACCATCAATGCTACCGTAGCAGACGATCCCGTCTATGTATCCATTGAGCCGATAAGTAAGGTTTGGAACGTAGTTATCACGCCTACCGAGATAACGACTGCCCCGACCACAACAGCAGAAGTAGTAATGGGTACAACCATCGAAGACCTCGTTTTGGAAGGTGGTGCCGCTCAGAATACGATTACGAACAAGCCGGTAGAAGGTACGTTTGCTATCACCGATGGTGACCTCTCAACGGTTGGCACTCACGACCTGACCGTTACCTTTACTCCGAATAATACGGACATGTACGCAACAGCTACAACGACGATACAAGTGACGGTTTCTCTACTCAATCGCACCCTTGTTTGGGAAGCAGCAGAAGAGAATACGGTTTATACGATAGACACGGTGGTACTCAATGCTAAAGTCGTTGATGACAATAACGCCCCAGCCGGAGAAGTGGCTTTTGCTCTCGCAGAGACCTCTACCGAAGGCTGTGGTCAATTAGTGGACACTACCTTGACTTTTGCTAAGGCAGGACAAGTAACTATCAATGCTACAGTAGCCGACGATCCCGTTTATGTCTCGATAGAGCCGGTAAGTAAAGTTTGGAACGTAGTTATCACTCCTACGGAGATTACTACTGCCCCGACCACAACGGCAGAAGTAGTAATGGGTACAACCCTTGCTGACCTCGTTTTGGAAGGTGGTGCCGCTCAGAATACGATTACGAACAAGCCGGTAGAAGGTACGTTTGCTATCACCGATGGTGACCTCTCAACCGTCGGCACTCACGACCTGACAGTTACCTTCACTCCGAATAATACGTACATGTACGCAACAGCTACAACGACGATTAGCATTAGTGTGATTGTTGTTCTGCAACCGACTGAACTAACATGGGCAACGGCTCCGGATACGATTTATGTAGAGACCGAGACAGCTTTCTTTGAGGCAAGTTCGAATCGTGAGGGTGATATTATTTACACGATTGTCCAAGACTCGGATGTAGTTAGTTTAGACATTGATGTTCCTGGATTAGTAACTATCTTGACGACAGGAACCTTCACCATCCAGGCTTCGCAAGCGGCTACAGATGTATATGAGGCGGCGACGATTGAGAAGACGGTAGAGGTTAAGAAGATGTCTTCGCCGACTGAGTTACAGAATAATGCCGCTACATCGAATGCAAAGAAAGTGATAATCAATAATCAGATTGTCATCCTCCGCGAAGACGGCATATATAGCATAACCGGTCAAAAAATAAGGTAAATGTTCTGTAATTTTGCACTCTCCCGCCTCTGCGCTCATGTGTTTACACGTATATGCACGAGAAGAAACAAGGTAAAATAAGTAAATTAAATAGAATCAGAACAATACTTGATTAGATATGGCAAAAGAGAACGAAATAGTAACAGTGGCGAGCGACTCTTCTGTAGTTGTATATACAACGGAAGATGGAAAGACGCAATTAAATGTACAAATAAAAGACGATACTTTATGGTTAAGTCAAGCTCAGATTGCAGATTTGTTTGGTGTGCAACAGCCGGCGATATCTAAACATATAAAAAATATCTATGCTTGTGGAGAATTGGACGAACAGGGCACGTATTCCATTTTGGAATATATGGGTCAAGATGGTTTAAGAACCTACCAAACTGTTGTATATAATTTGGATGTTATACTTTCTGTAGGCTATCGAGTGAATAGTAAAAATGCCACAATATTTCGTAAGTGGGCAACGCAGATACTTAGAGAATATATATTGAAAGGATATGCTGTTAATCAGCGGTTTCTAAATTTAGAGCAACGAATAGATTTACGTTTATCAGAGCACGATAGACAGATAGCTGAATTAAGTGAGCAAGTTAGTTCGTTCGTTCATGCCTCTCTGCCTCCGCGTGAGGGTATCTTCTTTGATGGGCAGATATTTGATGCGTACAAATTTGTTGTTGGGTTGATTGAGGGGGCAAAGCGGAAGGTGGTGCTGATAGATAATTATGTGGACGAGAGTGTGTTGACTATGTTGGATAAGAGGAAAAACGAAGTAACAGCTACAATCTATACAGCCAAGATTGATAAACAGATGAAACTGGACATAGAGAAACATAATGCTCAATATACACCGATTGATATACAACCATTTAACAAGGCACATGATCGTTTCCTTTTGATAGACGAAACAGTGTTCCATATCGGTGCGTCTTTGAAAGATTTGGGTAAGAAGTGGTTTGCATTCACTAAAATGAATGATATTGCATCACAAGATTTATTGGAAAAGTTGAAATAACTAACGAACATAAATACCAAAAGATATGAGAAAGTTTAATTTAGTCAAATCTTTAACAAGAGTTATGAACAATAGTAAAGGGTTGCTTATCCTTTGCTTATCCCTTGCGACTATTGGGGTTGATAGTGCGTGGGGAGATAAAACGATAAAAGTAACAGTTGGTGTTTACTCTGGAAAAGGGACTGCAACAGGAACAGTGTATCAATGTGATTGGTGGTCTCCTAACGATGAATCAAAGTACACCGCTAAAGGTTCTGTAACAGTTAAGAATGGAGAATCTACAAAAACAGCATCAGGTACAATCGGGAATACATATAATAGTACGGGGCGTTTCACGAATTCCCCTGCACAGGGTTATACATTTACTGCTTGGTGTCAATCTGATGGGACACAAATTTCACCTTCAAGTCAATATGATGCGTGGCATAAAGAATCTGGCAATCAAAGTGCCACAGCATATGCTAAATTTACCGCTAATCAATACACGGTTGTTTACGATGCCGATGGCGGTATAATTGATGGTGATGGTACAAAGACTATATCTGAAACTTATGATGGGAAATACTCTTGCCCAACACCCTCTCGCGCAGGGTGGCTATTTGAAGGATGGTTTACTAGTAAAGATGGCAAAGGAAGTCAAGTTACAAGTTCAACAGATGTAAAAATCACATCTTCTCAAACGCTTTATGCTTATTGGGTTTCAAAACATGAGTTAACCGTTGATTGCAATCCAAATATTAAAGTAGAAGAATATTCTATTGTTGATTTTAAATTTGCTGAAAATCCCTCTTTTAGCATCACAAATGTAAACATTAATTCCATAAACAATGGTGATGGTAAGGTGATAGAGTATGATGCCATAAATCATAGAATAATTGCTCATAATGCAGGAGCGGCAAGAATTACATTCACCCAAGAAGAAACTGCTAATATGAAAGCAGGTAGTCAATATTTTGATATTATTGTCACAAAGCATATTCCAACTTTCACGTGGAGCAATGCGACATTGTATCACAACCAAACATATAACGATTTCTTTATTACAAACAGTTCCAATGCCTTATCTGTTAAATCATCTTCTGATATTGATGTGGCTTATTTTGAAGATGGCTCTAATAGTCAAAAACTCAACCTTAAGACATTATCAAAAAAAGCATCTACTACCCTGACTGTAACCCAAGACGAAAACTATAAATGGTTAGGAAAGACAGAGAGTAAGGCAATTATACCTGGGTATGCTTCAAATCATGTTACATTTGCATTAAGTGAGGCTAATTACGGAACTTTCAAGGCAGGAGAAGGTGGAGCAACCATTCAATGGAAAAATGGAGGCATTCAGTGTGGAAGTGACAATGTTGGAAGTGGTGCTACTAATTGGGACGATAAATATATTATTTTACATTTCTCCGGGATCCCAGATCGTTTGACATTTAATTATAGTCGTTCAGTAAGTATCGCTACTGATATTGTGTGGTATGCAGATCAAAGTAGTGATGGTAACTCATGGACGCATATAGATAAAACAAATACAGAAGGAACATGGGAAGGAAATAGTGGTTCAAAAGATTTTGCACTCAATCCAACCACACGATACATAAAATTATGCTATAGCGGTAATTATGGTGGACTTTTTACTAATATTAAAGTTACCGAACTCAAGACCTTCTCTACGTCAGTGAACAAACTTGACTTTGGTAATGATAATAAAGTAGGAGTAACATGCGAAAGCCAAACATTTAAGTTTAATTATGCCAATGTGGGTCATAAGGTAACTCTTTCCACGAATGACTCTCGCTTCACCGTTTCGCCGTCATCTATTACTAGTATAGGAGGAGAGCAATATGGCGATACAACAATAACAGTAACCTATAATACAGATGCTGTTCATACCGCTTCAGGAGCAAAGTTAACTATCTCGGACGAGTTAAATCATTCTACACAAATTGATTTAGTAGGAAAGACGACAAAGAAAATACAAACGATTACTTGGAATGCTCCATATAATGTTGCTGAACCAGCCATCCCGATTGGTAAAACAATAACCGGTGCAGCCTCTGCTAGTTCTCAACAAGGTGTCACTTATAAAACTTCTGACCCAACCATAATTGAAATCGTAGATGATGGCAAGGCTTTCAAAGCTATAGCTGAAGGTCCAGCCACAATTACTGCCATACAAGTTGGTACAGAGGATTGGGAAGCAGATAGTATTTCAAAGACCTTTAAGGGTACTAATAAGATTATTCAAGTTATTTCTTGGAACCAGAACTTCACTCGTTTGTTAACCACCTCTAGTTCTCAAGACTTAACCGCAGTCGTGAACCTTGAGGATGGCCAAACGGGAGAACAGACCTATAACAAAGAGCGTTCAGATTTGATTACTTATACAAGTCAAAATCCTGCGGTTGTTTCTGTAAGTGGTTCTACTTTAACTATTGTTGGCGTGGGTGAGACAACGCTTACCGCCACCGCCCCTGGAGATGATTTATACGAAAGTGCAACCGTTACGATTCCAGTTAAAGTTCGCGTGCCATCTGCCGGATGTGAAGATGTGATGCTTGGTAACGATTTTGGTTCAGACGAACATGAATTCTTCCATTATAGTTTGACGGAAGACATGGAAAAGGTGGTTGCGATTGACCGCACTACTTCTGCTATTCCCGGAGCGCTTAGTTTCCAGCATAAAGGTAAAAAATGGGCTGCGAGTTATAGCGGAACAATTGTTGTATATGAATCTACTAATAATGGGCAATCGTGGAATTATTTGGGTGAAATAACCCCTACGGTGGACAAGTACAACACACAAACTTATTCTCTCAACCGCAACGCAACTCATATTAAGTTCTTCCGTGGC
The DNA here is from genome assembly GCA_024400115.1 of Paludibacteraceae bacterium. Lineage (GTDB taxonomy): Bacteria > Bacteroidota > Bacteroidia > Bacteroidales > Paludibacteraceae > Colicola. The sequence goes on along the minus strand of JAKSNF010000002.1, from coordinate 71,229 downwards.
AAGAGCGCAAAAGGTTATCACTATATCAAGAATGTGGAAATTAGTCCGGCACAGTTTATAGAATCCAATGCTAACAACAATGCGATTGACTTTGGAAATGTAACGGTAAATAGCGTAGAAGAAAGAACTGTAACTCTCAGTTATGCCAATGTAAAAGATAACCTTACGATTACCAAATCAAGTTCTAATATTACTTTATCTTGTGGAGACATTATTGACTTAGATTGTGGAGCGACAGGAACAACTGAAATTAAAATCACATTTGCCCCGGAAGCGGTTGGTGATTTTAGTGATGATATACAATTTCTTGACAAGAAAAGCAACAAAATTTATACTCTTCACATTACTGCTAAAATAGAAAAGAGTTCTCAACATATTACTTGGGAACCAACACAAACTGAATACAGGACAATTGACCAAATCGAACTGAATGCAACTGCTTCTTCATTGAATGCTGTTAAATATTATGTATATGAAGGAAACGATGTGGCAGATTTTACAGATGGAGTATTAACAATCAAGAAAGATGGTAAAGTAACTATTCGTGCTTATTCTCCAGCAGATGCATTATGGGCTGCGGCAGCGGATGTAGATAAGATATTTACCATTCGCAAAACGAACTTGCATTTCGACCCACTACCAACAGCAGCAACCATCACTTATCCACAAGTATTGAGCGAATCAGCATTGACCAATGGTGTCGTGAAAGATGAAGACGGAAAGGTGGTCGCAGGCACCATTGCCTGGACGAACTCAACAGCCAAACTCAATGCTGATGAGAACCAATCACAAGGAATCATCTTTACACCGGAAACAAACACGGCTTGGTACAACGACCTCGCTTCTACGATTAACGTCACCGTCCTCAAGGCTACTCCTGACGCTACCGCGAGCGCAGGCGATATAGTATATGGTGCAAAGGTAAAATCCTCTGTTCTTACCAATACAGGAACAACCGAAGGCACTTGGGCTTGGAAGAACGACGAACAGAATGAGAAAGTATTGGCGGTAGGCACGCACGAAGGACTCAAGGTTCACTTTACTCCTAAAGACCAAACGAACTACAACGAGAAAGATGGAACTGTTTCACTCACCGTTACTGCTGCCACTCCTACCCTTACATGGACGGCAAAGGCAGAAACGGCAACGGTTCTCGAAACAAAGACCTTCACGGCAAGTTCTACTAATACAGACAATACAGCGGCTATTACGTATAGCATCATCTCCGGTGGCGATTGCGCTACAATCAACGAAACGACCGGCGAGGTGACTATGCTCAAAGCGGGAACGATTACGGTTCAAACTTCGCAAGCCGCAACTACGAACTTTGCTGCTCCGTCGTCTATTACAACGACTTGCACCATTAGCAAGGCTCCGACCACGATAACGACCAATCCGACTGTGGGAGATGTTGTTTACGGTACTGCTCTTAACAAGATTGAATTAGTGGGCGGTGTTGCTCAAAATACGGTTAATAACCAATCCGTAGAGGGTACTTTCGCTATCACAAGTGGAGACATATCTACTGCCGGAGAACACTCGATTACTGTCACGTTCACTCCTGCGAATACTGATATGTACGCTCCGTGCACAAAGGATATTTCCGTCACCGTCCAAAAGGCTACACCTAACGCTACCGCGAGCGCGGGCGATATAGTATATGGTGCAAAGGTGGAATCCTCTGTTCTTACCAATACAGGAACAACCGAAGGCACTTGGGCTTGGACAGACGACAAGAAAGAACAAGAATTAGAAGTAGGTACACACGAAGGACTCAAAGTTCACTTTACTCCTACTGACCAAACGAACTACAACGAAATAGATGGTACTGTTTCGCTGACTGTTAACAAGGCTGCGGCTACGCTGACTTGGACAACGGCTCCCACATCGGCTGACGTTAAAGACCAATTGACCTATATAGCCACTTCTAATCACTCGGAATCGGCAATCACCTATGCCATCACGGAGGGTAACGACTGCGCCACCATTGACGCTAATACCGGTGTTCTTACTATCACCAAAGCGGGAACGATTACCGTTCAAGCATCGCAAGTCGCTACGGCTCACTATGAGGCTGATAATCTCTCAATAACCACTACGCTTACGGGTGAGTTTGAGACTGTCTTTATCGGTAATGGCGATTGGAACGACGAAAAGAACTGGACACATGGTCTGCCCACAAGTAGCAATCCTGATGTTGTTATTAGCGGCAACATGACCATTGATGAATCAATCAGCGTGGGTAGCCTAACCATCGAGGCAAACGGAAGCGTAACGATTGTAGTGAAAGGCGAGCTAACCGTTAACGGAGAATCGGAAGAACGTGATGCCTATGGCGACCTGTTTGTTCATAATGGAGGTAATGTAACCATTGGTTCAGAGGCGAGCGTTACGGTACATGATTTCGTTATTGAATCATCTATCGGAACTCAAGATGGAACCAGCCAGAGTGGTCAAGTAGATAACGGCGACAACGTAATCTACACTAATGGCGCATATATAGACATCAACATGGATCCGAGAGGAAACGTTGACCCCGCACAATGGTACGGTTTTACGGTTCCTTTCCAAGTAGATGCTAAAAATGGAGTCTCGCGTAAGGAAGGCGATATTTTCCGTCCGTGCACTTATGGGGTTGATTATATGATTGCTGAATACGATATGAATCAGCGTCTCTCAACAGGAAAAGGATGGAAGTTCATCTCAGACTACACGTTACAAGCCGGACACTTCTATTACTTAACGATAGATGGTACGTACAACACCTATCGCTTCAAAGCCAAGAACGATAAAATCACTATTGAGCATCAGACGACACTTAAGACCAATGGTACGGGTGCTAATGCTAACTGGAACGCCGTTGGTAATACAACGTTGACCTATGCCACTATATCGGGCAATGATTTACCCAACTACGTGCAAACGTATATCAATGGACAGAGTTGCTATCAGGTGGTATATACACAAGAAGCTCAGTTTGTAGTAGGTTGTCCGTTCTTCTTCCAAGCAAAGGAAAACACAACGATGGTACTGAGTAAGCCCACAGGAACAGCAAGTGCTCATTACGCTCCGCGTCAAACAGACAGACCGATTTGCGTTCGCATAGCTGAAGAGGGCAAGCGTTTCTCAGACCAGATGTATATCACTGCCTCCGAGGACGCACAGGGACAATATCAGATGGGGCGCGACTTGGCAAAAGCCGGTGTTGGTACCAAGTCCGCTCAACTGTGGATCAACGCTTATAACCAACAACTCTGCGTCAATGACGCTCCGCTGGTGGCTAATCAAGCGTTCTACGACATGAGTCTGTTTATTCCTAAAGCAGGCAACTACGAAATCAGTTTGCCGACTACTCCGACCAACGGAACCCTCTACTTAACGCAAGACGGTTATCCCATCTGGAACCTCAATGATGCACCTTATGTCTTGGAATCAGGTAAGGGCACAATATCGGAATATGGTCTTATGTTTGAGGCAACGCAAGCTGCTGCTCCCACCGATGTTCAAACCATTAGCGGCAACGATAATGCACAGAAGATTTTGAAAGAACAAAGTATTTATATTTATAAAAACGGTAATATCTTTAATGTTACCGGACAAAAAGTAAAATAAATTTGCGTATGTCAAATAAAAGCAGTATCTTTGCACTCGAAATGGAAATGAAAAAAGCAACATATCAAACTCCTGTAACGCAGTACATCGGCGAAATGCCCGAAATGTGCTTGCTTAATATATCTTCTACAATAGATCCTAGTAATTAATATTCCATAAAGTTTGATTATAACTCATAGAAAAAGCGTAAGTTCAGATGAATTTACGCTTTTTTTTATGGAAAAATTTGCATATATCAGAAAAAAGTTGTACCTTTGCGGGCGAATTTAAAATAATAATATATCATATAATAATATAAGGAATATGATTTATTGTATTATATGATAGTTTATGGGTTATGGCAAAGGCAACAAAAGGTATCTTTTTACCCCGCAAAGTAGCGGCAAATCTCAAACTTACCGGTGAGCAAATTAAGTTAGCTCGCTTACGTCGTGATATATCGATTGCGCAAATGGCAGAACGAGCTTCTTGTTCTCCATTAACGATTATGCGCATTGAGAAAGGAGCACCCACGGTGGCAATCGGAATCTATCTGCGCGTACTCTACGCTTTGGGATTAGATGAAGATATATTGCTTTTAGCCAAGAACGATGAATTAGGGAGGAGTCTTCAAGATATAGATATGGTACAACATAAACGGGCAAGTAAGAAATCATGAATACAATACAACTCTATCTATCATTACCTTGGGAAGAGGGGCTCGCTTTTATAGGAGACTTAACGTATGAGCGTATTCGCGGTAATGAAGTCTATAGTATAGAACTATCCACCGACTGGTTGAGCCGTCATAGAGATATTGTGCTCAGTGGTGATGTGCAGAACCTATCGGGAAAACAATACTCTTCCGGAAAGATATTTGGTTTTTTAGCCGACGCGTTGCCCGATCGTTGGGGGCGCAGATTGATTGACAAGCGTGAACGCTTACTTGCTGTTGCTGAGAAACGCGAAGCAAAATCATTCACAGACTTCGATTACCTCATTCAATTAGACGATGTAACGCGTATGGGCGCTTTGCGCCTTCAAGCCGATGGCGGTTGGTTGTGTTTAGATAAAGCGCAACCGATTCCTCCTGTTACTCAACTTAGAGAATTTGTGGATATGGCGCATCATTATGAAGCTTCTGAGGAAGAGAATAAACCTATTCGTAAGCAATGGATAGACAATCTTTTCCGTCAAGGATCCTCTTTGGGAGGCGCTCGCCCCAAAGCAAATGTAATAGATGTAGATGGCACTCTTTATATTGCAAAGATACCATCATTATCAGACGATTACGATGTGGCTTTATGGGAACATTTTGCACATGAACTTGGTCGAAGAGCGGGTGTTAATACCGCCCAAACTCAACTGCTCGCCTTAGAGGGAGTTAAATACCACACTCTCCTTTCTCGCCGTTTTGACCGCATAGGAAATCAACGCGTTCCCTTTGCTTCCGCAATGACTATGTGTAATCTACAAGATGGGGCAGACGCTTCTACCGGTAATGGCTATCCGGATATCGCAGATGTGATGATGGGAGGAATACCTATGGCTAATCAAATGGAAAACATCAAACAACTCTACCGTCGCATTGCCTTTAATATCTGTATCGGTAACAATGATGACCACTTCCGCAATCATGGTTTCTTACTAACTAAAGAGGGTTGGATATTGTCCCCAGCTTATGATCTTAACCCCACAAATAGAAGAGAACAAAGTTTATTAATTACCGAAACAACAAATGAGTCCTCCTTAGAAGCTTTGTTAGAAGGGGCTTCTCTTTATATGCTCCACCCACAAGAGGCAAAGACCATCATCGAGGAAGTGAAAAATGCTGTAAAACAATGGCAACAAGTTGCTACTCGTTGCCACATATCTAAAACAGAACAAGACCGTTTTGCTTCCCGTTTCACCTCTAACCTGTAGGCACGCAGTGCCGTCCTCTAACCTCTAACCTTATCTCGTTAGCATCAGCTTGATATTGAGACCGACGTTGTCCGCCTTGACGGGATAGGAGGATGAGATAAGCGGCATTGTGCCTTCGTGGTCATAGAAGAGTTGTAAGCTGATCTTCTGAGACAGAACATAGTCCGCACTAATCTTAATGGTGAACATCTTATTGCCGCTGCTGGCTTGGGTGAGGTTCTCCTCTACCTTACGCAACAAGGTCTTGATATTCTTATAACTTACATCAACATTGAGTTTGAGGTCGTTGCTGACTTTCTTTTGTCCGCCATCCCTGTTCTTAGCAACGAAATTGAGGTTCTTCACCGTATAACCGGCACCAATAACGAACTCGTCCGTGTGACCTTCCGTTATCTGCACACTCGTTATGTTCATGGCGAGGTTACGCTGCTTGCGGTACTCGAACTTACAGTTGAGCGAGTTCTTGAGCGACATATTCAAACCAATGAGCGGTGAGAAACTCTCACTCAGACTCACGTTTGTAATATCATACGACGAGGACGGAATAGGCATGCCGGATGTCACGTCCTTGATGAAACCTAATTGTTTATCTTGCGTGCCATTAGGACCTACCCACGTGGAATAACTGCCGTAACTCCCTATACTATATTTGCACACGTACGCGTGCGTGAGGGAGAACGAACGGAAATGCTCCTTTATTCCCGGCAGTTTGCTTAAGCCATCGTAAGTCACACTCCAGTTAGGCAGAATCTTTAAGATACCTAAGAACGGATTGAGATTCATCGTGGAGGCATCTCTGCCCGTATAAGCCGCCAAGAAAGCCGGTACAAGTACGTCCGCCGAGTTCTTAGGCACAGGCAGACCGTTTACTCCCGGTTGGTACTTCTGGTCATTGGGCATATCGCGCATAAAGCCTTGACGCGGCAGAATAACATCTCGATATTGGTTTTGGACACGATTTTGCAAGATGTCCCGATTGATGAGGAACTGGTCGAACGCAGAGTTGGAGAAGTTATCCGCCTCGTTGCCAATCTTACTGAACATCGTAGCCAAACCAACAGAGGTGATATTAAACGAACCGTTGAGGTTCTCTATCTGTTCGCCACCCGTCATGGTGATGGTGGAGGTGTTGGCGAAGTAACGTTTACCGTTCACTTGTATCTTCAATCCGGGTAAGGGTTCTAACGTGAGTTTAATGTCAAAGTCCGAAGTGTTGGCTCGTGTCATGGGTTGTACGACGGAGTCGTTGCCCGTAATCCAACCCTTGCGGGTGGCTTTATTGATCCAGTCATTGGGGAAGAAACCGAACGCAAAGTCAAAGCCCGGTGCACTACCTCCGGCGGCGTGTACGTCCTGACCCATGAATCCTGCTTGCGGATAGAAGCCCGGGGCTGTGATAGATGCCGTCTCGCGATAGGTGACTTGAATACGACGAATCATCGTTCCAACATAGGCAAACATATTACCTGCTATCTCCGCACCCGACTTCTTATTGGGGTCCTGCGTGGTGATGGTAACAATAAGATTATCGCTATTGGCTTGTGGCGTAACGGCTAAGGTGTTATCGTCCTTGGCTACGTATTTGATTGGAACACGTTTGCCTGCCGAATCGGCTGCGGTGACTACAATCTTTTTGGAGTTGAGGCGGTGGTTAACCTCTATCACCTCACCCTTAACGGCTTTATAGGTCTGTGTGAAGTTCTTAGGACGGAAGGTTCTGTTCCTTGCCCTTCCGGTATAGAACTGTGTCATGTCCTTCCAATACTTAGACTTGCCGTAAAGCGTCTCTAAGTTCAGTCCGCCATCCACTTGCCACGAGCGAGACGAACTAACGGAGTTACCTAAGTCAACACTACCGCTGGTGGTGGGGGCGGTGCGGGTCCAGTTATACGAGCCGTTATAAGAGGCGTTCGCGGTAAGGGCTTCTAAATACGGAATACGATTGAACGGAACGTTCCAGTTGGCAGTGAAGACCTGTTGGTAGGTGTAGGGTGAACCCCACTTAGCCAAACTGCGTTGGATAGTGTCCTTCCACGCCGCATAATCGTCGTTAGTGAACTTCCAAGCGTATTCGCGGTCACGGATAATCTCCTTACTATAGACTCCTTCGTCAATCGTGCCGTTATAGGCAGATTGGAAGGTGAACTTCATATTCTTGGTTAGGTTATAGTTGATATCCACGTGACGATCCCACGTGAAGTCCTTGGAGGCGGTGATGTCCATCTCCCGTGCCGACACTTCCGAAGTCAACTCACGCATCTTGAGGTTAGAGAAAGTGCGGTGCATATTGGTGGAGAATGCCCACGACTGCGGCAAGTAGTAGATATTGAACTCCTTCAAGAACCGTATCTTCTGCACCTTATCCACTTTAGCGAACGGTTCCCACGGTTTGGGATTGAAGTTATACGAATAGGTGAACGAACCTTTATGGTCGGTAGTGGTGTTACTCTTAACCTCCGGGCTATAGTCTTGCTGTTTGTTATAGGACGCCGAAACGGAGAAGTTAGCCGGGTCGTAGAACATATCCCGTTTCTTGCTATGGATATTGACTTTAGCATTGGTGACTGAGAAAGAGGTTGATTCGACCACGGTATTGGATATACTCTTAAGCGAGTCTTTTTCCTCCTTGCTCTCTAAGTTATCAAGGGCGTCGTCCATCTTAACGTCCGAGTCGAACGGGTTATAATCGGGCGTGGTGGTCTGCTTAGAATAACTAACGTACGCCGGTAATTGGATTCTCGCTTTAGCAGGGAAGAGGCGTCCCACCTCCATGGCGGCGCTCACGCTCAGGTCGTAGAAGTTCTCCATGTTTCGGTTGAGCACATTACTCTCGATGGAACCGTATCCTGCTGTTTCTAACTTACCACTCACGTTGACTTGGGCTATATCACTGACAGCCAAAGAGGCGTTCGCCATGGCGGCTACACCACCCCGTTCGTCGAACGTGTTAAGGCGCAGTTCGTTAACCCAAATCTCACCGTTCTTCTGCTTCGTACCCGAGTTGCGGATACCAATCATGATGGAGGATACCTCTTCGAGCGTCGGATTACCCTTCACGGTAATAGTGTTCTGTGGTTTATCCTTATCAAAGATAACATACGGAACATGTATATCCTCGTGTGCACGATTACGCGCCAGTTTGGCAGCGGTGAAGAGTTCGAACGGGAAATCAATCATGTTTTCGTCCGGCCAAACGATGCGTCGGTCAGAAACATTATCATTATTGTACTTACCCGGGGCTGTCACTTTCAGCGGAATCTCGTATTCGTAGTAGTTATTGCTTAAGTCGGTTCCGACACGGATAAAGCAACTGAAATCGCCATCTTGCAAGCGGTCTTCTCCCACATCAGTCTTGAGCGCCTCTGCGTGAACGAACATCTGCAAGCGCTTGTAGTTACGCATATCGTAAACGGTGTTCTTATAGACCGCGCGAGCGTCCTTGGGACTGAGTTCCATCACCTTCAGAACCATGGATTGTTCGTTCTGCGCGATGAGTTGCATCTGACCCGGGTCGGTTTGACGACTAACCCCGGGAGGCAGGATATAATTGACGGGTTCACGAGTGGCGTCTTCTTCAATGTTCACGCTCTCCATGGAGAGTACGGCACCCGGATTAACGGCTTGCCCGACAGGTGCCAAGTCCTTGGTATATGAACGCCATTCACCACGAACGAGGTCTAAGGTACCGAAACGTAAGAAGGTCTCGTTGCTGGTGCCTGTGATGTACATACGCATGAATCGTATAGAGCGGAAATTGCGGATATTGCCAACCTTATGAACAGAAGCGTCCGTGCCGTGTAACGGAATCTTAAACTGATACCAGCGAACAGAGTCTTCACGACCATTGGCTAACTGTACACGCGCCGTCTTGATACTAACGATGTTCTGCGAACCGATGCGCATATCACTTGGACGAATAGAGACATGGTACTCATAATAACGCTCATATTCATTGAGAGTGTTGTCTTTGTTAATGTCCTCTACATCCGGCATTAGGGTAGAGGCGGTTCCGTAACGCTCGGTCTGATCCTCTGTCGAAGGCGAGTTGCCGTTGGTACCATTGAAACGTTTATAGCGATCCATGATAGAAACGCCTGCTTCGTCATAGTCCGTGCCACGATAGTAATGGTACTTATCACCGGCTAAGTCATTGATGGGTGAGAAAGGATCGGAGAGCCAGTCTCGCCATACTTGTGAATTCTCACCTACGGTAGCTTTCAGTTGGTTGTAGTACTCTTCATACGGTTTGCTGCCATTATACTCGAAGCTGCGGGTGTTGGCACTGCTCAGACCATTAAGACCTACGTCCTGCGAACGACGAGAAGCAGGATCGTTATCAAACGAATTGACGGTAGCGTTGGTCTTGGGTACATAACCCCAAATAGTCTTGGTTACACGAGACGTGTCTTCCGGATTAACAGGCAGTCCGTGCTCAAAACTCTTCTTGCCATCCTTTAATATATCCTCACTGATGTCACCTAAATCGAAGTACAGTTCGCAGTCATAATTATCCGGATTATCGGGATTGGTTAAGGCAGGATCCATCAACCAGAACTCGATATATTCAACATTGGACTTCTCGAAGTCGGTATTATCTAACTTACGCATGATACCGCCCCAGCAGTTCACGGCTTCCAAAGCAGGAATCTTACCGTCAGGACCTATCATGTCTGCCGATAGGTTATATGCACCGCGTTCCTGTGGGTAATACGCCAAACTGAGGCAACTCAAACGGGTGTCCTCGCTGGCGGGCGATTGCTTGGTAGGATAGAGTTCGCGCTCATAAACGATACGGCTGCGGTGGTCACTCATAGCCTCCTTATCTTCTTTGATATGCTGCGGTGTGTTCGGTTGCGAATAACCGAAGATGGGATCCACAGCGTACCACGCTAAGTGAGCACGGTGGCGGTTATAACTGATGTTGTTCTTCAAACCGCCTTCTTCCTTGGCGAACACTAAGCGAGAACTCGGGTCGTTCGGTGTAGAAGCCAAGAACCATTGGTTAGGATAGTGGATGTCTATCCCATTGATGGTAGATTCGAAGTCGTCGATATATGCCGTTCCTGAGGCACCCACATCCTTGGTATGACCGGGGACGAGTTGGGCAAACTCACCATTGATCTGGAACGTAGAGGGTTGAGTGGCCTCAATCCATGGAATACTATTAAGGGCGTTGGTCAGCCATTGGAGGTCTGTCTTCCACGCGAAGTTAAGACCCCAGATAGTGTTGGCCAAGGGTTCATTGCCCATTGACACTTTAGTGGTAAGCGGACGCTCACGAAGGTGCATGAGGGTACCACCAATCATAAGGTCTTTGGTAAAGTCGTATTCCAAGTGCAAGCCGTAGAGGTTCTTCTGTTGGAGTGAGAAGGTCGATTGGTTCTCCATCTGCACATCTACCTTCGTTCCCGAATCAAGGATGGCTTGGTTGAGGATAGTAACAACACCCATCGTATAATCGACCGTATAATCGACGTTCTCAATGAGCGTGGCACCGCCCGCCGTCACTACCACACTACCGCGAGGCACGTTCATGGCGTTGAGCCTAATCTCACTACCGGACGAACCTTTGTACTTACCCGTTAAGGTGAACTTATTTTTCTCGCTATTCTCTTGCGCCACCACTAAAGTGGAGTCGTAGAGTTCTTGGAAGCAGTATTTATTTGCCAATGCCGGATTGCCTAATTGTGCCGCAAGGTGATTACCGAACGGTTCGAGGACGGGGAAGATGATACGTCCGGACGAACTAAGAACGGTAAAGCCTTCTACATAGTCGAACTTACCATCGGGAGAGGGATTGTGCTTTTGGTCTAAGCGGTCTAAGTTAAACACACGCAGCAGTTGTTTGCCGCGGATATTTCCCTCATTGATATACTGCATCTCTGTTCCGATGGAGTCGTTACGGTACATGATGTTCAGTTCGAACTTATCGGACGTGATAGACGATGCGCCTAATGAGTAGATGTTCTTCATCATCAAGTCCCATGTGCCGCGTCCTTTCTTACCCGCAATCGGAGTGGTGTTCGTTCCTTTTAAGAGTTTGAGGAAGAGGGCATTCGGTGCCTTGGCGTCGCCACCGTTGTCTGTGGAGAACTCTCCGACTTGATAAACTTGACCGTTATAACTATACTCAAAGGCTACTGCTAATACTTCGTCGGGGTTGAGGGTGGTATTAAGTGAGATAAAACCGAGGGCGGCGTTGAGGGTATATTCGCTGCTATTGAGCCGTCTTGCCGATTCGATTCGGTCGTAGGACTCGCCCCCCATCATGGAGTAAGTGCCATCTAAGATAGCCGATGTGTTGGCTAAGTCGCGCAAACCAGATTCTCCAACCATCGTTTGATAGAGGCTGTTTGTCTCGTTGGCGGGTAACGAACTGCCGGTGCCACCCCACGCTGTATTCATCAAGTGCTGGTTGGACTCACCCAAGTCGGCAAAGGCGATGATATTACGGGCCTCGTCAAAGGTACCGCGCTTATTGGTAATCCAAACTTCAACTTTATTGATGGTCACGCCGCTGGCGATATAAGGCAGTGAAGCCATGGATTGTTCAAAGCGGTCGCGGAAATAGTAACTGAGGAAGAAGTGGCGATTCTCATCGTATTCGTCGATGTTCTTTTCAAACTTAGTGGTCTGCGCACCGCCTTCCGAACTAACCGATTGTGATTCGGAGTTCTGCTGCGAGATAAGACCTTGCACTTTTAACTTACCAAATTGTAAGTTCGCTTTCACACCAAAGAGTGCCTGGGTAGAGCGGATAAGAGAAGAATTGAGGTCCATGCTGACATTACCCGCCTCGATGGATTGGATGATGTCGTCCTCTTTTCCCTTGTATTGTAGTTTGAGGTTCTGTTGGTCAAAATCGAAAGAAGCCTCCGTGTTGTAGTTCAAATTGAAACTCAGTTTATCACCCACCTTGGCATTAACCGAGGCTTGTATCTTCTCGTCAAAGTCGAAGATATTGTTGTTCTTTCCTCGCTGGGTTAGACTGGGGTTATCTACAAACTGATGCTTGAAACCAAAGAGCAATTCTGCACTTCCTTGCAGTTTGAGTTGGACGCCGCCCGGACCAAAGATCTTGTCTGCCGGACCGATGTCGAACTTCATGTCTGTGATGTCAAACTTCTTCTCATTGCTATGATCTACCTCTTCGATTTTGCTCTTCCAATACGTGTGCATTACCTGTTTCTGTTGATACGAAGCGTATTCCTGAGGTGTCAACATATAAGGCGTGGTGATATCCACTCCGCCCACTTTGGTGTGCATCACATAATTGCCGGTCAAGGGGTCATAAACCACTTCCGTTTGTGCCTTATCTTCCTCGGGTAAAGGAAGTGCAGATGCCATGATGACCGAATCGGCAACCGTTCCGTCCAGATTAAGCACTTCTTGCGCGCGTGCGTTGGCAAGCACGGCAAGACCAAGTAATATGATATTTATTCGTTTCAAAACAGCCGAGTACTAAAGCATTTTTAACGCTTGACGAATAACCTCCTCCACCGAAGCCGAAGGTGTGGCTTTCAGAATCTTATCCACTACCTTACCGCTAGCAAGGGCAGCAAAACCAAGCATGGTGAGAGCGCTGACCGCCTCGGTCTTAATCTCGCTATCTGCTGAACCGAGATCCATATCCAAGGGTAATTCCGTAGGATCATTGCCTAAATCAACCTTGAGCACTTTATCCTTCAAATCAACAATGATACGTTGTGCCGTCTTCGGGCCCAGACCCTTCACTTGCGCCAAGGCGCGTGCATTGCCCGTGGCGATGATTTGGCGAATCTCACCTGCTGTATAAGCGGACATAATCATGCGAGCGGTGTTGCCACCAATACCGCTTACTGTCATGAGTAGCACAAAGAGCTGGCGCTCCCCTTTGGTAATGAAACCGAAGACATCGTGGGTGTCCTCACGAATGATTTCCTCGATGAAGAGTTTAGCCGGTTGCCCCTCCTGACCTGCAAAAGCAGAATAGGTAGTGAGGGCAATGTTAATCTGATAACCCACTCCCGCAGCCTCGATAACAGCATAGGTGGGATTAATCTCTGTCAGTTGTCCGTTGATGTAGTCAATCATAATCTACGCAATTTAGCGTGCAAAGATACAAAAAAATATCCATATACTAAAACAAAAAACGGTATTTTTGCCTAAAAGGCAACAAAAACGTGTTTTTTTGCTTTTTTTCGCGCATATGCTTGCGTATATGAAAAATTATACCTATCTTTGCGCACAAATTGATTAATTTAGGGGAGATATCCTCGTTTACTATGGCAAGAACAGAAATAGCAAGTCTGGGTGAGTTTGGACTTATTCATCACCTCACGGACAAATTGGAGTATCGTCAATCATCTACACTCAAGGGTGTGGGTGACGATGCTGCCGTTATCAAGAACCAACCCGGTGTACGAACCCTCGTGACGACCGATCTGCTGTTGGAAGGTATTCATTTTAATCTTGAATATGTTCCCCTCAAGCACCTTGGCTACAAGGCTGCGGTGGTTAATTTCTCCGATATATACGCTATGAACGGCACTCCCACGCAGATAGTGGTTGGTGTGGGTATATCCAAACGTTTTAGTGTAGAAGACATGGAGGAGTTATTCGCCGGTATTCGTTTGGCTTGCGAACAATACGGAGTAGATATGGTAGGTGGTGACACTTGTGCTTCGATGACGGGACTGACCATCTCGATTACGTGTCTTGGCACAGCTAAAGAGAGCGATATTGTGTATCGTAACGGAGCGAAAGTCAATGACCTTGTTTGTGTTTCCGGCAATCTCGGTTCGGCTTATATGGGTCTCCAACTCCTTGAGCGTGAACGCATTGCACAAGGCTTAGCTCACAATAGCCCATCGGGCACACCATCCACCATCCACAATCCACAATCCACAATCATCCCCGCCTTCGAAGGACGCGAATACTTACTTGAGCGTCAACTCAAACCCGAAGCGCGTCGCGATATAATTGAGGCGTTGCATAACGCAGGAATCAAGCCTACTGCTATGATGGATATCAGTGATGGATTGAGTAGTGAGATTATGCATATTTGTACCCAATCGAATGTGGGTTGCGCTATCTACGAAGATAAACTGCCGATTGATTATCAGGCTGCGGCTCTTGCCGAGGAGATGAATCTCAATATCGTAACCTGCTGCCTCAATGGTGGAGAGGATTATGAATTGCTCTTTACGTGCGATATTAAGGATTACGAGAAGATAGTGCCGTTGGAGGATGTGTATATCGTTGGTCACATCACCAAACCCGAATACGGAACCCTCCTTATCGGTCGCAATGGCGAAGAAATGGAGCTGCAAGCCCAAGGTTGGCAAGCATTCAAAAAAGAACAACAATGAAAATCGTTATCTTAGGTACGGCTTGGCCCTATCGTGGCGGATTAGCAACGTTCAATGAGCGTTTGGCGCGTCAGTTTAGTGAGGAAGGGCACGAGGTGGAGGTTTGGACCTTTACCTTGCAATATCCGTCCTTCCTCTTCCCCGGCAAGACGCAGTTTACTTCGGATCCTGCACCAAAGGATTTGACTATTGTGCGCCGATTGAACTCGTGCAATCCGTTCAATTGGCTTCGTGTGGCGCGCACCCTCAAAGCGATGGCACCGGATAAACTCATTTGTTGCTATTGGATGGCTTTCTTTGCGCCCCTCTACGGAACGATCTGCCGCATCGTAAGGCGCAATCATAAAACGCAATGTATTGCTTTGGTACATAATATGTTCCCCCACGAGAAAAGTGTGCTCGACAAACTCTTTGCCCCTTATTTTGTGCATAGTCAAGACGCTTTTGTAGCATTGAGCGATTCGGTGGTGAACGATATTCATTCTCTCACGTCCGCTCCGGCTGTTTCGTCTCCGCACCCCATCTATGATCACTATGGAACGAGGATGACAAAAAGGGAAGCTTGCAAGCAATTAAATCTCGATGAAACCAAGGATTATATGCTCTTCTTTGGTCTTGTTAGAGCCTATAAGGGATTAGACCTTCTGCTGGACGCATTTGGACAAATAAAGGAAGACTTGCCGCAACTCCAACTCATTATTGCCGGTGAGTTTTATGAGGACGAAGACAAGTACCGCAAACAAATAGCAGACCTTGGTCTTAATGATCGAGTGGTAGTAAGAAACGAGTTCGTTCCGGACGCGGACTTACGTAAGTATTTTGGTGCAGCGAGTCTTATCGTTCAGCCGTATAAGTCGGCAACGCAATCGGGTGTGACGCAGGTGGCGTTTCATTTTGAAAAACCAATGTTGGTGACTAATGTTGGCGGACTGGGCGAGATAGTGCATGACGGAAAAATGGGTTATGCCGTTACCCCCGAACCCAAAGCTATTGCTGAGGCGATAAAAGATTACTACGAGAACAACCGCCAAGAGGCGTTTACTCAATATCTGATAAACGAAAAAACTAAATACGGCTGGGATAAGATGACCCAAGCCTTTGAACAAGTGATAAAATGAAACAAGTCAAACTTTTTCTTTCCGATGTGGATGGGTGTATGACCAACGGCGGTCTGTATTACACCGAGGACGAACGCGAAGTGAAGCGTTTCTGTGTGTATGATGGCATGGGCATGGTGTTGCTCCGCAAGCAAGGTATTCCGTGCGGTATTCTTACAAGCGAGATCAATAATATTGTTAAGATGCGTGCGCGCAAACTCAACCTTGACTACCTCTATATGGGGGTTGGGCGAGTGATTGACGACAAGAGTATATCCAAACTGGAAGCCGCCAAAGAGATTTGTGCTAAAATGGGTATTACTTTGGAAGATGTGTGCTTTGTAGGAGACGATGTCAACGACCTTGAACTGCTCCAGCACGTCGGCACGCCTGTTTGTCCGGCAAATGCCCAACCTGCCGTTAAAGCCGTACCGGGAATTTTGGTGTTAGAACATCGTGGTGGTGAAGGTGCGATTAGGGAAATCTGTGATGCAATACTGGATCAGTATCGGTAGTAGAACGATAGTAGAGAGAAGGATGACGCAAGAATGAAGAACGTAGCAGTCATATTAGCCGGAGGGGTTGGAAACCGGATGGGAACGGATATGCCGAAGCAGTTTTTACCACTAAAGGGGAAAACTGTTTTGGAGTGGAGTGTAGCTGCTTTTCACGGCAATGAAAATGTCGATGAGATCTGCATTATCTCACACAAGGACTATATCCCGAAGGTGGAATCAATAGTGGCTCAAAACGGTTGGACGAAGGTGAAGCATGTTTTACCCGGTGGAGCAGAGCGATACTTATCCTCTTTGGCGGCTATCAATGCTTATAAGGGACAACGCGATGTATGTTTGTTATTGCACGACGCGGCACGTCCGTTTGTAAGCGAGCGAATCATCAATGATGTAGTGGCTGCATTGCAGGAGCATAATGCTGTTTGTGTGGCTATCCCATCGACGGACACGTTATTAGAGACGGATGAGTCGGGAGCGCTTGTTTCTGCTATTCCCAATCGCAATCGCTATCGCCGTGTTCAAACACCGCAAGGTTTCCGTTTGGAGACGATAGCGCAAGCGTACGAGAAAGGGTTACAGGATCCCGCTTTTGCTGCTACGGACGATTGTGGAGTAGTGCTGCATTATCTCCCCTCGGAACCGATTTATATTGTAGAGGGAGAAGAAGAGAATAGGAAAATAACGTATAAAAAGGATTTAGAATAATAAGATATGCAAGCTGTAATTTTAGCTGCCGGAATGGGCAAACGCCTCGGCGAATTGACAAAAGGGAATACTAAGTGTATGATAGAAGTTGGTGGTGAAACACTGATTTCTCGCTTGCTGCACCAATTAGATAAGTTTAACCTTAGTCGCGTGGTCATGGTGGTTGGTTATAAGGCGAAAGAGTTGCAAGACTATTTAGCCACCTTGACCGTTAATACACCTGTTGAGTTTGTGGTCAATGAGGTGTTTGATAAGACCAATAATATCTACTCCCTTTATTTAGCAAAGGAATGGCTAACAAAAGAAGATACGTTGCTGTTTGAGTCGGATATTATTATGGAAGATGCGGTGATTGCTAAGTTAGTTCAACACCCCTATCCGAACTTGGCTCTTGTAGATAAATACGAGAATTGGATGGACGGAACGGTGGTGACCTTGGATAACGAGAATCGTATTTTACGCTTTATACCTAATAATCAGTTTAAGTATGAGGAGATTCCTTCGTATTATAAAACAGTCAATGTATATAAGTTCTCGCGTGAGTTCTCTACTTCCATGTATGTGCCTTTCTTAGAGGCTTATTGTAAGGCGTTGGGAAAGAACGAATACTACGAACAAGTACTTCGCGTGATAACGATGGTAGATAACTCAGGTATGCGTGCTTTACCATTGGAGGGGGAACAATGGTATGAGATAGATGATATTCAAGACTTAGATATAGCCGAATCTATCTTCTCGGATAGTCAATATGACTTATTATGCTCCCGTTATGGAGGTTATTGGCGTTATCCGCAGTTATTAGATTTTTGCTATTTAGTAAATCCGTATTTCCCTAATCAGCGGTTGCGTGATGAGTTGGCTGCCAATTTTGATAAACTATTAACCGAATACCCTTCCGGTCAACGGGTTAATGACTTGTTGGTTGCTAAAGATTTTGGCGTTAAGCAAGACTATATCGCCGTAGGCAATGGCGCTGCGGAACTGATTAAGGTTCTTTCGGAGCAGATGATGGGTAGAGTAGGTGTTGTTCGTCCTACTTTTGAGGAATACCCTAATCGCTTTATGCCGGAGCAATTAGTAACTTATACAGCAAAAGCTCCCGATTTCCATTATACAGCAGACGACCTAATGGCTTATTTTGCCGATAAAGATATTTGGTCTTTAGTGCTGATTAATCCCGATAACCCCAGCGGTAATTATATCCCTTACAAGGACTGCTTACGTTTGGCTCAATGGTGTCAAGAGAAAGATATTGTGCTTGTTTTAGATGAGAGTTTTATTGACTTCTCAGAGGAGCACCCCACTTTCTTTGATAATGCGGTTTTGGAACAATACGATCACTTGGTAGTTATTAAGTCTATTTCTAAATCGTACGGCGTTCCGGGGTTGAGATTGGGCATATTGGCGACTTCTAATGCCTCGCTTATGACGGGTATTCGTCGATCGTTGTCTATTTGGAACATTAATTCCTTTGGTGAGTTCTTCTTGCAGATTTTGGGTAAGTATGAAACGGCATATACAACAGCGATGGACGCTTTCCGCGAGGAACGCAAGCGGTTTGTAGAGGCATTGAAGACGATTCCTTATCTGCGTGTTTTACCAAGTGAAGCCAATTATGTATTGTGTGAAGTAAAAGCACCCCACTCGCCGCGTGAACTCGCTATTCGTTTATTGAAAGAAAGCAAGATTCTGATAAAGGATTGCACAAAGAAATGTGACGGTTCGTATATCCGCTTGGCTGTGCGAGACACCAAAGATAATGACCGATTAGTGGAGGCATTGAAGAAGTTATGATACGCGTTTGTATCTGTGGTGGAGGTTCGTTAGGGTTAGTCACAGCCGGAGTATTAGCCCAACAAGACGAAGTGGAAGTTAATTTATTGACTTCTAAACCACACTTGTGGAGTCACCAAATAGAAGTTTCCGACCTTAACGGAAGGTTGTATAAAGGAAGCGTGAATATTATCTCTGACAAAGCCGAGAAAACCGTTCCACACAGTGATATTATCCTATTATGCGTGCCGGGGTTCTTGATAGAAAAGACTTTGCGAGATATAGCCCCTTATATCACAACCCAAGCCGTTGGTTCTATTGTCAGTAGCACCGGTTTCTTCTTTCGTGCTCACGAGGTTTTTGATAAGAAGGCGGCTCTATTTGGTTTTCAACGTGTACCCTATATTGCTCGCGTAACTGAATATGGTCATTCTGCACAATTATTGGGATACAAGACACAATTATACATAGCACTTGAGAATCTGCCGGATTCGTTTGCTACTCAATGGGAAACATGGTTGAACACCCCTGTTGCAGCACTTCATAACTACTTAGAAGCGGCTTTAACCAATAGTAATCCGCTATTGCATACAGCACGGTTATTTGGTATGTGGCATGATTGGCACGAGGGGATAACATACTCTACGCAAGCGAAGTTCTATGCCGAATGGGACGAATATAGTGCGGAGCAATATATAGCTATGGATACGGAGTTTCTGGCTCTTTGTAAGATAGTTGGAGTGTCTGTCCCTTCCGTACTGGAATACTACGAAAGTGGTGATGCCTTATCATTAGCGCGCAAATTGCAATCTATACAGGCATTCCAAAGTATTGATGCCCCAATGAAAAAGACTAAGCAAGGGTGGATACCGGACTTCCAAAGTCGATATTTCACAGAGGACTTCCCCTTCGGATTACAGTTGGTCAAAGATTTAGCCGTCAAGAATAATTTAAAAACACCTCATATAGATAAGATTTTATCTTGGGGGAAACAATACTTATGAGAGATTTAGTTGTTAAAATATGTGTTAAATTAGGCATTTATAAGCCTATCGTTGAGGTCATCAATCGCATTAAGTTTGAGGTGCAAGCGCGAAGAATGAAACGCGACGGATTAGCTATGCTTGCCAAGGCAGATGAAGTTTTTTCTTCGATGGGCATAAAAACTTTTTTAACGTATGGTGCCTTATTGGGGGCGTACCGTGACCACGGGTTCATTTCTTATGATCCGGATATAGACTTAGGTGTTTTAGAGAACGAAATTCCTGCCGACCTTCACGATAAAATGGAGCAAGCCGGTTTTCATCTCTATCGGCAGAACGTGATGGCAGGAACGGGACAAGTAGTAGAAGAAACGTATATTTATAACAAATTGCATTTAGATATTTTCTATTATTTCCGCGAGGGCAAAGACTTGTATAGCGTTATTCAACGCAAACATGAGACGAAAGAATGGAAGGAAGCCAATGCAACCGATGGCTTCCCTTGCGATAGGTCGTATGTCCCTGCTTGCGAGTTTGAGCGTCGAGAGTTTTTAGGCTTGCAAATTTATATGCCCGTAGATACCGATGGTTGGTTGCGCGCCATCTACTCCGATTCGTATATGATCCCCATTAAAAACTGGAACGCCAAAGATGGATATATAACAAGAATCATTCATACCCAAGAACGTTCGTATAGAAGATTATGTTAAGCGTTATTATTTGTACATACAATAGAGAGAAATACTTAAGTGAGACACTTCGGCGGTTAGCCAATAACCGCTATAATGGGGAATGGGAACTGCTGCTGATTGATAACAATAGTACCGATTCCACAGCTTCTATTTGCAAAGACTTTGCCACACAGTATTCGGCTGTTCCTTTCCGTTATTTGGTAGAAACACAACAAGGACTTAGTTATGCTCGCAATCGAGGAATCAAGGAAGCCAAAGGCGAATGGTTCGTCTTTTTAGATGATGATGCCTTTGTAAGTGAGAATTATTTAGAGCGTTTATCGCTATATATACAACAAATTCCTGATATGGATGCCTTTGGTGGACGTATTTATCCGCTCTTTGAGGAGGGCGCAACTCCCTCTTGGCTCAGCAAGTGGAGTGCCTCGTGGCTTTCTGCTATTGATAAAGGAAATAATGTGTGCCTATTTACCAAAGACTATCCGATTGGTGCTAATATGGGCTTTAGCAAAATAACTGCTGACAGATGTGGATTGTTTAATACCTCTTTGGGACGAAGTGGAAAAAATCTAATCGGCGGTGAAGAGAAAGATTATTTCAATCGTATCAAGGCGCTAAATGTCCCTATTTACTACCTACCGGAAATAGCGGTAGAGCATTGTATTCCTTCCTCGCGCACAACGGATGAATATATTTATCGCTTAGGATTAGGAGTTGGTCAAAGTGAACGACAAAGAACGCTCGCTATATCCAAGATTGAATACAGCAAGCGACTATTTTTAGAGGCCGTCAAATGGGGCGGAACATTGGCTTTGTGGATTGGTTATTGTCTGCAAGGACATCCTGCCAAAGGTAATAAACTGATTTTATTTAGAAGAAATGTAACGAAGGGATTATTATAAAAGGTCTGCTATGAATATCCTACAAATAACGAATTACGAATGCGCCTCTGCAAGTGCCAACGACAACACCGGCATCAATCGCGTGGTTACAGCATTAAGTACATACTTTGTTCATACAGGAGGAGACACTTGTTTTAACGCCTATTTTAATGCTAATCCGAGAGGTTTATCCGAGGTCTTTTCCGCGGGATTACAATTGACGCTCCCTCTCAACGAAGATGAATTACAAAGTTTCTTGATAGCCAATCAAATAGATAGAGTCATTATCAATGTGTCTAATATAGAGTATGTAAGAGTTATTCCTATCATCAACAAAATAGCACATGTATGTCACGCAAAGACTACTTATTGTATTCATTTTATGCCCGGGTATGAAGCATGCTCCTATACCACATTTTCTATGGTCTATTACAACTTAACGCACAAAGGGAAGTTTATAGATGTTTTGAAAAAATGGCTCATTACTATAAGCCGTCCAATAAGTTCTAAATTGATTCAAGCCGTTATTCGAGAGCGGTATGCTCGTCCCTTAGAAACATCCGATAAAGTGGTCGTCTTCTCGCAAGAATACGTTAAACAATATTTGAACATCGCCTGCTCAACCCGATACGATAAATTTGCTGTTGTACATAATCCGCTACCTTTTGGGGAGTATATTAACAAAGACGAGTTGGGCAGGAAGGAGAAAGAAGTTATTATCGTCGGTCGTTTGTATGAACCCCAAAAACGTATCTCGTATGCCTTACGCGTATGGCGGATGATAGAAAAGAATCCTCTTCTCAACGACTGGAAACTAACGATTATAGGCGAAGGCGTTTCAGAAGGATACTACAAGTGGCTTATCAACAAATATCACCTTAAGAATGTTGTTTTGGTAGGACGGCAAGACCCGCAACCTTATTATCAAAAAGCCTCCATATTACTATCTCCATCCTCATACGAAGGTTGGCCGATGGTTATCATGGAAAGTATGCCTCAAGGGGTTATTCCCTGTGTATTTAACTCATACGCAGCAGCCAATGAGATTATTGACCACGACAAAAATGGTATTGTTGCCCCGGACAACGATTTACGCGCCATGTACGAATCTATAGCGGAGTTAATGCTTAGCCCCAATAAACGTCTCCAAATGGCAACGGCTGCCATCGAAAAATCGAAATCGTTTGATATGGAGATTATCGGGAAGCTTTGGAGGAAGACACTATTAGATATCCAAGCCCCGCAAGACTCAGCAGCATTGCAATAATCAGTATCGCCATACACCACCTGTCTGTTTTGAGGGCTGCGGGTACAAACTCCATTACTATCTCATGTTGCCCTGCCGGAATAACGGCAGTACGCAAGGTATAGTTAGCGCGACCAATAGGTTGCTCTTCTCCGTCAATATAGAGATGCCAATCGTAAGGATAATATATCTCCGAGAAGACACACACCCTATCCTTTTCGGTTGTTGATCTATAGGTAAGCCTATTGGGTTGGTACTCAGTTAACTCTATCATGTCTAAGGAAGATTCCGATGAGCTTCCAATGAGCTTCCGATCAGATTCCAATGCTGAAGTACGGATGATGGACGGCAGAAGGCAGGAATTTGCCAGCAAAGTGGTGTCTATTACCGCTTCATGACGAAGGTCGAGTGTATTGAGGGCATCACTCTCTGCATTGGGCGTGTCAACAAAATGCACTTTATCCACAAACCACGCATTTCCAAAAGCTTCAGGATTGAGTTGAACGCCATTGTGGGTGATGATATATTTGGTATTGAGCATATTAATAACTTGCCAATTATTTTGTGATATATGCTCATCTATGAGGTCTTGATAACGGCGTAGTTTGGCAGCCGAGTAGCCACCGATAGACTTGAGGCGATACGAGGTGCGGGCATCATTGAAGGTGTTGGCTGCTACATTAAGGACGCGATAATCAAGGCTCTTGTCTTTGAGAATCTGCTCTTCCCAAGGCTGCATAGCGAAATAGCGGTTATCCTCCTTCTTGCTTATGAAATTATCTGCATCAAAGAAACAACGATTGACAGGCACCATGTCGAGAAGGATAAGTATACCGAGGACGGCATATAGACCGGCTTTGCCTGTTAGACCGCTTCGCTGTAAGACCGCTTCGCTGTTAGACCGCTTCGCTGAAAGAGATAGATATACTAACAGAGCCGCAGCCGCTAAGGCAATGAGGATAAACGAACGCCAAGCATCCGCTTTTAACATGGCAGCGCGTTGGTCGATAATCATTTGGTATATTTTGTTACCTACCTGTCCTTTCCACTGTTCATCATAAGACGAGGTGAAAGAACATATACTGCCGCCAAAGAGGGCGAAGATAAGACAGATACCGGCAGTTATGCCAGCGGCGATGAAGATAGCCCGCTTCGCTGAAAGACCGCCTGCGGCTGAAAGACCGCTATCGCTGTTAGACCGCTGCGCTGTCAGACGTTGCAAGGCAAGGAAGCCTAATAAGGGCATCGTTATCTCTGCCACGACAAGGATACTCTCCACCGCTCGGAACTTGTTGTACATGGGGAAGTAGTTAAAGAAGAACTCCGTGAGCGGCATGAAGTGTCGTCCCCAAGCGAGTGCCACAGAGAAGAGTGTGGCAATAAGCAGTGCCCATTTATAAGGTCCAGGGACAATAATCAAACCAAGAACAAAGAGGAAGACAATGATAGCTCCCATATAGACAGGACCGGAAGTGAAGGGCTTTTCACCCCAATAGGTTGGTGCTGATTGGCAGAACCCTTTCGCCTGACGAGCCGGAACGCCTATTTGTTTGAGTTCTTCCTCCAATAAACTATTGTTCCCTAAGTTATAACCACTGGCACCACCCATGTAGTTAGGAATGAGGAAGGTCATTGTCTCGTTGATGCCGTAGGACCAAGCTGTGGCATAATCGAGATCCAGTCCTGCCGTTTTGTTGGTAGCATCGGTCTCTTTGACCAGTTCGGAGTGCTCGCCACGCATCGTCTCTTTGAGATATGTTTGGTTCATCTGCCACCAACTGAGTTTGGTACCAAAGATGAGTAATCCGCAGATAAGAAGGATACCCACGCCCATGCCGAGGTCTTTCCAACGTTTCTCAGAGATATGAATATACAGTTCGGCAATAGCCATAACACCCAGCAGCATGCAGATATAATAGGTCATCTGCGGGTGAAGGGTGATACCTAAAATACCATAAATAGTGACTAATGGTGCGCCAAGCCAATATCTCTTTCTAAAGATAGCATAAAAACCACCAATCATAGGTGCTAAGAAGCCTAAACCGACGGCTTTCGTTATGTGTCCGGCAGGAATAATAAGGAAGAAATACGAAGACAAGCCCATTGCCAGTCCGCCTACTAAGCTGAGCCAAGGATTAACACCAAAGCAAAGTAATAATAGGAAGAACCCAAAGAAATAAGCAGCGATAATACCGATAGGATTGAGGTCTTCAAAGAAGCCAAAATGCGCAATCTTTTCTAACTTACCTCGTATAATGTTGGTGGGTGTGCTACCCGTAATCTGATAAGTCGGCATTCCACCAAACATAGAGTTGGTCCACCAAGTAGTCTCACCTGTTTGTTGTTTAAATTCGCGCGCCTCTTGCGCCGCTCCTTTCCAGTTGTTGACGTCACCTGCTTGCAGTACTTTGCCATTCAATAAAGGTGAGCAATAAATAACAGCCACACCAATAAAAACTACAATCGCTACCGCATAAGGCAGTATCGCTTTCCAGTCAATATTAAACTTTTTCATATTCCTTATTATATATTTGCGCGTATATCGTATAGTTCTTTACGTAAACGTAACAGTATCTCGGTGGCGCGCTGGCGCACATCGACTTGTTTATGGTCTTGTTGGAGTTCGTTGCGGATAGCCTCGATGCGCGTAATCTTCATTTCATCACGAAGGTACTTGATACGCTTGATGAGTTCGATGTCCTCTTTGGAGTAGTACCGATTGCCATGTCCGTCTTTACGGGGATTGAGTTCCTCGAAGTGCTTCTCCCAATAGTGCAAGGTGGCATCGGGAAGGCCCGTTATTTGTCTCACTTCTTTGAGCGAATAAAAGGTGCGTTCAATCGTTTCCATTAGAATCGTATAGCTAAATGAACCTCGGGGGTTCGGGTGTTTCGTAAGTTATCATAGTAGAGGTCGGGTTCGACGTTCATACTGAGGTTAGGGGATATATCAAAGTCAAATAACTGCGCATCTACGTAGGCGTCGATGATGGTCAAACCATAGAGCAAGACGGTGGCTACAATGCTTATATCGCGGTATCGTCGGTAGGTGTTTTGCCCGTTCTCGAGTGTTCGGGTGTAGTTAGATTTACCTCCCATCCTATCAATATCGTATCCTTTGGGTAGAATGCGATTATAGGACTTATTGGGATCTTTGGAGAGGACGACATCGGTTGTAATATCACGATAAGCCTCCTTGTAATCCGAATATTTGCCTTGCGTCATGGTGATAGCGTAGGCGCAACCCATGAAACCTCCATAAACGATGGGCAGTTTCCAATAACTGTGGTTGTATATCTGTCCAGAACCCGGGAGGATGGCAGCCATCCACACAGCGCGATAGGGATCCGGTTTCCAGAAAGTGGAAGTCGTATCTCGCTGCTGGGCAGAAAGCGCAACCGAACAGAAGAGAAGTACTATGGTAATCTGTTTCTTCAATGTATACTATCCACAATCCGATTAAGTTCGTTCTCGTTATTGAAGTAGATGGTTATTTTGCCATCGGTTATTTTGACTTTGTTATGTGGGAACATCTCGTTGAGTTGTTGTTGCTGCTGCATGTACAGATGCGGCGTTTTGGCGATTCGCTCTTTGGCTATCTCTTTGGCTTTAGCCACGAGTGCTTCCACTTGTCTTACGCTCAGTCCTTGCTCTAAAATCTTGTGGTAGATAGACAGTTGCTGTTCCGTTGACTGACTGCTAAGAATGGCGCGTGCATGACCCATGTCGAGTTTCTTGTCCTTGATACCCATTTGTATCTCTGCGGGCAGTTTGAGCAGACGCAAGTAGTTGGTGATGGTCGCACGTTTCTTGCCAATACGCTCTGCCATCCGCTCTTGGGTGAGGTGATAATCGTCCATGAGGCGTTGGTAGGCGAGTGCTATCTCGATGGCATCTAAGTCTTCACGCTGCACGTTCTCGATGAGCGCCCACTCCATGACCTGTTCGTCCTTTGCCTCTTTGATATAGGCGGGAATAGTGGTCAGTCCTGCTTTTTTGGAAGCACGATAACGACGTTCACCGGCAATAATCATATACGTATCGTCCTCGTTCTTGCGCAAGGTGATAGGTGAGATAACGCCGTGTTCGCGAATAGAGTCGGCCAGTTCTTCAAGAGCCTCCTCGTCAAACGTGCGACGGGGTTGGTCGGGATTAGCCACAATCTTATCTAAACGAACCTCATTGATGCTGCTGGAGCCATCGGTATCTACGTGTGAGGTGTCAATCAGGGCGTCTAAGCCGCGCCCAAGTCCTGTTATTCTTTTCATAGTTGTTTAGTTTCGAGAGATTAGTTCTTTTGCTAAAGCGGTATAGTTCTGCGCTCCCTTACAAGAAGCGTCATATTCGATTACAGACTGTCCATGACTGGGGGCTTCGCTAAGGCGCACGTTACGGGAGATGACAGTATTGAAGGCAAGGTCGCCAAAGTGGCGTTTAACCTCCTCATAGACTTGATTGCTGAGGCGCAAACGGTTGTCGTGCATGGTCAAAAGGAAACCTTCAATCATGAGAGTGGGGTTGAGTTTGGACTTGATTATCTTGATGGTGTTGAGCAGTTTAGCGATACCCTCCAAGGCGAAGAACTCACACTGAACGGGGATGATAACGCTATCGCTGGCGGTGAGCGAGTTAACGGTTATCAAACCCAACGAGGGCGAACAGTCGATGAAGACGAAGTCATATTCATCGCGCAGTTGACCGATGACGTTTTTCAGTAACGATTCGCGATTGGGGATGTTCAGCATCTCTATTTCTGCCCCCACTAAGTCTATATGACTGGGGATGATGTCGAGGTTCTTTGTTTGGGTATGAATAACCGCTTGGTGCGGATCAATGCCATTGACGAGACATTCATAGATAGTACTATTTAGTTCGCGTATATCTACGCCTAAACCCGACGAGGCATTGGCTTGCGGGTCAGCATCAATGATAAGAACGTGCTTGCCTATAGATGCTAATGCTGCGGATAGGTTAATGGCGGTAGTCGTTTTACCGACGCCTCCTTTTTGGTTTGCAATTGAAATAATTTTTCCCATATAATAAAATATTTTCTTGTTTCTTATTTCTTGTCTTTTGTTTTGAACTCCCATAACCATGCCAATCCTACACCTACGGTAAGGGGATTGGACTTGCTGAAGTCGGCTCCTGCTTTATTGCTAAAGACGGTGCCTAAGGAGTAACCTACACGTATGTCGAATTGGTACACACCGGCATTACGTGAACGATAATAACACCCTAAGCCACCTCCGACGCCCCAATCAAAGCGATTGTCAATAGGTTTATATTGGTCTCCTCCGAAGGGGGCTTGTTCGCCTAACATCTCCTCTTTGACACAGTAACCAATCTGTGGGCCGACGTTAACGAATCCGCGGAAAGAGGAACTACCGAAATAGAGGTGCATGAGCACTGGCATTTCGATATAGTGCAGTTTGCGAGTGTAGTTGGCAGACCCATAAGCGTCTTGTCCTTTCTCTGCCCAACCACGCTGGAGGTAGTTCAATTCGATTTGGATAGCGCAGCACTTCTGTTCACTATAACGGAACACAAGACCGCCTTCGCCGCCCAGTACACAACCTTTGGTGATGGGGGTCATATAACTAACCTGTGGCGAGAAGAATACGGTTGAAGCCACAGCACCACCATGTACCCCAAGATAAATCTCGGGTTGTAGTAAGCGCTTCTGTCCCAATAGCGTTACACTACTCAGCAGCAATACAAATATGAAAGAATACCTTTTCAACTTTAAACTTATCAACTAGACGACTTCTTTAAACTTTCAACTTTCAACTTTCCACTATTTATGAATAAGCGTGATATGCGTGTTAATAAACCCACCTTCTCCCGCTTGCGTAAAACGGATGTCCGATTGTAGTCCGGGAGTGGGGTCGTTGCCAATAAGCCGGTCTAAGAACTGGCGAGTGATATCGTATCCTAAGAGGTCATAACGCGGAAGGAGTGAGGCGTGTTGGTGACCGAAATAGGTGGAGTAGGTTGTTTCGTATTGCGCTAAAGCGGGAACGGAGTCGGTAGCAAAGATAGTGGTATAAACCTGCGGCATAACGATACGTTCTTTTTGCCAACCAAACTGACTGAACAGGCTCACGCGACAGTCGGCTTTACCATTGATGAGGTGGGGCAAGAGAATCTGCACGTTGGTAAACTTAGAGCTGTTAAAGATAACGATATTCTCTACTTCGGGCATAAGGTTCATGAATACCGAGTCCACTAATATCTCGTGTAGCGTCGTTTCGGTATGAGGCAAAGCACGTTCTTTGATTTGGTTGCGCAAGTAAAGAATATCCTTGTGTATATCTTCCTCTTTTGCCTCTACTAATACGCAGTTAGTCAACTCTCCCCGTTGCTCCAAGTAGGAAAGGAAGGTGTCCGCATCCATTTGAGCCGTGGTGTTGAAGAGATAGAGGTAGGGGTTGTTTTCTAATGAATCCACCTCATTGGTAAAAGGAATCATCGTAGGTATCTGGTGGTTCTTAACAAACGTGTCGATAAGAGCCACTTGCTGTGGATAAGCAGGACCGATGATAGCGTTCATGGAGAGTAGTTCGTCTTGCATTAAGCGAACGATCTCAGTAGTATCTTTTTTGGTGTCATAGACGAATAAATCCACTCTTTGGGTGCTGTCTTGCCTATCTTTGAGCGCAATCAAACAACCTTCGTAAAAGTCTAAGAAACGATCCATTGTCTCGTTCCGTTGCTCGCTCTCGGCTTGTAAGGGCAGAAGCAGAGCCAACTTAAAAGAGGCGGTAGAGTCAATGGGGGCGGTTATCGAATCCGATACGATAATCGAATCCATTGGAACGACCAATTCTGTTGCTTCTTTCTTGAGACGATTTCTCCGTTTGTTCACGGGTTCTGTCATTGTCTCTTGAGGAGCTATCGTAGAAACCGAAGTTACCGGTTCGGTAGCCGGTTTGACGGATAGTTCGGCAGAGGGTTTGACAGCGGGTTTGGCTACCGGTTCGATGGTCGGTTCGGCAGCAGGTTTAGCAGTCTCGTTCACAATCGGTCTTCCGGTCGGGATATAGAGTGTGTCTCCAAATTGGAGTCCACGTTCCTTGAGGAAGGGGTTCCACTCGATAATCATTGATTGCGGTACAGCAAAATTGACGCTCACGCGGTATAAACCGATACTTTTCTCTACAGGATAGCGATAAAGGATGATACCTTCAATGGTGTCTGTAGAATAATCCAGATTAGGATTCTCTGCCCAGCTAATGCCGGATACCAGCAGTAGGGCACAAATAAATATTTTCTTCATCATGATGCAGTGTATTTGCGTTTTCTAATGATTATCACTATCGTTCCCACGATAGCCAAGAGGCAGACGGGGATAATGGTGCTTAATGTTTGTATCATCTGTCGGTGGATATTGACTTGCCTTTCGTTGAGTAGTCTAAGTGCCACCTGTTTTTGTCTTAGTTCGATGAGGTTCTGCGTATCCGTGAGCCATAGAACAGTGTTGACTATAAAATCCCGATTGGAGAACGTCCGTTTGGAGTAGCGGTCGTATCCGGCAGGGAGGGGTTGATGGTTGTTCCAATCATTGCGCGCTAACGTGCCGCAGCCGCAGACCACTTGTTTAGTGGGTGTACTGAGGTCTTTTTGCTGTCCTGATTGGGTGATAGCACGAGGTGCTTGTCGGTGCGCAAAAGTAGAAGGGAACTGCCCTTCTAAAGCGACGGCAACGGGTAAGTAGCGATAATGGAACTCTTCCGGATTGGCATTAAAATCCATGAGGTCAACCTTAGCGGGTGTGGGGATGAGACGACTATCGGACGAGGTGGCAAGTAATGCTTGCTTGCGCAAACCGTCTTCGGCAGTAGTCACTTCGATGGGGGACGCAAAGACGGAGGATACTTGTCCTAAGTTACGGGTTATTGGTGCTGTTTCGGAGGACAGCAGTAAGGGCGCGTAGAACCATGGGATAGGTTGGAAATTAGGTTGCTGTTCGTCCACCGATACATTGACGGGTACACTCAAACATTGGAGGTCTTGAACTAAGGCGGAGCGCACTTTGACACCGTAGTGGAAGAGCATGTCATCTAAGTTGAGTTCCAGAGGTATGGCGGGTGTGAAACCGCCATCGCTTAGTCCGTTCTCGTCAAAACGCACACCACTGATGAGCCATAGGACGGTACCGCCGTGCATGATGTACTGGTCTAAGATATACTTGTCTTTTTCCTCAAAGGGCATTTGCGGATCGGCAATGATAACGGCTGCATAGTCATCTAACACACCGGCTTCGGTACCTAATACGCCTCGGTCTATCTGGAAATAACGGCTCAGAGCCACGCTGATATCAAACACATCCGGTTCGCTCAGTTCACCGTGTCCTTCAATAAAAGCGATTTTCGGTGTGGTAGTCTGAAGCAACAAGTGTACGTTCTCGGCAAGGGCGTATTCTAAGTTCTCGATGCTGTTGTTGAGGTTCTCCTCTCCGCTTAGTCCTTGTACGTTTTGTAACAAGGGGACAAACGTTGTCTTGCTTCCAATGGTTAATTGGAGATACGGAAAGACGGTTGTTTGGGCAGTCTTGCCGTTCTTGGCATGCTCGTGAATGAGAATAGGTTGATAGCCCACTTGTGCCAACTGTTGTTGTGCCTGTTCGTCAGGAGCGAGGGTTTGAATATGCCATTTATGCCCACGCACTTGACACTCGTGCAGCAAGTCTTGTGTAGCCGTTTGCAGTCTCTTGAAGCCGGCGTTGAGGTCGCCTTCTAAGAACAAAGTGGCATCTACCGGTTCGTTGATAGAATCAATAAGCGCTATCGTTGCCGAGTGCAGACTATACCGATGGTCATCGGTTAAGTCCACTCGGAACGTGAAACCCACTCGTAATGCAAAAAAGGTAACGAGAACGCCAATCAGTCCGCCTGCCGCTCCTAAGTAAATATTTTTAAGATTCTTATCGAGCACTAACTTGTTGCTTTACTTTATTCAGAACGTTCTCGTCAATAACCACTTCGTATTTAGCACGCAGTTGTTGTATCCACGCTTTCTCCAAGTAGTCTTGGTAGTCGGTTACCACTTGGCTGCGAACATCGGTATATTCTTGTGGGGCTTTGAGTTTCTTACCGATGGTGAAGACAACGGGATAGGTCTCGTCGGCAGGAACCTCTACGTCTTTTTGGTTCAAACCAAACTTATCTACCATCGCGTTCTTGCCTTGCTCCCATAAGCCATAAACACAAGTCACCACTTTGGTGGAGTCGGTGTTGAGACGTTGGGTTAGATAACTCTGAACGGAGTCTTTGTCTGCGCTTTTGATAATCGCTTTAGCCACCTTGGCTACGTTCTCATCTTGGCAGCGAACGAGGTAACCCTTGAAGTGAGGTTTGTCCCATGTGTAATTCTTCTTGTGCTCTTTGAAGTATTTGGTCAATCCGATAGAGTCTTGTGCGGCTTTGTCCCACACTTCCTCTAAGCTGACGTCAAAGAGCAGGATACCGTCATGGTATTCACGAACGAGGGCATTGAACTCCGGATATTTAGCTTCAAGGTGTTGGTCGGCATAAGCGCGTACCTCTTCGTCGCTCATCTCGGCAGGCAGGTTATATTCAGCGCGAGCCTTGCGGATGAACGATTTGTCCATCTCTTTGTGTCGTTCATCGCGATTGACGCTTCTCTCTATTTGGGTACGCAAGGAGTCGAGGGGCATGAGGTCACGCTCTGCGGTTTTGTAGATGATATGCCAACCGAAGTTCGTGCGGAAGGGTGCCGAAACACTGTTTGTCTCCATGCTGAAAGCCGTTTGCTCAAACTCTTTGACCATCATTCCTTTACCAAACCAGCCTAACTCACCTCCGTTGATAGCCGAACCTTTATCGTCAGACAGTTCTCTGGCAAGGGTAGCAAAGTCCTCTCCTGCTAATACGCGCTCATAGATGGCTTCGATAGCCTCTTTTTGAGTGGCTTCGGCATTAGCGTTATCGCGAGGAACCATCTTCATGATATGGGAAGCGTTCACTTCTTTGGCTGTTCCTTCTTCCTCAACGAGGGCAATATGATAACCATAAGCGGTGCGGAAGATAGGCGTTACTTCGCCAACGGGGGTGTTGTAAACAGCGTCCTCAAACGGATAGACATAGCGGAAAACGGTAATCCAACCTAACTCGCCATGGTTCTCTTGTACGCCCGGGTCGGTACTCACTTCGCGGGCTACGGCGTAGAAGTCCTCTTTGGGTTGTTGGATGGTCTTGGTCTTTCTCTTGACGGTCTTGGTAACGGTCAGACCGGTAGTGACGCGAACACGTGCCTCTTCTATCTTAGCTAAGGCTACGGCTTGAGCCGAATCGGTACTGCCCATCGGACACTGAATAGCGATGTGTGCAGCGCGACGGGGGTGCTTCATACGCTCGTAGGACATAACAACGAGACTATCAAAAGCAGCCGAATCAACCATGTACTTACCCGTTGCTTGGGCACGATAACCGGCTAACTCTTTGATAAACTCTTGGGTGGTGTCAATGCCACGAGACTCGGCTTCAGCCACTTTGAGTTTGAAATTAACGAATAGGTCAACGTACTCGTCCAACGATTTGGACTCAACACCTGTTTCTTGATTGTTCTTCTCATAGATGTACAAGAACTCGGACGTGGTTACCGGTTTGCCGGCAATGGTCATTAAGACCTCGTCTTCAGCCATCACACTCGTCATTGCGAGGACAGCCATCATACTAAAAATAAGCTTTTTCATATTGATAATTTTTATTGTTTTATAGTCTTTTATCCTTTATCTTTACTCTTTTCTCTTCCTTCCTTGTCCTTCCTTGCCTCGTCGGAGCGTCTTGTCGCCCCTTGCCGGCGGGCGCTCCCTCTCGCTTATAGGTACGGTCTTATCTTTCGTCCGCTGCAATAGCAGTCCCTCGAAAACCGACGCCCCTTTTTTAGGGTCCCCGAAAAGCCTGCTTTTTGGGGAGAGGAGCAATCGCGGGTACTACATGCCGAACCGTAGGTTTGTCATCGTACCAAGCGAATTGCGACGAGGGGACACTACTGTTTTTACGGGACTCTATTGCTGCTCCTATAGCGCCCTTCGGTCGCTGACCGTACTCGTTTCCCGTTTTTGTTTCTTGCTTCCCACTGCTACATCTGCGGAATTCGTCTCATCATAATTTATTATGGCAACGTGCCACTGCACGGTGCGGAAGGTGATGTCGGCTTTGCCGAAGGAGCCTTCTCTTTTCTTTTGCGTTTTGTTATTGAATGAGTGAGTTTACTCTGTCAGACAATGGAAAAACCAAAAGGAATAATAAATTATAAAATCGTCAGCCCCTTTCCGCCTCCGGTGGCTCACCGGTCTGTTTTTTCCGCGCTTTCTGCGAGAGATTAAAATCTGTGGAATCTGTGAGAGATTTTTCCCCGTAGTCTGCGTTTTTTCCTCAATTTTCAACAAAATGCGTGCAAAAGTACAATTTTTTTTTGAAATATACAAATATTTAAAAAATATTTTGTATCTTTGCACCCGATTTAGAACAAAAACGCTATGATTTCATCAATTTTATCTTCCAAAGAGGTTGAAAAAGCCGCCTCCTTTTTTGAATCCGCACGTAATATTGTCATTGTCACGCATATGTCTCCCGACGGAGATGCGATGGGTTCCTCGTTGGGTATGAAACACTACCTCCAATCTACTCTAAACTTTAAACTTTCCACTTTAAACTTAAAAGTTATCGTCCCCAACGCCTTTCCTTCTTTCTTGGCTTGGATGCCGGGCGCAGAGGAGGACTTGGTGTATGAGTCGCAGAGCCAAGAGGCGGATGCGCTCATTGAGGCTGCGGACTTGATTATCTTGACGGATTTTCACGAACCCAAACGGATAGGTTCATTGGGAGATAAGATATTGGCGACCCTTAACGGTACGCAGAACGTGCTTATTGTGGATCACCATTTGGCAACAACGGATGTGAAGGTTACTTTTGCTAAGGCCAAAGAGTTGGTCACTTTCATTGAATCCGGCAGTCCTTCTGCCTCCGAACTCGTCTATCGTCTTATCTATCAACTATCAACTCTAAACTCTCAAACTACTCTAAACTCTCAAACTACTCTAAACTCTAAACTCTCCACTCTAAACTTAGAGGCAGCGCGCTGCCTCTATACCGGCATGATGACGGACACGGGCAATTTTTCGTTCAATAGCAATTATCCTGAGATGTACGAGATTGTGGGTCAATTAGTGGCTGCGGGAGTGAATAAGGACGAGATATACAACAAAGTGTTCAATCAGTATTCAGCAGACCGAATGCGTTTGATGGGGTACTGTTTGTACAATAAGATGCGTCTTTTCCCTGAGCATCACACGGCACTCATTTATCTGAGTCGCAAGGAGCTTTATCGTTTCAATTTCCAGTCGGGAGATGCGGAAGGTTTGGTTAATCTGCCGTTGCAGATTTCGGACGTGTATTATTCGGTCTTCATGAGGGAAGATAAAGTGAATCCATCGGAAATAAATCTGGCTAATGGTAGTAAGATTAAGGTGAAGATTTCGCTTCGTTCGCAGGGAGACCGACCGGTTAATGTGTTGGCTCACGAGGTCTTTGGCGGTGGTGGACATAAGAACGCTTCCGGCGGAGAGTATTACGGTCCGTTGTCAGAAGCGGTTCAGAAGTTCTTGGATAATTATCAGTCCTATTTCAAGCCCACGTAGGGCCTATTATGCTACGGTATTGTTACGGGTACAGACACGGCAGAGTTAGTAGGCAGAGGGGCAGAGAGTTGTAATAGGTCGGGAATTTCCGGGAACTTTCGGGAAATTCATAACAATGAAAAGTAGTGAAAAGTCGTGAAGTTCCCGACTTTTCCCGAGTCCATTGTTTTATTGTCAAGCAAATATATTGCTGTATTTCAGCAAGTTACATTTTTGCCACGAAATTTCGCGAACAGATTTCGGTTGTCCGTGAAACCGCCAAACCGCCAATCCGCCAAACCGCCACAACAAAATCGGCAAAAGACTTTTGCCGAGAAGGAATAGGGTAATAGGCTGAGAGGCAGAGAGGCTGAGAGGCACCCTACGCGTTCCGAGCACCCTCCGAGACCAACGCGGTAATCACGCCCAAATCACGCGGTAATCACGCGGTGAGGTAAGGGAGGAGACAATGCGCACATAGGTTTACGATAGGCTATAAAAGTTGTGACTATGTTGTGACTATGTTGTGACTATGTTGTGACTATGTTGGGACATTGTTGGGACTCGTGAGCGCAGAGGAAGCCCCCGTAGAGATAGTTTAGAGTTTAGAGTTTAGAGAAGCCGACTAGTTTATAAGTTTAGAGTTACAAACAAAGGGCGCGCATACAATGCACGCAAAAAGGACATAACAACCACTCGCGAACGCTCGCGGCGCAAGACAACGGCCGCAAAGATGCGACCGAAATGCACAAGGAACCGCATACAATGCGGGACTAAATGAACGAAAAATGTCCTATCCTGAAATAGGCTGTCAACTTTTTAGGAAAGTGTCAACCTTTCCGAAGTAGGACATGTCCTAGTGTCCTACTTCGTGTAAAATGCTAGCAGAATGATAGTTATGGAGAGTAGGACAGTTGGACATTGTCCTACTTGAAAATGCCACGAGAGTGCCAATGGCACGGTGGCACTTTGCTATAACTTACTAAACTATAGTCTATTACACAAGTGTTCCACTGTGCCAATGGCACACTTGCATGTGTAAACAAAATTAGGACAATGTCAACTTTTTTAGGAAAGTGTCAACGAATGCGGAAAAGACTGGTTACGATATTCTGATGATTTCTTTTTCGTTCTTTCTCAAGCAATATGGTAATTTCTCTTTTCCTCTATGGTTCGCTACACATGCGCAGCATTTCCATGATTAGGGCAATCTTTCGGGCATGGGCAATCTATATATTGTACAGGGTCTTTTATCCTTTTTCCTCCGAAACAAATGTTAGATATTGTTTCAAAGCAGCAGATAATGAGTGGTGACGCCTTTCGTTTTCTGCTACAAATTCGGGTACTTTATTGAGAATTCCAATACAAAGTTCAACTTCTTCCGGAGTATTGAAAGAAAAAACAGAGTCCGCCTTTGCATCAACGTGAGAGACGACAAAAGGACGCACAGTATTATCTAAAGCACTAATATAGCTCTTCGCGGTAATACGTGCGATGCTTCTTACCATAAATTTCCGGAAGCGTCCTCTAATCGTTTTATCTGCTTTTTCTTTTTCATTCAACGAATCTTTATGTGTCGGTTTTTGGGTCTTCTTCGGGAAAGTTGCTTCTGGTTTTTCCCCTAACCATTCCACTTTGATGCCAAGATTATAGTAATCGGAAATCATTTTGAGATCATTAATTTTATCCTCATTACTCATGTGGATATAGATATAATAACCATCAACAAACGCCTGTTTCTTAGTGGCAGAGGGACGTTTTTCTGTCCCAACTAAACGAAATCCGGCATGAGTAGCGCCGTGATTCCCTTTAGCCAAACGTGGCAACCCTATACGTTGTAGCGCTTTGATAAACGTATCTACGGCTTTATCCTCTTGGATTATTGTGCCATCCCTAAACAAGACACGAATTCCAACAGACTTCGCATGTGTATTATGCGCCATATCTTCCTTTTTAGAATCAGTCGTTTCTTTGATTGGTTCTGCAATAGTTGCGACAGGAGTCGATGTTGTAGTATGAGCCAATTGCTCCATTGGGAGAAGTGCTTGAATACAATTACGAGTAGCTGAAACAGCAAGATTCCCCTTGGGGTCATAATTAACTTGGATAGATAATGGAGATTTCACTTGAGAGATAACGGGTTTTATTAACTCCGTTATTTCCGGTAACAGTTCTTCCCGTATCAATTTTTCTTCAATGGCATCCCATTTCGCTTCGGATTCCACGTCACCTTCAAAAATTTGTGACTTGATAGAATAAAATTCAGATAGTTTGCTCATATCCTATATTTATTATATATTATTATCATTTCAAAATTTCAAAACATCACATTTATGATTTATGGTTACATTCGCGTAAGTTCCGACAAGCAGACAGTTGAGAACCAGCGATTTGAGATTAATAAGTTCTGCATTAGTAATAACCTTCAAATTGATGGCTGGATTGAAGAAACCATCAGTGGTACTAAAAATTACAACAAGCGGCAGTTGGGTGTCTTACTCAATAAAGTTGTTTCAGATGACATTATCATTTGTTCAGAGCTTAGTCGTCTTGGACGTAATCTCTTTATGATAATGGAGATACTCAACATCTGCATGAGCAAAGAATGTCGCGTCTGGACAATCAAAGACAATTATCGTCTTGGCGAAGATATCCAGAGCAAAGTACTTGCTTTTGCATTTGGTCTATCTGCAGAGATAGAACGTAACCTAATAAGTCAAAGAACAAAAGAAAGTCTTGCTCGTCTTAAGGCCGAAGGTAAAAAACTCGGTCGTAAGAGTGGAATAAGAAATTCTCAACTTAACGCAAAATGTTCATCAAAACACGATTTTATTATTCGCTTATATCTCTCCGGAGTCAGTATTCCTAAAATTGCTCGAAAGTTGAAAGTCGCTCGTGGTACTCTTTATCGATATATGGCTTACGCCGGAATCCGTGAGCCTTCTAACTCCAGCAACGGACGCTGGGAAAGAGGAATATACTAATCTTCGTTTATCGTCCATTTCTTGAAGACCGATCCTAAAGCACGCTATCAAGGTTATACGTTCTTCTTTAAGGAGGGATTTTGTTGGAATAATGTCCTAAATCCATTGGCTCGTCTATTGAAGGTCAAAATGAAGTCAGCTTCGGTAAATGATGTCGGTTCTATGTCTTTAAGTTCGGTATTTCCAAAAATTCCAAATTACTACATTGTAACTCTGCTCAATAGTGATTTGCTTTTTGAATACTATAGAGAATATCTTAATTGCACAGTTAATGTACAGATAAATGATATTCGTCAAATCCCAATAATCGTTCCTAGTTTTGGCGATTTGAAAGTTATTCAAGACCTATTCAACAAAGCATATAAGAATAAAAAGAACAATCTTTCAACAAACTCAAGTGAATTGATAGCAGTAGAGTCACAAATGAATAACTACATAAACAAACTATACAAGATACAATGAATGCACAATAGAGTCCAATATTTTTTGCTGTTTGTCGAGTTCTGCATTTGCCGCTTCAAATGTTATCGTATGGGCAAAAAGCTCTTTTTGAATAGTTTGAGCCGTGGTAAATATTGTTGAGAGTTTACCTAGTATCTCTTTATTCGGTACAATAACAGGCAATTGCCTTGCGTCGTTTATTTGGAATGTTTGTGTATTGTTTACAAAATTATCAACATAATGACTCATAAATGTCGAATTTATAATACATATCATATACCATTCGGGGATTTTGGGGGACATGCCAAATAGGCTCATGCTTTTTACATCATGAA
Organism: Paludibacteraceae bacterium; assembly: GCA_024400115.1. Taxonomy (GTDB): domain Bacteria; phylum Bacteroidota; class Bacteroidia; order Bacteroidales; family Paludibacteraceae; genus Colicola. Next base: position 32,071 of record JAKSNF010000002.1, on the reverse strand, counting down.
TACTTTTTGTTTTAATGCGACATTTCAAAAATGTAGTGTTAATATCGCTCCAACAAAATCCCTCCTTAAAATAAAACTGAGGATTACGAACAACAGGCATACCTTCGCCCTTCTTACCAGAATTTGTCTTCAAGAAATGGACGTTTTCTTTAGACCATGCAATAGCAAATGGTGTCTCTAGATACCAACGATTACCATCCTTATCTCCTTTATCATACGGTACGTAATAAGGTTTCTTAGTATCTATACCATTTTGCTTCTCATCCTCTGTCAGAAGATCAACGTTAGCAATCTCGCTATCATCTATTAACTTGTATATATATCCTTGTCCAAACACATCACGACCAAAAATTTCTTTAATCCTATCAAATGTATCGGCTATTTTTTGTTCTGAACTGCTTTCAAGAAAGGTCTGAGGAGTCGCATCGCCAATATAGGTGGCAATTTTTGGATACTTTTGGATGGCTTCCACTAATTTTTTGGGACGAGATTTATAAACATTAGCCGCCCACTTGGTGGAACGACGAACAGCTATATATTTACCATTATTTCCTGTCTGCAAGCCCACACCACCATCTGTGATGCAGCCTAAAAACGTTAAATCACCTGCATGAAGATTTGCGCGATAATTATTTAACTCATCTCTATTTTTCTCTATATCGCGAGAGGTTTTAATCTTTTCCCACCATTCATCATATAAAGTTTTAACTCGTTGGCCATATAAATTCCAAATTTGTAAGTTAAGTTCTGTTGGTTTGAAAATAACGGCATTTTGGGTCTCACGATATGTTTCCTGCTTAATTGGCAAGAAATGAATAGGATTTGTTAAGCTTACACTTCCGTCCCAAAAATCGACCTTATGCTCTTTATGATAAGGAACATTAGAAACTTGAATAATACAAGTGTCAACCATTACTGCTTCAAAGGGATTTGCAGTGTCAAAGATAAAGTCAATGTTTTTACTCAAAATTAAATCACGCATATTACGTTTTGTCTGAGTAGTCCAAAATGTTTTAGGCGTAATATACGTTAACGAACCGCCTTCCTTTAGAAGTTCAAAACCGCGGAATGTAAAAAGATTGTATGTATCATCAGAGAAACCAAAATGAGCTTCATAAAGAACCTTATCACTATTTTTCACATCTTTCGTTGAGATGTAAGGAGGATTGGCTACTATTATATCAAACCCATCCGCCACTCCAAACATCCACTCAATATCAAGGAATGGTGAAACAGAATTTTGGTCGTACGGATTCCAATCGGTCACTTGCAAGACGGCTGCTTCAAATCCTTGCGGAGTACATTTGTGCAATTCGCGTTCTATGTCTTGCTCACACTTCTTAATTCTTTCGTTTATAATGTCTCGTTGTCGTTTGTTTACATCAATACGAACCGGTGTCGGTGGCGCAAACAAATCCGTTTGTTGTAACTCCTCTGTCCATTTTTCTCCGGCATATTTCGGTAATAACGCCTTGCTCTCGCTTATTACACGCTCTAATTCGGCAATATGCTCTTGATTTGGTTCACCTACTAATTTATTGATTAGCGTATGTATCTGCTCCCGTTTGCGCTCATCCTCACGAAGTAAACGCATCTTCTCATTGCGCTTACGCGTATAGAAATGACGACGACGGATAGCCATCAACTCATCTTTCAAAATGGCCAATTCCTCATTTTTTGTCCAGTCCTCATTATATTGATGAATATCAGCATCTATAAGAGAATTGGCTGCCACAAACTTAGACTCCAAATTAGGCAATGTCTTTATGCCGAAATTCTCTTCGGGCTTATCCCATTTAATGTCTGTTTGTTCGCAAATAAGGGTAATGAAGAAACGAAGACGCGTTATCAGCATCGCAATAGGCTGAATATCGACACCATATATGCAAGACTCAATAATATACAATTTGCGTGTGTAATCGGGAGAGTTAAGAGCATTATTGAATGTTTCTTCAATCTCTAACAATTTTTTCTTTCGTTCTTCTTCCTCCACAATACCGAACGCACGGCGACTTTCATCAACTGCCATTTCAAGAAGAACATCTTTCCATTGTGTGTTGTCAGGATCTACTTGCTGAAGGATATGAACCATCTGCTGAAGCATACCCATTGGGAAAGCACCGGAGCCACAAGCGGGGTCGAGAATTTTACAAGTAAACAGAGAGTGAAGAATAGCCTTTTTATCTGCATCCGTTAAGTCCACGGTCTCGATGGAGAAGTCTAACAAATCGCGGAACTGCGCTTCAAGGTGTGCGCCAACGGTACGTTTAAGATGAGCCACGAGACTCTCGTTTACCATATATTGTACAATCTCACGTGGGGTATAGAATGAGCCACTTTGATTTCTTGCGGTTTCTTTTGTTTCTGGGTTGTACGCACCTAACAAGTTCTCAAAGACCTTTCCTAAGAGTTCGGGGTCAAGAGCAACCTGAACGTCTTGTGGCGTATTCTCCTCAATGGTAAAGACATATTTCTCAAATATGGAGATAAGACCTTTTTTGGGTTCAAAGAATAATATGTTTGGCACTACAGCACGGTAGCGATAGGTGCCATCTGCAAATTTCTGATTATTACGTGAGAACCCATCATTATAGTAGCGGCGGTCAACGCCATCAAAGGTCTTTGTCTTATCTAAGCATTCAAATAGACCGCAATTGAGATAGGGAACGTTGGCAAACATTTCGATGACTTCTTCATCAGAGATAGCAAATAAGCCGCCATCCTTATCACCATTGCCGTAACGATATAAGTTAGTAAGGTCTTTTTTACTATTACTTGCAAAATTTCGCGTTTCTCCATCTTCAATGATAGCGCGATTGAGTGTACCAAAGAAAAGATTTTGCAATATAGCTTGATAATAATTCGCCTCCGTTGTACTTACCGGGTCAAAATCTTTTAATATCTTCTTTAGGTGGTCAATATCAAAGATACAATCGGGAATCAAGTGCTTTTGTTTAATGAACCAAACAAACATCAATCGAGTAATCAATCGGATAACACGCGTGTCAATGTTCTCTCTATCGTCATTTTGTACATCAGCATCACCCGGGAACGTAACCTTAGTTTCCGGATCAACAGCCCATTGGTACCACTCAAAGAGATCATTGTAGAATTTCTTTGTAAGTAATTCCGAATTAAAGACCTTTGTCCATTTCTCAAACACTTTGTCAAATGTACTGCATTCTGAACAATCAAGACCTTTCAAAATGTCTAAATGTCCTCGATGAGGGTGGCGGCAATTGATGTCACGTAATATACTTACGCGACCCAACTTCTCTCCTTGTCTCCATTCTTGTTTGTACTCGGAACGTTCACATGTGCCTATACTGAGATATTGCCCATGTCGGAAGAATACGGTAACAGGGAAATTAAGCACGAGCCTATTGAAAGCACGCGTGAGCACGGATAAATCTGTGCGCGAAGTGCTGATGTCTTCACGTAAATCGACAGCAAAAAGCATCATACTTTGATAGTGCGAATCTTCACGTAGTTTCGCAATATCTTCACCTAATGAAGCGTCTGTGGATGTCCCGTTGATGGACTCGTCGCACACTTCACCAATATAGTAGCACGATTTTGCTAATCTTAGCGCATTATTCACATACTGCGGGACAACCCCCTCTGCATAATCAGCATACGTAATGGGGTCTTTCATTTCTTGGGTGTGCTTAACTCCCAAAAAATGCAAAAGGTGCGAGCAACCATCATATAGGTTAACGTGCTCAAATTGTTTCAGTATTTCTTCCATACAAGTGATTTATTGGCGTGTGATGTATTCCCAAACGATAAGATCAAAGTTCTCTAATTGGAACTTCTTATCCAAACTCTCTTCGTCAGCAGATTTCTTCTGCGTAGCCGTTCCATTCGAGCGGAAACGACCCTTCAACTCAATCTTATTTTCTTGAGGTGCCATTTGCTGCATCCAATTCCGTAAGATAAGAGTTAAGCGATTTAGTTTGTCCGAATCATTGTTCTCTATCCAATTAGGAACAAAACGTTCTGCATATTTGTTTTGCCTCAAAAACTCTAAGATTTCGGCTTGATTGATTTCCACATACGTTGCTGGCAAATCTTCAACAGCCGGTTGGCACATCAAGTAGATGTTTTTATACGCTTTCTTACTTCCTGGTTCTCTGTGAGGATAACCAACAACAGCGATTAAACTTTCAGGTACCTGTTCGAAAAGATTAGGCAAAACGCCAAAACCGGAAAAAATTCCATTGGGCATCTTCCTAAATATATCTTTGTTCCGTTCAAAGTAATCAATTAGGTCTTGACGGTACACTTCAAATGAGAAATCTTTAAGGGAGAGTGTTTTTTGACTCTCAATATCCGTAATACTATTCTCCGACAATTCTTTAAGAAGACGGTCTGCATTCTTGTCTTGGAGAACGTTATCTTTCACCATCTCCTCAAATTTCTCGTTTAAGTCCTGAGTTTCACTGCCGGCAAGATTCATAATAGCCATGCGGCTCATGATGCGGTCTTCTAAATTCAAATATTCTTCAAAAGATTTTGCAGGCCAGAAATTAACACATTTGATTTTTTCATTACGCGAACCAATACGATCAATACGTCCAAAACGCTGAATTAAACGAACCGGATTCCAGTGAATATCATAATTGACTTGCATGTCTGCGTCTTGTAAGTTCTGACCTTCTGACAAACAGTCTGTCGCAATGAGAACATCTATTTCGTCATTTATGAGCCGCAGGGCACTGTGATTTTGTGTTTTTAGTTGTTCTAACCAAATTTCATAGGGAACCTCCCAACGATGTTTATTGTCATCGTAGTATTCCAATCGGCTAAGATTGGCGTTTTCATAAAGAAGCGTCCAATCTTTTTCCTTATACAACTTGCTATATGGAGCAAAGCATTGTAATATCTCATTGTAATTCGTGGTACTTTGATGACCCGTCGTCAAAATTTCTTGACCGGAAACCATTGCCATTTTGGTAATGCCACGTTTTTTAAGTTCCTCGTAAATGAATTTCGCAGTGTCTGCATAAGCTGTGAAGATGACGACCTTTTTATTGTCCAAATTACGTTTGTTTTCGAGCAACTCTTGTAACTTATCCAGTTTTTGGTCATATTCCATTCCCTTATGATAATCCTCCTCAAAGGCTAACAAGCTTTCATATATTTCGTTAAGCATATTAATGTCATGGCGAAGATTTTGTTCAAAACCATTTAAGTTTTTCATCTCACTAAGACGAATAGGACCGCTTTTACGTTGTAAAGCAAAAGCCTCTGTCTGCTCATCATCAACATCAAAATCAATATCTACACTTGCAGAATTCTTCTTTTCCTTGAAAGCCAAGACCTTTGTTAAAGTTTGTTGGTGAATATCAAGAACCTTCTTAACGGTAAGCAGTAGTGCATACCAACTACTCTCCAGACGTTTTAAGAATAATATTCCCATCATCTTAACAAGGAACTGCTCACGGAAGAAGTCGTCTTGCCAATCACTCTTTGCCTCTTTCTTTGCGTTGGCTATATGCTCTGGAATATATTTACTTGGTTGATAGGCTGTTAAATTTAATTTCTCAAAAGCAGCATATATTTCTTGGGTGGAGCGATATTTTCCAAAGTGGTCAACTCCTTGATAAACATTATCTGGTTTATCTTTCTTGGGGAAATGCAAATCTTCATTCAAAGTCTTTTCAATCATCTTACGAGTGCGAGCCACAATAAGTTTATCAGTCAAATTAAAGAACTTAGGAGATAATTTAGAGATAAAGCCTCCTATAGTTCTTTCCTCATCCTCACACCATTTGTTATACTGCTTTTGTCCCGCCGTAAATAGGTTTTTAAGTGATTCAACTTCAAACTCTTCTCCTTTAAACGCATCATCTGCTCCACGACCGATAAGGTTAAACTGCCCTTTCACGTCTGCAAGACCGGTGTTGATAGGTGTTGCTGATAACATCAACACTTTTACATCACGATTGTCGTTTTCATCTCTTTTTCCGATAAGTGAATCAACTAACTCTTGATACCGTCCAGACTTCTCATTGCGCAAATTATGGCTCTCATCTATAACAATTAACAACTTCTTTCTACCTTGTAAGTATTCAAGTGGTGCTTCGTTATATGCATCCTGTAAGCGATTATTTTGCAAATCAGTATGAAAACGCACCAAGTAATCAAACTCATCTCGATCAAACTGAGAACCGTGTCGACGTTGATATTGAATCCAGTTTTGTTCCAACTTCTTTGGACAAAACAGAACCGTAGTGTATCCTTGAGTTTGGAAAAACTTAATTACGGCTAATGCAGAAAACGTTTTACCCAAGCCCACTGCATCGGCCAAGATTGCACCATTGTATTTGCGGAGCATCTTGATAAGCGAGATAACTCCTTTCTGCTGATAATTAAACAACGTGTTCCAAATGGCGCTCGTCTGCAACAACGACATATCTTGTTTATGCTCGATACCACTTTCCAAATCTATATCGGCATTGAATAGCTCAAACAATATCTTGTAATAGATTTCTTCCGGAGTGTATTTGCGGAAATAGTCTTCAATTTGCTTTATAAAATAGTCTTTGACACTAATTTTCTCAGACTTTGGATTTTGCGGGTCAGATGGAATTTTATCCGTTGCATGTTTCCAAATATCTTCAAACCAAGAGCAAACTGCTTGATATTCCGGATTATTTTGTTTACATGGATCTCCTATTGACAATTCAACGTTGGAGGATTTTTTCAATCCCAATCCGGCATCTGTCAAATTGCTACTTCCCGTTAGATAAAAACTATCGTTACGTTGTATATCATTTTTGAACATGTATGCTTTTGCGTGACAAAACGCATCAACAATAGCTTTTACGTAGACATTATTGCGTTCAAGAAATGCGCGAGCGTTCTTGGCATCTTGATCCAAACTCAGAGTTGAGTCAATGTCCATCGCCCCGTTAAGCAAGTCAATAACGTGTGCATCATCATCTTCTGCTTTCACCATTTCGGAAGAAACTAACCGAAATTCGTCATCCTCTGGTATCTGTTGGTATAGTTTGCTTAAGGCTCGAATTGTAAAGTAGCCGGTAACTATATCTAACTTACCGGTTTGCTGGGAATCTTTACCTGCAAATTCGTTAATAAAGTCCCATACGGTTACAATGTCAAAACCATCGTCCTTGTAACGATCAACTTTGTTATCAATAAGCATATCGAAAAATATTTAATTATTTTTTTATTTCTTCAACCTCTAGTAGAAGTACATATGGTTACGCTCTACCAGATGAGCTAATACCCCTCCTTATTTATTTCTCTTGTTTCCCTTTGCGGCTACTTGTGTTTTTTATAATCGCAATTTATTCTGAAGTAATTTTATTTATCATCTTACGTAGCTCCTCTTTGTTGGGTAAGAATAATTCATATTTAGAAATAAATAGATTGGTATCCATGCCATACGTCGCATATTCTATCATGAGGTCATCTTTACTATGTCCTAGTAAAATGCCAATAGGCGGATTTTCTCCGTCAAGCATCATTTCTTTTGCAAAATAACCCAAATACAGATTCATTTGTCCAATATCCCGATGAGTAACTGCACCTCGTTTTAGGTCTATCAACACATAACAACGCAAGATACGATGGTAAAACAAAAGATCTACATGGTAGTGGTGATTGTTTATGCACATGTGATATTGTTCCTCTTGAAATAAAAATCCTTTACCCAACTCTAAAAGCATGGTCTTCATATTATCTTGCAACAATTTTTGCAAATCACCTTCCTTAAAGCGTTTTTTTGCATTCAGTCCAAGGAACTCCAGTGTATAGGTGTCACGTACCACATCTTCCGGCACTTGTATATCTGTTTGTTTTATGCCTTCATGAGCAAGAGCAAGCACCCCTTCTTTATCCTTGCTGAGCGCAAGTCGCATAAACAAACCGCTATCAATTTGTCTTCGCAACGCACGAAGTGACCAATGTTCGGATATACATTCCTTCTCGTAGAAACTGCGCTCCAAGTCATCATCAATTGTTATAAGTTCACAGATATGACTCCATGACAATTTGTTAGACACTGTCTGACAATTTGGATAGAGCAAATAAAACTTACGCATAAAGTTAAGATTCGGACGACTAAAGCCTTTGCCTAACTTCATACTTAACACCTTTGACAAACGTGGTAATAATGCGTCTCCATATTTTGCTCTAACTTCACCTTTCTGCTCAAACTCTACTATATGCCGTCCTATGTGCCAATAAGTTTCAACCATAGCAGAATTAACAGATACCGCTATATGGACTTTTGCTTGACCTACAATGCTCGCAATCGAATCTGCCAATTGTATCAAATCTGTATCTGGCATTGCAATAGAATTCTGCATGGTGGACTTTTTAATGTCAACAACTTCATTAGTCATACTGCTGTGATTTTATATTATTACTTTTATATTTCGCTTGCAAAATTACGGAAAAAATCTCATATACACAAATTTATTTGCATTTTGTACGAAAATATCAAAAGATTGTCGCCAATTGCACGCACGCATAAGTAATCATACTAAAAATAATAAGGATGCAAGCTCCTGTTAAAATGTTGTTTTCTGTTTCCATAATGCTTGTGTTTAGTGTCTTGTGTTTGGTGTCCGGCGAGTAGTTCGAACGGGTTTATTTTCATTTGACGCTGCAAAAGTACTGCTATTTCCTGACACCTTTGGTCAGTGGATGCAAAAAAAATTGCACTTTTCTGCCAAAACGACAAGGAAAAGCGCATTTAGAAATATGTCCTCACTATTTAACGTCAGTGGGTGACGGGGATTTTATGCCTTCCAAACGATATTTTTTATTTCGGTGGCAAAATTACTAAAAAATTATCATATACGCAAATATTTCTGTATTTTACACTAAAAAAGCCGGTCTATGAACCGGCTTCCTTAGTATAAAACATGCTGTTCGATTACTCGAGATACAGTTTTTTGATTACATATCCCAATGCTCTAATGTTTGCGTCAGTTCGTCGAACGTCTTGGCTTTAGCCGTAGTGTGGATGTCATCAATCTGCTTGTTGACAGCCTCGTTATAGGTCTCTGCCTCTACGTCACGAATAACACCCAAAGCAATAGGTAACTCGGGTTGTGCCTCGGCATTAGCCACATCCGTGAACTTCTCTTGTCCCATAAGAGCCAGCATACGATGCAAGGTTGGATCCTCCATGTGGGCGTCATGCACGAGTACGCGCTCATCATCAGCAGGCACAACGATAAGGTGAGGAATAACGGTGGAGTAGTCCAAAGCAATACCCTTGTCCTTATTAGCACCGAAGATCATCTTCTCACCATGCTTGAGCACGATACTGCGCTCGGCACGTGTCTCGCGGTCTGCAATCCAACTGTGTGTGCCGTTATTGAAGATAACGCAGTTAACAAGGCACTCAATGACACTGGCACCTTTGTGCTTGTTGGCTTGAACCATGCAGTTCACGGTGGTCGGCATATCCACATCCAAGGTGCGAGCAAAGAAAGTGCCGCGGGCACCCAATACTAATTCAGCAGGAATAAAGGGACGCTCAACCGTTCCAAAAGGAGACGACTTACTAACGAATCCTTTCGGTGAAGTCGGGGAATATTGTCCCTTGGTCAAACCATAAATACGGTTATTGAAGAGGCAGATATTGAGGTCCACATTACGACGAATCTCGTGGATGAAATGGTTACCACCGATAGCCAAGCAGTCACCATCACCGGTCATTTGCCAAACGGTCAGTTCGGGATGAGAGGTCTTGACACCCGTAGCGATAGCACCACCACGACCATGAATCGTGTTAAAACCATACGTATTGAGGTAGTGGGGCATACGAGAAGAACATCCGATACCCGAAATAACGACTGTGTTATATGTTTCTACTCCTACTTCTGCCATTGCTTTTTGGAGAGCCATGCAGATAGCGTGGTCACCGCAACCAGGACAGAAACGTACATATTGATCACTCTTAAATTGACTTGCTTCCATGACTTATAAGGCTTTAACAGATTTAACAATATCTTCTACTTGGAACGGTTGTCCCTTCATGCTGTTGACTTGTAAGAAGTCCACACCGCTCACTTTAGAGCGCAGCAGCGAAGCAAACTGACCATTATTCAACTCACATACAATGACGCGCTTATAAGCTCGTAACACTTCAGCGGTGTTCTTGGGCAGCGGGTTAATGTAATTGAAGTGAGCCATAGCGCAACCTAACTCATTGGCGGCGGCATGGATATGTCCTTCGGTCGAACCCCAACCAACAAGGAGGGTGTCGCTCTGAATATTACCAATAACCTTGAGTTCAGGAATCTTATTAGCCACTTGGTTAACCTTAGCTTGGCGAGCCAATGTCATCTTCTCATGGTTCTCAGGGTTGGTGGAGATACTACCCTTTACGCTGTCGCGTTCCAAACCGATATTACGATGCTCATAACCCTCCATACCGGGAGTTGCCCAATAACGGATACTGTTCTCGTCACGGAGAGAAACACTATATTTACCCTTCAGTTCTTCGGGAACCGATTGCGGTTTGATAGCCGGTAGTTCGCTCAGTTTAGGAATACGCCAAAGAGCAGTACCATTAGCCAAATAAGTATCGGTCATGAGGATAACAGGAGTCATGTTCTCCACGGCAATCTTAGCTGCCTCATAAGCGAAATGGAAGCAGTTAGCGCTGGTGGAAGCGGCAATAACAACCGCAGGGCACTCACCGTTACGTCCATAAACGGCTTGTAATAGGTCTGTTTGCTCCGTCTTAGTAGGAAGACCGGTAGAAGGTCCACCACGTTGAACATCCACTACTACGAGTGGCAGTTCTGCCATAACAGCCAGACCGATAGCCTCAGACTTAAGACTCAAACCGGGACCGGAAGTGGTAGTAGCAGCAAGGTCACCTGCGAAGGATGCACCAATAGCGGTACAAACGCCGGCAATCTCATCCTCGGCTTGAACAACCATCACGTTCTGGTCTTTACGACCGGCGAGTTCGTGCATGATGTCGGTAGCGGGGGTGATAGGATAAGAACCTAAGAAGAGGCGCTTACCACATTTCTCAGCAGCAGCAATCAGACCCCAAGCGGTAGCTTTGTTACCGGCAATAGAGGTATAGGTTCCGTGCTCTAAATCTTCCGATGAATCCACGTGGATAGTTTGGATATTGAGCGCGAGGTTATTACCATAGTTGAAACCATCGGTGAGCACCTTAACGTTAGGAGCAATAAGAGCGGGTTTCTTGGCGAACTTACCCTCGAGGAAGTGAATAGCCTTATCCATCGGGCGGTCAAATAACCAGCAAACGATACCGAGGGCAAACATATTACGGCTCTTGAGGATGGACTTATTGTCTAAGCCGCTATCTTTGAGGGCTTCTTTGGTTAGTTGAGTCAATGCTACGGGTACGATCTGTACTGATTCGGGCAAACCTAACTCTACGAACACTTCCTCCATCTTGCGCGTTTGATAAAGCGCTTTCTCGAGGTCCTTGTCCGTGAAGGCGTCCGTGTCAATAATCACAACGGCGTTCTTCTTGAACGTGCAGTCTTGCTCGTTGTACTTGGCTCCGGCTTGATTGAATTTACTACCTAAGGTGCAGACTTTGAGCGCAGCTGCGTTCATAGCAACTAACACGTCGGCTTTGTCACCCGGGGTATAAACGCCGGCACCTAAATTAACTTGGAAACCGCTCACACCACCTAATGTTCCTTGCGGTGCGCGAATCTCAGCGGGGAAGTCGGGGAGAGTAGAAATCTCATTACCTAAGATGGCGCTAAGGGACGAGAACATATTTCCCGTCAATTGCATACCGTCTCCGGAATCTCCGCAGAACTTAATAACTACGTTTTGTTTTTGCATAATTTTTTATGGTTAGAAAAATTAGATTAAGGGTCTTTTCGCTCAAAGAGAGAACCCGAAGATTCTCTCTTGTACCCAGGGCCGGGGTCGAACCGGCACGGTTTCCCACTGGTGTTTGAGACCAGCGCGTCTACCTATTCCGCCACCTGGGCGTTGGGCGGGGAAGTGGACTTTCCCGCCCCCATTACGACCTCATTCTTTCAAATGAGCATGCAAAAGTACTGCTTTTTTCTGATATACGCAAATATTTTTGCAAAAAAACGTCAAAAAATGTAATTTTTACTTACACAACGCCACTAAAGCCCATAAAAGCCATTGCTAAAAGGCCTGCCGTGAGCAATGCAATGGGAGTTCCTTGCATAGCTTTCGGAATCTTATTGAGCGATAATTGTTCGCGCAATCCGGCAAATAAAACCAATGCCAACGAGAAACCGATGGCCGTTGCTAAAGCAAAGAGCACACCCGTGAGCAGGGTAGGTTCAGTTACCACGCCATTAACGATAGGCAGTTTGTATGTCCCGTTAGCCACTAAAATAGCCACACCCAAAAGGCAGCAGTTGGTGGTGATGAGGGGTAGGAAAACACCTAAAGCTTGATAAAGCGACGGACTAATCTTTTTGAGCACAATCTCAATCATCTGTACCAAAGCGGCAATGACGAGGATAAAGAGAATCGTTTGCAAGAACTCCACTTCCCATTTGACGAGAAGGAGATTGAGCAAATAGGTCACTACCGTGGCTAAAGTAAGAACGAAGGTAACGGCGGCACCCATACCGAGAGCGGTATTAATCTTCTTACTTACACCCAAGAAGGGACAGATACCTAAGAACTGGCTGAGGACGATATTATTGACTAAAATAGCCGATATAAAAATCAAGAAGTAAATCATTTTTTCATTCCTTTCTGTATAAGTGCCATCAAATAAGCGAGAACAATAAATGCACCCGGAGCTAATACGAAGATTAACATTCCGTAACTCTCGTTTACGATAGGTAAGTTAAACATATGTCCTGTTCCGAGGAACTCGCGCACAGCGCCAATCAGCGTTAAGGACAGCGTAAATCCGAGTCCCATTCCAATGCCGTCTAAAGCACTCAGCCCGACACTGTTCTTGGCAGCAAAAGCCTCTGCACGACCGAGAACAATACAATTCACTACAATCAGCGGAATGAATAATCCCAGCGTGGCATAAATAGTCGGAACATAAGCTTGCATTACGAGTTGAACGATGGTCACGAAGGTAGCAATCACCACGATGAAAGCAGGGATACGTACCTTATCGGGAATAAGGTTCTTAAGCAACGATATAACCACGTTCGAGCAGATAAGCACGAACATTGTGGCTAAACCCATAGACATACCGTTAATAGCACTTGTTGTCGTTGCCAATGTAGGGCACATGCCCAATACTAAACCAAACGTTGGATTCTCCTTGAGAATACCGTTGGTCAATGTCTTTAATGCATTATTCATGATGATCCTCCGTTTCTACTTTAGTGGTGGCTTCTGCACAACCATCTACTTGTGTTGCACCGGAACAACCTTCTACTTGTGCTGCTGCACTGTTGATGGCTTTTAGGAAAGCGCGAGAAGAGATGGTGGCTGCCGTGATAGCATCTACTTCACCTCCGTCTTTACTTACCGTTAAATTACCGGCTTTGCGACCAATGATGTTTTGATTCGGTTTTTTGGTATCCTTAAACCATACTGCGGCTTTGTCTCCTAACCCGGGAGTCTCGCTGTGTTCAAGAATCTCGTAACCAAGGATAGTACCGTCGGCAGCGAGTCCGACCATGACTCTCATCTTACCACCAAAACCATCAGCCTCTACTTCAATCGCTTGACCTTCTTGGCCATTCAAGACGGCTGCTTGGGCTTCAATCTTAGTTTGATTAGCTTGATCCTCGATTTGTGTTTTGGTGAGCATATATACGCCTGCCAAAGCGGTGGCAGCAACTATGGTAATGACTGTTAGGCTGATTACCATATTGGGAAATGTACTTGCTAGTTTCTTCATAACTGTAACTTATAAACTTATAAACTTCTTTCAACTATAAACTTTCAACTAAGCCTTGGCTTCGCCGAAGCGTTTGGGTCTTATCTTATTAAGCAATGGAACAGTAGCGTTCATAATGAGGATGGCGAACGAAACGCCTTCGGGATAAGCACCCCAAGTACGGATAACCATCGTTATCAAACCAATGCCGATACCGAAGATGATCTTACCCCAACCGGTCATAGGCGAGGTGACGTAGTCGGTTGCCATAAAGAAAGCACCAAGCATCAACCCGCCGGAAAGGAGGCTACATAATGCATATTCATGTCCACACATTCCTTCCGGTGTGCTTATCCAAGCGAATAAAGCCACCGTGGCAATAATACTAACGGGAATGTGCCATGTGATAACGCGCGTAATAATAAGGAGTAAACCTCCAATAATCAGCGCGAAAGCGCATATCTCACCGAGCGAACCTCCTGTATAACCAATGAACATATCCCATAACTCCGGTAACTGATTGAGCACACTTCCGTCATGCCCCTTGATAGCCACCTTCAGAGCAGATAAGGGAGTGGCACCCGTCACGGTATCTACATATTGCGTTTCAAAACTTAAAGGACATGGCCACGTGGTCATCTGTACAGGGAAGGAGATAAGAAGGAAGACACGACCTACCAAAGCGGGATTGAAGGGGTTTTGTCCTAATCCGCCGAAGGTCATCTTACCTACACCAATAGCTACGATAGCACCAATAATAACAATCCACCACGGCAGGTTAGCCGGCAAGTTAAAGGCGAGTAACAGACCCGTCAAGATAGCCGAACAATCGCATAAGGTGGGTTTGATTTTCAAAACAAACTTACTAATCACCCACTCGGTAAGTATACAAGCGGCGATACTGATAGCGGTGGTGATAACCGTACTCCAACCAAAGGAGCAAACAGACACGGCAAAAGCCGGTAGTAGGGCGATAATCACCAATAACATATTACGACGCACACTGTCTCCGCTATGAGCGTGTGGTGCCGGAGAAACAATTAATGGTTTCATATTTTTTATTTTTTAGCGGCTTGGCGGGCACGGATAATACCTCCGACCTTACCTTTACCTAAACGAATATAATCTAATAACGGTCTATGTGAAGGACATGTGAACAGACAGCAACCGCAGTCGATACAATCCATCACGTTATGGTCTTCCAATTCGTCCCATAACTCATGTTCGCTCAGTTTAGCGAGCAGATAAGGCTCCAGTCCCATGGGGCAAGCGTCTAAGCACTTACCGCAGCGGATACAGTTCTCGGGTTCGACGCGACGGCTCTCGTCCTCGGGCAGGAAGAGCAGACCGCTCACGCGCTTATTGGCAGGCATATCAATGCTTACCATAGCGCGTCCCATCATAGGACCACCACCGATAATCTTACCCGTATCTTCAGGAATGCCTCCGGCTAATGCAACCACATCGGTTAGCGGTGTGCCGAAACGAACTTGATAGTTACCGGGGTTAGCTAAGTGCTTACCCGTTATCGTCATCACGCGACTAATCAATGGCATGTTCTTTTGAACCGCTTGATAAACGGCAAAAACAGTAGCCACATTATCCACAACGGCTCCTACCTCAATAGGCAGTGCGCCCGAGGGTACTTGACGACCGATACAAGCGTCAATAAGTTGTTTTTCGCCTCCTTGTGGGTATTTCAATTTGAGGGGTTGAACGGAAATACCGAGGGTGCGGTTGGTCAGTTCTTTCATTCGAGCAATAGCGTCCGGCTTATTGGCTTCAATACCTATGACGGCCTTGTTGATACCTAAAGCTTTGAGTAGTATCTGAATGCCGATAACGATCTCTTCTCCGTGTTCAAGCATGAGTTGGTGGTCGCACGTGAGGTACGGTTCGCACTCTACGCCATTAATAACCAGCACTTCGGCTTTCTTGCCGGGAGGGGGCATTAACTTAACTTGAGTGGGGAAGCAAGCGCCGCCCAAGCCTACAATACCGGCTGC
Source organism: Paludibacteraceae bacterium (assembly GCA_024400115.1). Taxonomy (GTDB): domain Bacteria; phylum Bacteroidota; class Bacteroidia; order Bacteroidales; family Paludibacteraceae; genus Colicola. Next base: position 16,240 of record JAKSNF010000002.1, on the reverse strand, counting down.
GGCAATCTTGTCAATAATGGCTTTGGGTTCGAGGTTACACTCGCGCACCACAGTAGGTGTACGATCAATGTCTTCTAACCACTCGTCGCCTTCTACATCAATGAAGATAGCCTGTTGGCGCATGCCCCAACCATCAACATAACTGTCGATTTTATTGATAGTACCGCTATAAGGCGAGTGGATATTAGCACTGACGAAACCTCCGGCTTTAGCAATCAGTTCGCCAACTTTAACTTTCTGTCCTTTCTCCACTACGGCTTGCGCAGGAGCACCGATGTGCTGCACCAACGGGATAACGGCTTTGGCTGGCAGACCGCACTCGATGATGGGTCTGTGGGCAGAGAACTCTTTATTGTCCTGCGGATGAACTCCGCCTATTTTAAACGTTTTCATTCTTTACCTCCTTCTTACTTTCACTCTCTGCGTTCACTTCTACTTTCCTTGGTGGGAAATTGATAGCGTGGATAGCTCCTGTCGGGCAAGCGGCTTCACATTTGCGGCAGAGACGACATTTCTCGAAATCAATGTACGCTACGTTGTTCTCTACGGTAATGGCTTCAAAGTTACATTCCTTCTCGCACTTGCCACAACCTATACATGCGTTTAGACACGCCTTACGCGCGGGCGCGCCCTTATCCTTATTTATACATAGTACTACCATGCGGCGAGACTTAGGTCCTTTGTTGCGCAGTTCGATGATGTGACGCGGGCAGGCTTTGACACATTGACCACAAGCCGTGCACTTGTCTTCATCTACAACGGGCAAACCTGTCTTCGGATCCATGCTGAGTGCGCCAAACTGACAGGCGCTCACGCAGTCTCCACAACCGAGACAACCGAAAGCACATGCCGTCTCACCTACATAGAGAGCGTTCTCTATCTGACAAGAGCGAGTGCCATCGTACACGCTCGTGCGTGGACGTGCTTCGCAGGTTCCGTTGCAGCGAACAACGGCTACTTTAGGGGCTACCGCAGCAGCCTCCTTACCAAGGATAGAACCCACCGCCTTCATCGTTTCGGCACCGCCTACAGGACAGAGTAGCCCATCCAGGCTATCGGCTTTGACGCAGGCTTCTGCCATGGCGCGACAGCCGGCAAAGCCACAACCACCGCAGTTGGCTCCGGGCAAGGCTTCTTGCACCTCGTCAATGCGTGGGTCCTCCTCTACTTTGAATTTTTGGGCAATGAAGAACAGTAGCACAGCGGCTACCAGACCTGTCACTCCCAAAACGAGTAAAGAAATTACAATTACGTTCATTTTATTTGTTGTTTAGTTTAATTATCTTTCAGCATAGCGGTCTTTCAGCAACCTTGGCTGCGGTCTTACAGCGCAGCGGTCTTTCTGCCCGTAGGGCGGTCATTCTCCATGCAGTTGTTCCAGCAACGCCTCGAGTTGTGCCATATCAGAAATAAGTACATCGCGTCCTTTCGGTCCTTTGTTGGGACCTACAATGCCCGCCATTTCTAATTGGTCACTCAGTTTGCCGGCACGGTTATAACCTATCTCAAAGGCGCGTTGCAGACGTGAGGTGGAACCTTCTTGTTTGCTTACTACGAACCGTGCTACATCGTCAAACATCGGGTCTAAACGGTGTAAATCTACGCTGCCCGCTTGTTGCTCATCGGCACCTTCCGGAATATACTCTGGCAACTGATAGGGTTGCAGGTAGTGTTGCTGTTCGCTTATGTGCTCCACGATGGCTTCCACTTCGGGCGTATCCACAAAAGCACACTGGATACGGGTTAGGTTGCCACCTCCGGAATAAAGCATGTCGCCCTTACCTATTAGTTGATCGGCACCCTTAGAGTCTAATACGGTGCGACTATCTACCACAGACTGCGTGCGGAACGCAATACGAGTAGGTATATTGGCTTTGATAGTACCTGTCACAATCTTCACATCCGGACGCTGGGTAGCAAGAATCATGTGCATACCCACGGCACGTGCTTTTTGGGCGAGGCGCTGAATCGGACGCTCCACCTCTTTGCCTGCTTGCATAATAAAGTCTCCGTACTCGTCAATGACCACAACTAAGTAGGGCATGAAGTGGTGATGGAGTATCTTATGTGTCTGTAGGTTCTCAACCGGCTTTTCGGGATTGAGACGACGGCTATTAAACTTATCGTTATAGTCCTCTAAATTACGCACGTTCGCTTCCGCAAGAAGGGTGTAGCGGTCTTCCATCTCAATGACCAGTGAGTTAAGGGTGTTGATTACTTTTTGGCAATCGGTGATGATGATATCGCGGTCTTCTTGGTCGGGCATGGCCGCCATATAATGACGCAGTAGAGGTTTATAGATGGAGAACTCAACCATCTTCGGGTCAACCAGCACGAACTTCAGTTCGGCGGGGTGCTTCTTATAGAGTAAAGAAGTGATAATCGCGTTTAGACCTACGGACTTACCTTGACCTGTAGCACCAGCTACAAGTAAGTGGGGCGTTTTAGCGAGGTCGAACATAAAGACTTCGTTTGTAATGGTGCGCCCGATGGCTACGGGTAAACGCATCTTTTGTTCTTCTTGGAATCGTTTAGAAGCAATAACTGAGTGCATAGACACAGTCTGTGGCTTCTCGTTAGGTACCTCTATGCCGACGGTGCCTTTACCCGGCATGGGGGCGATGATACGAATACCGATGGCAGACAGGGAAAGCATGATATCGTTCTCCAATGACTGAATCTTAGCAATACGGATACCTGCTTTAGGTACTACCTCATAGAGGGTGACGGTAGGACCGACGGTAGCTTTGATAGATTCTATCTCAATACCATAGTTACGTAAGGTGGTGACGATACGGTTAGCGTTGGCTTGCTGTTCCTCGGGATTGATAACGGGAGCGGTTTCGTTGTCGTAAATCTTCAGTAAGTCCAAAGAGGGGAACTTATAGTTCTCGAGGTCTTTCCTTGGGTCGTAAGGTTCGAGTTGTTCACTCAACTCCACTTCCTCTGTCTCCTCTATGTTAACTCCAATCGCCTGCTCGTCATTTACAGAGGCGCTCTCATTATTGTCTGCGGAGACACTCTGCTCGCCACCCGAGGTACTCTGTTCAATCTCTAATGTTATATCATCTTGCGGTTGGGGTTGCGTTTCGTTTTCCGGTTCTAGGATCTCTATTTCCGGTTCTTCCAAATTAAGGATTAGTTCGGGAGCCTTTTCTTCTTCCGTTTCCAATGGATTCGTTTCTATGTCCTTTTTTGCTCTGTTGCCCAACTCTTTGGCTTTGGCGATGGCTTGTTTGATGTGTTCAATAAAATGATGGTCAGCAAGGAAACAGAAAATAATCAAGGTGGTTAGGATAACAATAATCATACCGATAGGTTGGATATAGCTATTGAGCCATGTGGCGAGCCATTCGCCGTGTGCACCACCGAGACGGAAGAAAGCATCAAAACCGCTTGCCAGTTCGATAAAACCAAGTGTTACTGAGCCCCAAAGGATGAGGAAAGCACTACATATAAAGAGTTTAATGTTTTTGATATGTATCCATCCCATCAGCACTAATCCATATAGCGCGCCCATTACAATAAAGAGAATAGAAACCAGTCCAAACGTCTCGTCAATCAGCCAATTCGCCATATTGGCACCGGGAAGACCAAGAATATTATCAATCTTGCCGCGATCAGCTATGCGCTGCGCATGTGGAAGTTGTAAAATGGACTGATCATCCCCTCCCGCAAAGAAATAACTGATATAAGCAATAAGAGCGAAGAGGGTGATGGCTAATAATATGACACCGCAAACGAAATGAGTGCGGGAATCCAAGAAGAAAGACTTCAACTGTTTGAAAAAAGATATTTTTTCTACTTGTATTTTCGCTGTACGCGAAGAAGAAGGGGCGGTGTGTGTGGGTCGTTGTGGCATACTTTTTGCAAATTTGGTGCAAAAGTACAAAAAAAAACCGATATGTGCAAATTTATTTAATAAAATTTGCGTAATTAAAAAAAAAGTACTACCTTTGTAGCCGATTTTAGATAGAAATGAAAGAGAACGCAACATCGGATAAGTTTTCTGCCTCTTGTGAGGCATGTAAGTTAAAGGGCGTGTGCAGTCCGGCAGAGCGGGAGGTGTGTGTGTCCCCTCGTAAGTCGTGGACGGCGGTAGTGTTGGCTTATGTTGTGCCGTTTGTGGTGCTGATTGCTGTGGTGGTTGTGCTTAACGGTAAACTGGATAATGAGCCTTTGGTGGGTACGATTGCTCTGTGTTCTGTGGGTGTTTACTATATACTGCTCAAACTCTTCGGAAAAGAGATAGAAAAGTGGTTTAGACATAACGAATAAGTGGTTCAATACTAAAAACGAACGAATAATGACTCTCCTTTTAAGTGTACTCACATCTTTCCTCTTGTCGCTCGAACAGAACGTGTTGTCGAGTGAGTGTGTTTTGTCGATTTCATCGGAAGAATCTCAGCCTTTCTCCTACCCGGGTTCGGTGGTTTTAGAGGGGGATAAGTTCCTCTTGTCTATGTTAGACATAGAGGCGGCTTATGACGGTAGTACGTTATACGTTTATTCGGAGGATACGGAGGAGTTAACGCTCTCTAATCCGACGGAGGAGGAGTTGATGCAGACTAATCCCTTGCACTTTGCTAAGGCGTTGGCAGAGGTCTCGCGTGTAGAGGAAAAGATATTGGCTACAGGGAATAGAGTAGTGACGTTGTATCCTAATGACTTGAGTGCTGGGATCGTGCGCGTTACGCTCACGATAGATAAGGAGGGAAAGTTGCCGGTTTCGATCGAGATTAAGGAAGCGGACAAAACATCACGTCTGACGTTCTTAGAGCCCTCGTTGAGTTCGGCTCCGTCTGCTAATATATACCAATTGAATAAGCCGAATGCTTTCCTTAATGACTTGCGTTGAAAAGAAACGATAAATAATTAACATTAATTTTGTACCATGGAATTAAAAGAACTGAAAGAGGCTTTTGCAAAAGCCTATGGTCAAGAGGTTTCCGGAATTTATTTTTCTCCGGGTCGAGTAAATCTTATTGGTGAACATACCGATTATAATGGAGGTCACGTCTTCCCGTGCGCCTTAAGTTTTGGAACGTATCTGTTGTTAGCAAAGAATAATCTCAATAAATGGCGTTTTAAGTCCCTTAATTTGCCCGAAATCATCGAGGTGGATGTGACTGACCAGCCGGCTATCCTTCCCAATAACGCATGGGCAAACTATGTGTTAGGCGTATTAGCTCAATTCATTAAGAACGGAACGAAGGTTGCGAGTGGTTATGATTTCCTCATTTGGGGTAATGTACCCGCCGGTGCGGGTTTGTCCTCATCGGCAGCATTAGAGGTAGTTACGGCTTATGCTATGAACGACCAGTTAGGCACTAACCTTACACGCACTCAAATGGCACTTTATGGTCAGGCTGCCGAGCATGAATATGCCGGTGTGAACTGCGGTATTATGGATCAGTTTGCTTCCGCTCAAGGTAAAGTGAACATGGCTATCAACTTGGATTGTGCCACGTTGGACTTTGAGTTAGTGCCGGTAGAGTTAAAGGGCATGAAAGTGGTGATTGCTAACACCCACTCGCCTCATAAGTTAGATTCGGGAGCTTATAACGCTCGCGTAGCTCAATGTCAAGAAGCGCTCAAGCAAATCAAAGCCTTAGGTCTCAATATAGACAATCTGGCTCAACTGACCCAAGAGCAGTTTGACGCTGTAGCTGATAAGATTACCGATCCCGTTGCTAAGAAACGTGCCCGCCACGTGGTAGGTGAGGTTAAACGCACCAACGATGCTATTGCGGCTCTTAAGCAGGGAGACATCGTTACATTCGGTCGTTTGATGAACGGTTCCCATGTCTCGCTCCGTGACGATTATGAGGTGACGGGACCCGAATTGGACGCTTTAGCCGAAGCAGCATGGAAGATAGAAGGTGTGTTGGGTAGTCGTATGACTGGTGGTGGTTTTGGCGGTTGTACGGTTAGCATAGTGAAAGATGAGGCTATCGACAGGTTCATCGAGCGTGTAGGCGCCGAATACACGGCTAAGACAGGTCTGAAGGCAGACTTCTACATTGCTGAGATAGGCGACGGCGCAAGAAAGTTGTAAAGTCGCAACCGGTGAACAGTCTATAAAATTGCGTTTTTCCCCATAAAAACGCAATTTTATTTGCATATATCAGAAAAAAGTTGTACCTTTGCGCCCAAATTTGATAAATAGGCTCTAATTTTTAGTTATATGCTTAAGAATATTCTTGCAATCACCGGTAAACCCGGTCTGTACAAACTGATTTCTCACGGAAATAATACTCTCATTGTCGAGAGTCTGGTCGATGGTAAACGTATCCCCACTTTTGCAAGGGATAAAATCATCTCTTTAGCCGATGTGTCAATGTTTACATTGGATGAAGATATATCGCTGAGCGAAGTGCTTACTAAACTCGGTGCTAAAGAGAGTCTAAAACTCGTTGCGTTAGATCTTAAGAACGTTTCTAACGATGCCCTGCGCGAGTATTTTGCTACAGTGCTTCCTAATTATGATCGCGACCGCGTGTATCCATCTGATATCCGCAAACTTATCCAATGGTATAATATTCTTATCAATGCCGGCATTACCGATTTTGCCGTAGAGGAAGAAACAGAGGAAAGTGAAAACGAGAAGAAGGTTGCTGCTCCCGCTACCCAGCCTGCTAAAACAGCCAAACCCGCTGCTAAAACGCAAGTCAAGACTCAGAAAGCTGCTACCACCGCCACCAAAACCGGCGTCGGAGCTAAGAAAGGATAATTAAACACCAAAATAACTATGGCAAGAGAATTAACAGTTGAAGAAAAACTTAAAACCCTTTACGAACTCCAACAAGTGGACTCGAAAGTGGATGAATTACGTATCCTAGCAGGCGAACTGCCCCAAGAGGTAAAGGATATGAGTGACGAAATTGAAGGTCTCAAAACTCGTCTGACGAATATTGAGAGTGAGATTAAGAATTGCGAAACGCAAATCTCTGATCACCGCGTAAAGATTGAGAACGCGAATGCCAGCATCGCTCGTTATAAAGAGCAACAAGACAATGTTCGCAATAACCGCGAGTACGATAACTTGACTAAGGAGATTGAGTACCAAACACTCGAAATTGAACTCAGTCAAAAGAAGATTAAGAACTACACCACTGAGCTTGAACAACGCCAAGCCGAGAAAGAAACGACCCGCGCTACCATTGAGGAGCGCACCGTTGATTTGCAACAAAAGAAGAGTGAATTAGACTCTATCTTAGCTGAGACCAAAGAGCAAACGGAGGCGCTGATGATTCGCTCCGCTGAATTAGAAAGAAAAGTGGACGACCGTCTGCTGGCTGCCTTCAAACGTATTCGTAAGAACGCCCATAATGGTTTAGCAGTCGTTACGGTGGAGCGTGACTCGTGCGCCGGATGTCATGCTAAGATTCCGGCACAACGTCAGTTGGATATCCGTCTGCGCAAGAAAATCATCGTTTGTGAGTTCTGCGGACGTATTCTCGTTGACCCCGAAATAGCCACTGCTATCGCGAAGAAGAAGATTTAATAATAGTGCATTTAATCGTACGTTTTATTGTCTATCTCATTTTATATGAATAGTACAAAGTGTATAGGAGTATTCTTGCTTCTCGTCTTTACGTCTTTGACACTCAATGCAGAGGAGTGGAGCAGTGAGGAAATTTGTAAAGCTAATACTGCTGCTACATGCCCTTTCTTGTCTAAAGAAGAGAAGAATGTAATACTCTATAATAACTTAGCTCGCCTATATCCTAAGAAATTTGCGCGTATAGAGGTAAGTGGGGAAACACCTCGAGATAGTTATGTTACCACTTTGGAAAATACATTAAACACGATGACTCCGGTTGATCCTCTAACTGTTCATGAGGGTATGACTGAGGCAGCACGTTGTTGGGCAAAAGAGAGCGGCGAATATGGTATTACTGGTCACGATAGACGACAATGTGCGCCACTCTCTGACTATTTTAAATATGGTGCTTACGGCGAGAATTGTAGCTACGGAATAACTACCGGGCGTGATATTGTTCTACAACTGCTCGTAGATAGAGGAGTGAGTTCGTTGGGACATAGAAAAAATTGCTTAAATGGAATCTATCATTCCGTAGGTGTAGCCATTGATAAACATTCTACATATAGAATATGCTGCGTAATGGATTTTACCAGTACAACGGGCATTTCATACCTTTCGGACACTCCAGCTAACATCTATAGTCATAATATTTCTACCCAAACAAGGGTGCCATCTACCAATACCACACCCACTGTTACTCCCCCTACCAACACTCCCCCTACCAACACTCCCCCCACCAACACTCCCCCTACCAACACTCCCCCTACAAAACCTACTAAGGAGATAGATTCTCATATCAATACTACTACACACACCGATATCACTCGCTCTCCGGAGAAACACAAAACACAGTGGGTTCGTCCCTTCTTTGATTATTCCGGACGCTTTGCGTTGTCATATGTGGGAGTGGGGTATAGGTATGCAATAACAGACAAGAGCCATTGGTTGAATGCCTCCTTACTTAGTTTTAGATTGTGGATATTAGGTATATCTCCCATTAATTTGGAGGCAAAGGTTGGCTCTAATGAGAGAATTTTCAATTATAAACCGGAAATGAGACTATATTTCCCTGTTTGCAAATGGCTCTCTTTGGATCCTTATGGAGGATGCGCGGTAGATATTAGACATGTGTATAAAGCCTTAAAAAGTACGTATGAATTTGACCAACAAACGATGCAGATGGGAGCGTTTGTGGGCGTAGCTTTGCAGTTTACGAATATTAGAAAAATGCCATTTGAGATAAAGGCAGATTATAGTTTCCCTATAACTAATCACCAATATCACAAAGGATTCTCAATTGGAGTTCAATTTTATTTAGGAAGTTTTTTCCCGTAGTATTAACATATCCACTAATTCTGGCACACCTTCGGAAGCTTTCTTCCGGAGGTGTTGTATTTTATCTCGATAGGGACCAAACTCGGGCATGCCCGGATCTACCACGTAGATGGTGGCATTCATCGGGGCATACTGCAACAATGAGGTTGCCGGATAGACATTGAGGCTGGTACCTACTACAATCAGTATATCCGCCTCGGAAGCAATAGCGCATGCTTGCGAGAAATAGGGCACACCCTCTCCAAAGAAGACGATATACGGCCGGAGCAACGATCCGTTTGGGTGACGGTCTCCATAGTGTTGCTCCCAACCAACCAGAGGTACCGTTGCCAGTTCGTCATCTTCACTACGCAGTTTGGTTATCTCGCCATGTAAGTGGGTGATGTTTTTACTTCCTGCCCGCTCGTGGAGGTCGTCGATATTCTGCGTGATAATCTGTGTGTCGGGAAAAGCCTCTTGCAAACGGGTGATAGCATAGTGCGCAGCATTCGGTTGCGCCGTTAAGGTGTCTTTGCGTCGGGCGTTGTAAAAATCGACACAGAGTTGCGGGTTATGCAACCATGCATCATGGGTACACACATCCTCGATGCGGTATTTCTCCCATAGTCCATCACTATCGCGGAAAGTACCTAATCCGCTCTCGGCGCTCACTCCGGCACCGGTAAAAACAACAATATGTTTGCTCATAGTAGTGAATTTTGTTGCAAAAGTAATAATAAATTTGCATATATGCAAATAAATCTTTATCTTTGCACGCTATTTTGAAGAATATGACGTTACTTTGCATAGAAACAAGCACTACTGTCTGTTCGGCAGCCGTCGTAATCAATGGTCAACCCGTTGCCGCACGTATCTCTCGTTCAGGGGGTAATCATGCACAGTTATTGCCCTGTTTTGTAGAAGAACTGCTCGCTCAAGCCAAAGAGCAGCAATGGACTTTAGACGGCGTAGCCCTCTCTGAGGGACCGGGTAGTTATACGGGATTGCGCATCGGCGCGAGTCTGGCGAAAGGCCTTTGCTATGGTCTTTCTATCCCCCTATTACCTCTCCCTACCACCCAAGTTCTTGCCGCCTCCTTCATATCTCAATCCTCCATCCTCAATCCTCAATCCTCAATCCTCTGTCCTATGATAGATGCTCGTCGGATGGAGGTTTATACGGCTCTTTATACTCCCGAATTAGGGCAGATAGGGGAAGTGGAAGCTAAGATAGTGGATAGTGAGTCGTGGCAAGCGGAGTTAGAAGAGCACGAGGTATATTTCTTTGGTGACGGAGCGATGAAGTGTGCCACCACCATAGTGTCGGAGCATGCTCATTTTGTACCCGATATCGTGCCCGAGGCACAGTTTATGGGTAGTGTAGCCGAGGCGTTACCGCGTCAAGCTTATGTAGAAGGGAAAGCGTTAGCGTACTTTGACCCACTATACGTGAAGGAGTTTGTGCCCGCCCCCAGCCATGTGAACGGGTTAGTTTAGAGTGGAGAGTTTAGAGTTTAGAGTAGTTTAGAGTTGAGAAAGTTTAAAGTCATATGGTTTGTTTTATTGGTGGTCCTGACCGCTTGTTCGACGACGAAGAATACGCCGGCGACACGGGCTTTTCACCAGATGAAGGTGCGTTATAACATCCTCTATAACGGAAATAACTCCTATACAGAAGGCTTACAAGCCATCAATAATGCTAACGAAGACGACTTCACCCAAGTCATCAACCTTTATCCCGTCTCTAATCACGATGCCGCTCAAGCCGCCGCGTCTCAAATGGACGTGACGATAGAGAAATGCCGTAAGTGCATTAAACTGCACTCTATTAAAGCCAAACCCAAGCCCGACCCCAAGAAACGTAAAGACCCTAAGTATAAACTATGGCTCGAGTCTGAGGAGTTTAATAACGAGATGGGGAATGCTTGGCTTCGTCTGGGACAAGCGGAGTTTCATAAGGGAGATTTCTTAGGTAGTATAGGAACCTTCACCTATGTACTCAAGCACTATCAGAACGATGCCGATATACAGGCCTGCTGCCAATTATGGATAGCTCGTGCCTATGCTGAGATGGGGTGGTACTACGAAGCCGAAGACCTGCTCCGTCGTATTAAGGTGGACGACCTCAGTCGGAAGAACGCTCCTCTTTATTCGGCACACATGGCGGATTACCTGCTCAAGACCAAACAATACCACGCCGCTATTCCGTATGTCAAGATTGCTCTTCCGGAAGAGAAACGCAAGATGTACCGTCCGCGTTTTGAGTTTGTGCTCGCTCAACTATACGAATTAGAAGGCAACGCCTCGGCTGCGGCTTCGTGCTATAAGAAAGTGATTCGTATGACCCCACCCGTGGAGATGGATGTCAATGCTCGTATTAACATGGCGCAGCAGCAAGGTCTAGACGGAGTGAAGGGCTTGTTGAAGATGGCTAAATTAGAGAAGAACAAAGACCGCTTAGACGTTATTTACGGTGCGGCGGGACGTATATACCTCAATGCAAGAGATACTGCTAAAGCCTTAGAATATTTCGACTTAGCCATCGAGAAGAGCACCCAAGCGGGATTGGCTAAAGCGCAAGTGCTGGTTACGGCAGGCGATTTATATTTCGACTTACAGAACTACACCAAAGCCCAACCGTGCTATAACGAGGTGGTAACAATCTTGACTTCAGACAACGAGGACTATGTCCGCCTCAGTCGTAGAGCCGAGGTGTTAGACGCTCTCATACAAGAGGTTAATACGGTGACTTTGCAAGACTCGCTCCAACGTCTCAGTCGCATGACGGAAAAGGAGCAGATGAAAGTGTGTGAACAGATTGTGGCTGACCTTATTGATGCCGAAAAGAAAGCAGCTGAACAGGCTGCTTTGGCAGAACGCGAAGCTCAACAAGGCGGACTGAGTAGTGTTAATACACTCAATATGTTAGGTGGTGGTGGCGGTTCGGCAGACTGGTATTTCTACAACGCCTCCTTACTGCGCTCGGGTAAACAAGAGTTTAATAAGCGTTGGAACAACCGCTCGCTCGAAGATAATTGGCGCCGCATGAGTAAGGCGGGTGTGTCCTCTATGAATATGGACGATGGAACAATGATCAATGACACAACCTCTCTGAACGCCGATTCAATGCAAACGAAGAATCCAACCACCCAACCGGTGGATGATAGGCATAATCCGCTCTATTATTTCCAACAGATACCTAAGACGCAAGAAGACCTTAATGCGTCGGATACACTCCTCGCGCGCGCGTTATATAATATGGTGGAGATTTATGCTATTCGGTTAGGGGATATGAACTTAGCCAACGAGACCTTGGCAGAACTCTATCGTCGTTATCCTGCTTATCCTACACCGCAGATGCAAGTGAAACAACTTACTGCCGAACAGTTGTCTGCCATGATGGCGGAGCATAAGGCGCAAGATTCTCTCTACGAGCAGACTTATTATGCCTTTAAGCAGGGACAGTTCAAGACCGTTAAGACCAATAAACAAGTAGCGGAACACCTCTATCCTGAGAGCGATTTAATCCCGCGTTTCCTCTTTCTTAACGCCGTAGCGGTAGCCCGCTCGGAGGGACAACAGGCTTTTGTGGCAGAATTAGAAACCATGGTAGAGAGGTATCCTTCTTCTGAACTCAGTGCCAAAGCCAAGGACATGCTTGCTATGATGAATCAAGGCATGGAAGCCAAACGCGGTGGGGCATTATCGTCGTTGGAAAATAAGCGCGAACAGTCCACCATTAGTGTTGAGGACGAACCCACCACCAAGCAGTGGTCGGATAATACGGAAGTTGCTTCTTATGTGATTATCACCTTACCCTCCGAGGAGGAACAGGTACTCAATAAGATGCTCTACGAGGTAGCGTTGTTTAACTTCTCGCAGTTCCTCGTTCGTGACTTTGATATTCAAACGCTTCCCGCTTATGCTGGAGGTTGCGCCTTGCGTATATCTCGTTTTGAGAATATCAAGGAGGCAGACTGGTATATTGATTTAGCAAAGAAGAACGAGTCGTTTAATAAAGCCCTCATAATCCAAGGAGCAAAACTAATCTCCGTTACGGAAGAGAACTACTCGTTGTTGGAGGATAAGTTAATGGAATAAAAAAAAGAGCAAAAACTCTTAGTTTTTGTCGGGATGACAAGATTTGCACAGAGCGCGAAGCGCGCAGTTCGTTCGAGTGAAACGAGATAAGTTATAATCGTTCGAGTGAAACGAGATAAGAACTTCTGTGGAGAAGATTGGCATACAGACAAAAAAAAAGAACCAACGTTCTTTTTTATAGTCGGGATGACAAGATTTGAACTTGCGACCTCCGGTCCCCCAGACCGTTGCGCTACCGGACTGCGCCACATCCCGTAACTCCGGATGAACCCCGAGTTAGTTGCGGAGGATGGGATCGAACCACCGACCTTCAGGTTATGAGCCTGACGAGCTACCACTGCTCTACTCCGCGATAAATAAATCGCTTATTTGCGAAATCGGCTGCAAAGATACAGCTTTTTTTTGATATATGCAAATTTTTTTGCAAAAAAATGAGTTTTTTACTATGAATGACATGCTTATTGAGCAACTTTTGCACCAAGAAGTGGTGCTTGCCATTGGTTGCACGGAACCGATAGCCGTTGCTTTGTGCGTCGCCAAAGCAAGGGAAACATTAGGTTGTTTTCCCGAAACGATAGACGTTCGCTTATCTCCTAATCTATTTAAAAATGCCATGGGCGTAGGTATTCCCAACACAGGAATGATAGGTCTTCCTATTGCGATTGCGCTGGGTGCTACTATAGGTAAAAGTGAATTATTGTTAGAAGTTATTCGGGATACCACACCTGCTGCTGTTGAACAAGCTAAACACTACTTGACGCAAACGGATATGCACATCTCTGTGGATTATGATACACAAGAAATGCTCTATATTCATGTCACCGTTACCGCCGCTAACCATCGTGCCGTAACGGTTATCAGTGGTTCGCACACGCATTTTACTTTAGTTCAAAAGGATGATGCCGTTTTGTATGAAGATACGACCTCGACTGATGAGATGTCTTTGGAGCAAGAGCCGTTAACCCTCCGTAAAGTGTGGGAATACGCTACCTCCGTTCCTTTGGAGAAATTGTCTTTTTTAGACGAAGTAGCTCAAGTGAATATGGCGGCAGCAGACCTGTCGTTTGTCAAAGACAGTGGTCATGGTGTAGGTAAGATGTTGCATGATCATGCTAATCAGTGTATCTTCGGAAACACTACGTTCACTAAGATTTTGGCTTATACCAGTGGTGCCTGTGATGCTCGGATGGGAGGACAGATGGTGGAGGTTATGAGTAATTCGGGAAGTGGTAACCAAGGTATTGTGGCTACTAATCCAGTGGTTGTGTATGCGCAAGAGAACAATATTGATCACGAGACTTTATTGCGCGCCTTAGCGCTTAGTCATCTAACCGTCATTTATATCAAACAATCCCTTGGACGCTTGTCCGCACTATGCGGTTGCGTGGTTGCTTCTATCGGTTCGTGCTGCGGCCTGACCATGCTGATGGGTGGCGGATATGAGGAAATAACCTATGCGGTTAAGAACATGGTAGCGAACATAACGGGTATGATCTGCGACGGCGCCAAACCCGGTTGCGCTCTCAAAGTGACCAGTGGCGTAGGAACGGCAGTCCTGTCTGCCGTCTTGGCGATAGATCATCGCCACTCTAATTCGTTAGAGGGTATAGTGGATGATGATGTTGATCAGTCGATTCACAATCTAACTTCTTTGGGCAAAGAAGCTATGCGAGAAACGGATCGAATGATCCTCGATGTGATGATGAAAAAGCGTTCCTAACCTATCGTGCCTTCCAAACTGACTTGTAGCAGTTTTTGTGCTTCTACGGCAAACTCCATCGGCAGTTTGTCCATCACCTCTTTGGCATAACCGTTGACGATCAGTCCTACGGCATCTTCTATACCTATGCCACGCTGTTGGCAGTAAAAGAGTTGGTCTTCGGATATCTTAGACGTCGTGGCCTCATGCTCCACCACGGCGGTAGGATTGGCTATCTGCATGTCGGGGAATGTGTGGGCACCGCATAGCGAACCCAGTAACAACGAGTCACATTGGCTGTAGTTACGAGCATTATCTGCACCCGATGCTACCTTAACTAGTCCACGATAAGCGTTTTGACTATGTCCGGCACTAATACCCTTAGATATGATCTTGGAACGAGTGTTCTTACCTAAGTGAATCATCTTCGTTCCCGTGTCGGCTTGCTGGTAATTATTTGTTACGGCTACCGAATAGAACTCGGCACTGCTGTTGTCTCCCCGTAAGATACAGGACGGATATTTCCACGTGATGGCACTACCGGTTTCTACTTGCGTCCAACTGAGGCGGGCGTTCTCATACGTAATGCCGCGTTTGGTTACGAAATTATATATGCCTCCGCGCCCCTCTTTGTCACCCGGATACCAATTCTGAACGGTAGAGTACTTAACCTCTCCGTCTTTGTGTACGATAATCTCCACGATGGCAGCGTGCAGTTGGTTCTCATCGCGCATCGGTGCCGTACAGCCCTCTAAATAACTGAGGTAAGCGCCCTCGTCGGCGATGAGGAGTGTGCGCTCAAACTGACCCGTGTTACCGGCGTTGATACGGAAATAAGTGCTGAGTTCCATCGGGCAACGAACACCTTTAGGTATATAAACGAAACTGCCATCGGAGAAGACGGCGGAGTTAAGAGCCGCATAGAAATTGTCACCATAGGGAACGACCGAACCGAGGTACTGCTTAACGAGGTCTTCGTGTTCCCGAACGGCTTCGGAGATAGAGCAAAAGATGATACCCTGTTTGGCGAGTGTCTCACGGAAGGTCGTTTTGACGCTGACGGAGTCCATGACTGCATCCACTGCCATGTTCCCGGCTAATGCAGCGCGTTCCTCTAAGGGAATACCGAGTTTATCAAAAGTCTTCTGTATCTCAGGGTCTATCTCGCCGCTTGTTTGTGTTTGTTTCTTAGGCGCAGCGTAATAAGAGATAGCTTGGAAGTCGATATCGGGTATATCAAGGTGTGCCCATGTAGGAACGGGCATGGTGAGCCATTTACGGTAGGCTTTGAGGCGGAAGTCCAGGAGCCATTGGGGTTCTCCTTTCTTGGCAGATATAGTGCGAATAACGTCCTCATTGAGGCCGTGTGCAAGGATGTCGGTATCCACATTGGTTGTGAAACCGTACTTATACTCTTGTTTCGTAATATCTTCAACTATGTTTGCCATCTATTACTTTTATTTGCCTTTCTTCTCCTCTGCTTCCTGTTTGCAAAAATGCCGCCCAATTAGGCGGCATTTCGTGAGGTCGGTAGCAGATTCGAACCGCTGTCCCCGGTTTTGCAGACCGGTCCCTAAC
>JAKSNF010000019.1 GCA_024400115.1 Paludibacteraceae bacterium | reverse complement strand
TGGCTAAGAAAGGTCTGTCTGAGTTGCGTTCCTTCGATTCTATCGATAACGCACCTGAAGAGAAAGAGCGTGGTATTACCATTAACACCGCTCACGTTGAGTATCAAACCGCTACCCGTCACTACGCACACGTAGACTGCCCGGGGCACGCTGACTATGTAAAGAACATGGTTACCGGTGCTGCCCAAATGGACGGTGCTATCATCGTTGTAGCTGCTACTGATGGTCCTATGCCTCAAACCCGTGAGCACATCCTGCTCGCTCGCCAAGTGAACGTTCCTCGTCTGGTTGTATTCATGAACAAGTGCGACCTCGTTGACGATGCTGAGATGTTGGATCTCGTTGAGATGGAAATGCGCGAACTGTTGAGCTTCTACGAGTTCGATGGTGACAATACTCCCGTTATCCGTGGTTCTGCCCTTGGTGCACTGAATGGTGTTGCTGAATGGGAGGATAAGGTTATGGAGCTTATGGATGCTGTTGACACTTGGATCCAACTGCCTCCTCGCGCTGTTGATAAACCTTTCTTGATGCCCGTTGAGGACGTCTTCTCTATCACCGGTCGTGGTACCGTTGCTACTGGTCGTATTGAGACCGGTATCATCAAAGTGGGTGATGAGGTTCAATTAATCGGTTTAGGCTGCGACGGTAAGAAGTCCGTTGTTACCGGTGTGGAAATGTTCCGCAAACTCCTTGATCAAGGTGAGGCTGGTGATAACGTAGGTCTGTTGTTGCGTGGTATTGATAAAGACGAAGTTAAGCGTGGTATGGTTATCACCCACCCGGGTGTTGTTAAACCTCACGAGGAATTCAAGGCTTCCGTTTATATCCTGAAGAAGGAAGAGGGTGGCCGTCACACTCCGTTCCACAACCACTATCGTCCTCAATTCTACATCCGTACCATGGACGTTACCGGTGAGATCACTCTCCCCGAAGGAACTGAGATGGTAATGCCGGGCGATAACCTCGAGATTCAAGTTAAGCTTATCTATCCGGTAGCTTGCTCTGAGGGTCTTCGTTTCGCTATCCGTGAAGGTGGTCGTACCGTTGGTTCCGGCCAAATCACGAAAGTATTGGATTAATAAATGCCAAGACTTAAATAATAAATGTTTGGGGCATCGAGCCCCGAACATTTATACAGAAGTCCTCCAATGGTAGGAGAGCGGTCTCCAAAACCGTCAATGTGGGTTCGATTCCTGCCTTCTGTGCTAAGGTCGCAAGACCAACATGTTACAACATAGCTTCCAATGACGTCAGTGACGCCCCTTTCGTTGTGAAAAAGGCTAAACTGAGGTTAGTTGGGTATTGTCAGTAACAAGCGGTAAGCGACAACTAATAAAAGAATATTAATTAAAAAACTCTACTAATATGAAACTTGTAGAAAACATTAAAGCATCGTATGATGAAATGATTCACAAAGTAAGTTGGCCCTCTGGTAAAGAGTTGACTCAATCGTCTGTAATTGTGCTGGTTGCTTCCCTTGTGCTGGCACTGATTGTATGGGTGATGGATCTCGGCTTTGAAAACATTATGAGAGCTATCTACAAATTACTCTAAGCAAATTGAGTTATGGCTGAAAACAACTTTAAATGGTATGTACTCCGTGCTATCAGCGGAAAAGAGAACAAGGTAAAAGAGTATATCGAAGGTGCCTTGATCACTTCGTCGCTGTTTAAGGAGTATGTTTCTCAAGTTCTCATTCCCACCGAGAAAGTGGTAGCCCTTAAGAACGGAAAGCGCACCATTAAGGAGCGCAATCTGCTTCCTGGCTATGTACTCGTAGAATGTAATCTGACTGATGAGTGTTACCCTCTTCTCCGCAACATCCCTAATGTTCTCGGATTCCTAAGTGAAGGTAAAGCTTCCACAAAACCTGCACCGGTATCACAAGCTGAAATCAATAAGATTGTCGGCAATGTGGACGAGGCAGATTTGGATTTGCAACTCGAGGAGATGTTTTTCGTCAGCGAAAAAGTGAAAGTCATCAATGGTCCTTTCAACGGATTCAGTGGTGTCATTCAAGAAGTTCTGCAAGACAAACACAAGCTCAAAGTGGAGGTTACGATCTTTGATCGCCAGACTCCGGTTGAACTTGGTTTCGGTGAGGTAGAGAAAGAGTAGAAGGTCTCTGACCGTTTGGACTACTCGGTAGTTTATTTATTAACCCGGCGAGAGATGTAATAGTCGTTTGTATCGCCAAAACTATTTAACAAAACTATGGCTAAAGAAATTGCTGGTTTTATTAAACTTCAAATCAAGGGCGGCGCAGCCAATCCGGCTCCTCCCGTAGGACCTGCTTTAGGTTCGAAGGGCGTCAACATTATGGAGTTTTGTAAACAATTTAATGCCAGAACGCAAGAAAAAGCGGGTAAAGTATTGCCCGTAGTTATCACCGTTTATGCTGACAAGTCGTTCGATTTTATCGTTAAGACTCCTCCGGTAGCTGTTCAACTGATTGAGGCTGCAAAGGTTAAGGGCGGCAGTGCTGAACCTAACCGTACCAAAGTGGCTTCCATCACCAAGGAACAATGCCAACAGATCGCAACCGATAAGATGACTGACCTCAACTGCTTCACCGTTGAATCGGCTATGAAGATGGTTGCTGGTACCGCACGTAGCATGGGTATTACCGTTAAATAATTTAATCTTCGAAAACTATGGCAAAATTGACAAAAAATCAAAAGCTTGCTGCTGAGAAGATTGAAGCAGGTAAGCTCTACACTATCGCAGAAGCCAGTGCTCTTGTAAAAGAGATCACCACCACTAAGTTCGATGCTTCTGTGGACATTGACGTACGTCTGGGTGTTGACCCCCGTAAGGCTAACCAAATGGTTCGCGGCGTCGTTTCGCTCCCGAATGGAACCGGTAAAGTGGTTCGCGTTCTTGCATTATGTACTCCCGACCAGGAAGCAGCTGCTAAAGAGGCAGGTGCTGACTACGTTGGATTGGACGAATATATCGAGAAGATCAAGGGCGGTTGGACCGACATTGATGTCATCATCACCATGCCTCAAATCATGGGTAAGATTGGTGCTTTAGGTCGTGTTCTCGGTCCTCGTGGATTGATGCCTAACCCCAAATCCGGTACCGTAACCATGGACGTTGCGAAAGCCGTTAAGGAGGTTAAACAAGGTAAGATCGACTTCAAGGTTGATAAATTCGGTATCGTTCATACCTCTATTGGTAAAGTATCCTTCGAGGCTGCGAAGATTGCTGAGAATGCTAATGAGTTCATCCAAACCATTATCAAACTCAAACCCGCTACCGCTAAGGGTGAATACATCAAGAGTGTTTATATCTCAAGCACGATGAGTCAAGGAATTAAAGTTGATACTAAAACTCTCTAAAACATTAAGCAATTATGAAAAAAGAAGATAAAACCGCGCTTATTAGCGAACTTCAAGAGACTTTAGGTCAATATCAACATTTCTACCTGACCAACATCGAAGGTCTCAACGCTGAAAAAACTTCTGAACTGCGTCGCCAATGCTTCAAGAACGACATCAAACTCGTTATGGCAAAGAACACGCTGCTCAGGAAGGCTATGGAAGCTAAAGGAATCGACGCTACTCTGTTCGAGGCTCTTAAAGGTAACACCGCTCTCATGCTTTGCAATACGGGCAATACTCCTGCTAAGCTGATTAAGGATATCGTTAAAGCCGCTAAGGGTAAAGAAGGCGTTAAACCCGAACTCAAAGCTGCTTACGTAGAAGAAACCGTTTACGTTGGCGCTCAAAACCTCGAGTTCCTTTCCGCTATCAAGTCCAAGAACGAACTTATCGCAGATATCGTTGCTCTGTTGCAATCGCCTGCTAAGAATGTCGTTTCTGCACTCCAATCCGGAGGTACAACCATCCACGGCGTCCTCAAAACGCTGGGTGAAAGACCTGAATAAGGCCGCTTAAAAAAAAAGAAAAAAAACATTTATTAACCATTTAAATATCACAATTATGGCAGATATTAAAGCTATTGCTGAACAATTAGTAAACCTTACTGTTAAGGAAGTTAACGAACTCGCTCAAGTATTGAAAGACGAGTATGGTATTGAACCCGCTGCTGCAGCTGTTGCTGTTGCTGCTCCCGCTGCTGCCGGTGAGGCTGCTGCCGCTGAAGAGAAGACTTCCTTCGACGTAGTTCTCAAAGAGGCTGGTGCACAAAAACTGCAAGTCGTTAAGGCTGTGAAAGAGCAAACCGGTCTTGGTCTGAAAGAGGCTAAGGATATCGTAGACGCTGCTCCTGCTACCGTTAAGGAAGGTCTTGACAAAGCAGCTGCTGAGGCTCTCAAGAAAGCCCTCGAAGAAGTAGGCGCTGTTGTAGAACTCAAGTAAGTTCCTAACCGGTAACCGGTAATAGGTTTAGATCCCTTAACAGGGGGTCTAAACCTTTTTCTCTCAATATGACAGAAAGTTAAAAACTTATTAATGTTTGGTAATAAATTTGCGGTTTAGTTAAAAGAATATTAAAAACACAAACCATCTATTTAGCTCTAAATAACTAATTACCAAAAGTTTACTTCTGTTAAACCATTAAACCATTAAAAAGAATGGCAACAAAACAAAAAACGCAAAGAGTCAACTTCTCGGCCATGCAACAGCAAATGCCGTATCCTGACTTTTTGGACATCCAACTCAAGTCCTTTAGGGATTTCGTGCAAATGGATTCAACTCCTGAGCAACGTCGTCAAGAAGGACTCTACAAAGTGTTCTGCGAGAACTTCCCGATTCAGGACACCCGTAATAGCTTCTCGCTTGAGTTCTTAGACTACAGCGTTGAACCGCCCCGCTACTCCATTGAAGAGTGCTTACTCCGCGGTTTGACTTACTGTGTTCCACTCAAAGCTAAACTGAAGCTCTCGTGCTCAGACCCCGATCATGAGGATTTTGATACCGTCATCCAAGACGTTTATCTGGGCACTGTTCCGTACATGACCCCCAAAGGCACTTTCGTTATCAATGGTGCTGAGCGCGTCATCGTTAGCCAACTGCACCGTTCACCCGGTGTGTTCTTCGGCACGAGTATGCACTCCAACGGAACCAAACTCTATTCCGCTCGTATCATCCCCTTCCGTGGATCATGGATTGAGTTTGCTACCGATATCAACAAGGTCATGTATGCCTATATCGACCGTAAGAAGAAACTGCCTGTTACTACCCTACTCCGCGCCATCGGCTTCGAATCCGATAAGGATATCTTAGACTGCTTCGATCTGGCAGAGGAAATCAAAGTAAGCAAGGCTACTCTTGAGCAATACATCGGTCGTCGCTTAGCCGGTAACGTAATGAAGGCTTGGACCGAAGACTTCGTTGATGAGGACACCGGTGAGGTGGTTACCATCGAGCGTAATGAGGTTATCCTTGAGCGCGAATCCGAACTGACGGCTGAGAACGTACAAACGATCTTAGAGTCCGGCGTTAAGGCCCTTCTTCTCCACAAGGAAGAGGAGCGCGAGAACGATTTCTCGTATATCTTCAACACCCTCCAAAAAGACCCCTCTCACTCGGAGAAAGAGGCCGTTCTGTACATCTATCGCCAACTGCGTAATGCAGAGCCTGCCGATGATGCTACCGCTCGCGAGGTTATCCAAAACCTCTTCTTCTCGGAGAAACGTTATGACTTAGGCGATGTAGGTCGTTACCGCATCAACCGTAAGCTTAATATGAACATCCCCGCCGAGACACGCGTGCTGACGAAGGAGGATATGATTGAGATCATCAAGTACCTCATTCAGCTCATCAACTCCAATGCCGAAGTGGACGATATCGACCACCTCTCCAACCGTCGTGTTCGCACCGTGGGTGAGCAACTGTTCAACCAGTTCGGTATCGGTCTGAACCGTATGGCTCGCACCATTCGTGAGCGCATGAACGTTCGCGATAACGAGGTCTTCACGCCGACCGACCTCATCAACGCTAAGGCTATCTCCAGCGTTATCAACTCGTACTTCGGTACCAACGCTCTGAGCCAGTTCATGGATCAACAGAACCCCTTGGCTGAGATTACCCATAAACGTCGTATGTCTGCCTTAGGTCCCGGCGGTCTGAGTCGTGACCGTGCAGGTTTCGAGGTTCGTGACGTACACTATACACACTATGGTCGTCTCTGTCCTATCGAGACGCCGGAAGGACCGAACATCGGTCTGATCTCGTCCCTCTGTATCTACGCTAAGATCAATAACCTCGGTTTCATTGAGACGCCTTATCGTAAGGCAGAGAATGGTGTCGTTGACCTCAATAACGACCATGTTATGTTCCTCACCGCTGAAGATGAAGAGAACATGACCGTGGCACAAGGTAACGCTCCACTGGACAAGGATGGTAAGTTCATTCGCAATAAGGTTAAGGCTCGTTACGAAGCAGACTTCCCCGTTGTAGCACCCGAGCAGATCAATGCTATGGACGTTGCTCCTTCGCAGATTGCTTCTATCGCTGCTGCCCTCATTCCTTTCTTGGAGCACGATGATGCTAACCGTGCTTTGATGGGATCGAACATGATGCGCCAGGCCGTACCTTTGTTACGTCCTGAAGCACCTATCGTTGGAACCGGTATCGAAGGTCAACTCATCCAAGACTCGCGCACCCAAGTGGCTGCCGAGGGTGATGGTACAGTGACTTACGTTGATGCTGATGTCATCAAGGTGATGTACGATCGTACGGACATGGAGGATTTCATCTCCTTCGAACCCGCCGAGAAAGAGTACAAACTGCCTAAGTTCCAAAAGACGAACCAAAACACCACCATCGACCTGCGTCCTATCGTTCGTAAGGGCGACAAGGTGACCAAGGGTCAGATCTTAACCGAAGGTTACGCTACCGAGAATGCCGAACTGGCATTAGGTAAGAACCTTAAGGTGGCTTATATTCCTTGGAAGGGTTACAACTACGAGGATGCTATCGTGCTCTCCGAGCGTATCGTTCGTGAGGATATGTTCACATCCGTTCACGTAGTAGAGCAACTGCTCGAGGTTCGTGAGACCAAACGTGGACTTGAGGAGTTCACCTCCGATATCCCGAACGTCAGCGAGGAAGCTACCAAGGACTTGGACGAGAACGGTATCATCCGTATCGGTGCTCATATCGAACCCGGTGATATCATGATTGGTAAGATCACGCCTAAGGGTGAGACCGATCCTTCTCCCGAAGAGAAACTGCTGAAGGCCATCTTCGGTGACAAGGCCGGTGATGTGAAGGACGCTTCTTTGAAAGCCAGCCCCTCACTCGATGGTGTTATTATTGATAAGAAACTCTATACTCGCGCACAAAAAGACCGCAAGGCTAAACAAGAGGATAAGGAGAAAATCGCTAAGATGGACGCTCGCTTCAAAGAGCAAGCCGAGATTCTGCGTCAACAACTCATTGATAAGTTGGCTTATATCCTCAAGAACAACCAAGCCAATAGCGTGAAGGATATTCTTGGAACGGAGTTGCTCAGCAAGGGTCAGCACTTCTCTAAGGAGCGTCTCAACCAAATCAATTACGATACCGTTATGCTCGAGGGTTGGACCATGGATGCCGAGAAGAACGACCTCGCTGCTCGTTGCGTGATGAACTACATCAACAAGCGCAAAGAGATGGAAGCTGAACTCAAGCGTAATAAGTTCAACCTCACCATCGGTGACGAACTGCCCAACGGCATCATCCAAATGGCGAAAGTCTATGTCTGCAAGAAACGTAAGATTCGCGTAGGTGATAAGATGGCAGGTCGCCATGGTAATAAAGGTATTGTATCGCGCATCGTGCGCGTAGAGGATATGCCGTTCATGGCAGACGGAACGCCCGTTGATATCGTCCTCAACCCGCTGGGTGTGCCTTCTCGTATGAATATCGGTCAGATTTTCGAGGCTGTTCTCGGTTGGGCTGGTAAGGAACTGGGTGTTAAGTTCGCTACGCCTATCTTCGATGGTTGTACACTTGACTCGCTCAACGAGTGGACCGACAAAGCCGGTCTGCCACGCGCCGGTCAAACACAACTCTATAACGGTGAGACCGGTGAACCTTTCGACCAGTTAGCTACCGTGGGTGTAACCTACTTCATGAAGTTAGGTCACATGGTGGACGATAAGATGCACGCTCGTTCCATTGGTCCGTACAGTTTGATTACCCAACAACCTCTGGGCGGTAAAGCTCAGTTCGGTGGTCAACGTTTCGGTGAGATGGAGGTTTGGGCTCTCGAGGCTCACGGTGCTGCTCACGTACTGCAAGAGATTCTGACCGTTAAGTCGGATGACGTTACCGGTCGTGCTCGTACTTACGAGGCTATCGTGAAGGGCGAACCGATGCCGACTCCCGGTATCCCCGAATCCCTCAACGTTTTGTTACACGAGTTACAAGGTCTTGCCCTCTCGATTACTTTGGAATAAATCATTACAATTATGGCTTTAAAACAAGATAACACTAAGAAAACCGGTTTTTCTAAAATAACCATTGGCCTCGCCTCTCCCGATGAGATCATGTCCATCTCCAGCGGCGAAGTGCTTAAACCGGAAACGATCAACTACCGCACCTACAAACCCGAACGTGACGGTTTGTTCTGCGAGCGTATCTTCGGTCCTACCAAAGACTACGAGTGCCATTGCGGTAAATATAAACGCATTCGTTATAAAGGTATTGTCTGCGAGCGTTGCGGTGTCAAAGTAACCGAGAAGAAAGTGCGCCGTGAACGTATGGGTCACATCAAACTCGTCGTTCCCGTTGCACATATCTGGTACCTTCGCTCCCTGCCCTCTAAGATGTCCGCTTTGCTCGGTATTCCTACCAAGCAACTCGATGCCGTTATCTACTACGAGAAATACATCGTCCTCCACGCCGGTTGCTTAAACGGTCAAGAGATTGATGGTGAAGTGGTAGAAGACCGCATGCTCCTTGATGAGGACCAATACCTCAAACTCATAGCTCGCCTTCCCGAAGGTAACCAAGAGCTTGAGGATGGCAACGAGAATAAGTTCGTGGCTAAGATGGGTGCCGAAGCAGTCTATGATCTGCTTTCTGCCATTAACCTCGACGAACTCAGTTACCAACTGCGTGCCGCAGCCGATTCCGACTCGTCCATGCAGCGCAAACAAGAGTCCCTCAAACGCCTGCAAGTAGTAGAGGCTTTCCGCGCTTCGAAGGGTAAGAACCGTCCCGAGTGGATGATTCTGCAAGTCATTCCTGTGACGCCCCCCGAACTGCGTCCGCTCGTTCCGCTGGATGGTGGTCGCTTCGCTACCTCTGACCTCAACGACCTCTACCGCCGCGTTATTATCCGTAATAACCGACTCAAACGACTCATCGAGATCAAAGCTCCGGATGTTATTCTCCGTAACGAGAAACGTATGCTCCAAGAGGCTGTTGACTCTCTCTTTGATAACTCGCGTAAGACGACCGCTATCAAGTCCGAGGCTAACCGTCCTCTCAAGTCCTTGTCCGACTCCCTCAAGGGTAAACAAGGTCGTTTCCGTCAGAACCTGCTCGGTAAACGTGTGGACTACTCCGCTCGTTCGGTTATCGTCGTAGGTCCGGAACTCAAGATGCACGAGTGCGGTCTGCCTAAAGACATGGCTGCCGAACTATACAAACCGTTCATCATCCGCAAACTCATTGAGCGCGGTATCGTTAAGACCGTCAAATCGGCTAAACGTATCATCGACCGCAAGGAACCTGTCATCTGGGAGATTCTGGAGCACGTCATGGAGGGTCACCCCGTTCTGCTGAACCGTGCCCCGACGTTGCACCGCCATGGTATTTTGGCTTTCCAACCTAAGATGATTGAGGGTAAGGCTATCCAACTGCACCCGCTGGCTTGCGCCGGATTCAACGCCGACTTCGATGGTGACCAGATGGCGGTTCACTTACCCTTAGGTAACGAGGCTATTCTGGAGGCTCAACTGCTCATGCTCGGTTCGCACAATATCCTTGACCCCGCTAACGGTAATCCTATCACCGTTCCGTCGCAGGATATGATCCTCGGTCTGTATTACATCACCAAACCCCGTAAGGGCGTGAAGGGTGAAGGACTCATCTTCTCTTCTGTAGATGAGTGTAATATCGCCCTCAATGAAGGTAAAGTAGATATACACGCTCTCGTTAAAGTGCGTATTAAGAATATCGTGGACGGCAAACCCGTTGTCCAACTCATCGAGACCACTCCCGGTCGCGTAATGGTTAACCAATACGTGCCCTCCGAGGTAGGTTACCAAAACGTAACCCTCAAGAAAGGTGCTGTGAAGAAGATCATCTCCCAAGTCATCAAGACTTGCGGTGTGAGTCGTACGGCTCAGTTCTTGGACGATATTAAGAACCTCGGTTATCGCCGCGCCTTCTTAGGCGGTTTGAGCTTTAACTTGAACGATATCCTCGTTCCTGAGGAGAAAGCTGAACTCATCGCTAAGGGTAATGCTGAAGTGGAGAACATCACCGAGATGTATAACTTCGGTGAGATGGGTGATGACGAGCGTTATAACAACGTCATCGGCGCTTGGGCTAAAGTCGATAGCCAAGTTACCGAAGTGCTCATGAAGCACATGGAGGAAGCCGAACAAGGATTCAACTCCGTCTTCATGATGATGGACTCCGGTGCCCGTGGTAGTAAACAGCAGATCAAACAGTTAGCCGGTATGCGTGGCCTGATGGCTAAACCTCAGAAAGCAGGTGCTTCCGAAGGTCGTCAAACCATTGAGAACCCGATTCTGGCGAACTTTAAGGAAGGTCTGTCCGTGCTTGAGTACTTCGTTTCTACGCACGGTGCCCGTAAGGGTCTGGCTGATACCGCTCTGAAGACGGCAGACGCCGGTTACCTGACCCGTCGTCTGGTCGATGTATCGCACGATGTCATCATCAACGAGGAGGACTGCGGTACGCTGCGTGGTCTGACCGCTCGCGCTATCAAGCAGAACGATAACGTAGTGGCTACTCTTACCCAACGTATCCTCGGGCGCGTGTCCGTACACGATATAATAGATGAAAAGGGCAAACTCATCGTTGCTGCCGGTGAAGAGATTCGCGAAGCAGCTTGCGAGGCTATCGAGGATGCCGGTATAGAGGAAGTGGAGATCCGTTCCGTCCTCACGTGCGAATCCAAACACGGCGTCTGCGCTAAGTGTTATGGTCGTAACTTGGCTACCCGTCAGATGGTTCAGAAAGGTGAGGCTGTCGGCGTTATCGCCGCTCAGGCTATCGGTGAGCCCGGTACTCAGTTGACCCTGCGTACCTTCCACTCCGGTGGTGTTGCCGGTAACACAGCTACCCAGAATACCTATGCTATCCCGCGTGATGGTAAGATCGAGATCGATGATCTCCGTACCATCACCACCGAAACGGGCGATACCATCGTTGTTAGCCGTCTCAACGAGATGCGTCTCGTGGACGAGAAGACCGGTGTCGTTCTCACTTCGTTCAATATACCCTACGCTTCTAAACTCTTCGTTACCCCGGGTCAGAAATACGACAAGGGTACCGTTGTTTGCGAATGGGATCCGTATAAAGCCGCTCTCGTTATCGAGTTGAACGGTCGCCTCCAATACCAAGACGTGGTAGAGGGCGTTACCTGCAAGACCGAGACCGACGAGCAAACCGGTAAGAAAGAGGTTTCTATCACCGATACGCGTGATAAGACCAAGATGCCGGTGGCTCATATCGTAGATGCTCAAGGTAATATCCTCCGCACCTATAACTTGCCGGTTAAGGCTATGCTCGTTCACCCGGACGGCGCTGACGTTAAGGTGGGTGACCTCTTGTTCACCATCACCCGTTCCTTCGGTACGGCTGGTGATATCACGGGCGGTCTGCCTCGTGTAACGGAGCTCTTTGAGGCTCGTAACCCGTCCAATCCTGCTATCGTGGCTGAGATCGACGGTGAGGTTACCTTCGGTAAGATCAAACGTGGTAATCGCGAACTCTTCATCACCTCTAAACTCGGTGAGCAGAAAGCATACCTCATTCCGCTGTCTAAGCAGATCCTCGTTCAGGAAGGCGACTATGTTCGCGCCGGCGTGGCTCTCAGTGACGGTGCCGTAACGCCGGATGACATCTTGGCTATCCAGGGTCCGACCGCCGTACAAGACTATATCGTCAATGAGGCGCAAGCCGTTTATCGTCTGCAAGGTGTAGAGATTAACGATAAGCACTTCGAGATCATCGTTCGTCAGATGATGCGTAAGGTTGAGATTCAAGATGCCGGTGATACGCGTTACCTTGAGGGTCAAGTGGTAGATAAACTTGACTTCCTTGATGAGAACGACCGTATCTGGGGTAAGAAAGTGGTTACCGATGCCGGTGCGAGTGAAGTGCTCCATGCCGGTCAGATCGTTACCGCTCGTCGTCTGCACGATGAGAACTCATCGCTCCGCCGTCGTGATAAGAAACTCGTCGTTGCTCGTGACGCCATGTGCGCTACGGCTAAACAGATCCTGATGGGTATCACGCGTGCCGCTTTGGGTACTAAGTCGTTCATGTCGGCTGCCTCCTTCCAGGAGACCACTAAGGTGCTCAATGAGGCTGCCATCCAAGGTCGTGTAGATTACTTGGAGGGCATGAAGGAGAACGTTATCTGCGGTAACTTGATTCCTGCCGGTACGGGTCTTCGTGACTTCCAAAAACTGTCTGTTCATAATGCGGAAGAGTACGCTGCTATCCAAGCAGCTCGTGCAGAGCGTGAGGCTCAACTCCGCAATGCCGAAGACGAACTCTAATCTCGACGACCTCGTCAATAAAAAACTATCTGCTTCATCTGGAGCAGATAGTTTTTTTTCTCTCTACTCCCCTACTCCTCTACTCCTCTACCCCCATATTTCCTTGCAAAACTATATTTTTTTGTATTTTTTTCTAAAAATATTTGCATATATTACAAAAAAGTATTATCTTTGCACGCTTTTTGAGATATAGTGCTTAGTTTTAACCTATCCTGCATCATGAAACGTGCATATCTTTTGATACTCTTTTGTGCTTTCTGCGCCTTCCCGATGATGGCGTACGAATCGCCCATTACCGAACCCGGAGCTGATAATCCGACGGAGATGTACACTACTACTAACGCTCCGGCAGCCGGTCCGCACAGGATTAGCGGCCCTGCAGGCGGACAGGAAGGCTTAGACGATCCTGGCGAACAAGGCCCCTCTCCTGTTGGTGCCCCATGGGTGTTACTTGGTTTTGCTGCCGCTTATGGTGTCTCGGTTGCCATCAAGCGTCGTAAGGAGTAATTTCCCTTATATATTATCCTATTTTAGCAGCCAATGGCTGCTTTTTTTGTGTTTTTGCGTGCAAAATGATAATAATTTACATTAAAATGTAAAATTTATTTGCATATACAAAGTAAAAGTATTATCTTTGCACGTTCATTATGTGCGCGTCTGTGTATGAGCCCGTGTACGCGTATATAATTAGCGTACTATCTCTTGCGTACATATTCACGTAGCACTTCGGTGGATGTACGTAGGATGCAAATGATCTTTGAAATATTGATATTACTTACAAGAGAATTTCTCTAAAACAATAGTCTCCGCAAATTGGTTCAACGCAGAACAATGAGCGTAAGTAATGGTTGAGGATGAAGATTGCTGACCTTGTGGAGCTATGATTAGAATACGTCCCTCTGTGCAAGCATCAAAAAACATCGGTTCTGGTTTATATAGTTCTGGCAACGATGTGTGATGCACGATAATGATGGGGAGGTGTTCCTTAAGAGCTTCGTCACGAACGGCACGTTCAGTTTCACTAATGAATGGAGAAATGAGTATAGCACCTTGGCGCGCTGCTATAATGCATTCATTCATATAGTTTCGTGTCTGCTCTTGATTCCATACTCGCCGAACGTGTACTGGTTTTAAGTGCGGTGCAAGTAAGAGGCGTTGATTGCCAATTGTGTCGCAAGTCGTTCCTGCAATAACGACATTGCGCTGAATGCGGAAATATCCGGGGCGGGTTCGTTTGACGGCCAATCGACGAGGGTTATCTCGGAGGTAGTCAAACATGATTTGTAACTGTCTGGGGCCTTTTAAACGAGACGGGTAGTAATCTGTTGCAAAGAGAGCGATACCTGTCTTGAGTGATTGTTGCGAACAATCAAACTTTGACACCTCTTTAGTTTGTTCTACACAAGAGTTGGGTGTTAAACTTTCGCGGTTCGCAACCGCGACTAGTTGGCGATACTCTTTGTTACACTGTTGCTTAAATCCGCGGATATATATGCCGAGATGCTTTTCCAGAGGGGCTGTTACATAGAGAATACCATGGAAGTGGTCGGGCATTAGTTGCTTTGCTAATATGCGAATATTCGGACAAATACTAGAGAGCCTCTCAAATTGGCGCAGAACAATGTTCCCTACCTCAGAAGGCTCAACGCGTGCATTGTTGCAGTCTCCTATGAGGGAGCCTAATATAGGACGTCTGTCAATGGTAGTAAAGGTAAGCAGGTATATTGCAGGTTGGCGATAGTCCCAATAGCCTTCCCGATAGTGTGTGTTATGATGAGTTTGTCCCATAGTGTAACTGTAATTCGGGTGCAAAATTACTGATATTTTTTCAAATACGCAAGAGTATTGTCATTTTTATTGGTTTTGTAAGTAATATTGATATAGAAAAAGTGTCAAACTCCCCCGCATCGCATGCGGGACCGATATAGAAAAAGGTGTCGAACTCCCCCGCATCGTATGTGGGTCACTATAGAAGAAGTGTCAAACTCCCCCGCATCGCATGCGGGACCGATATAGAAAAAGTGTCAAACTCTCCCGCATCGCATGCGGGCTGATATAGAAAAAAGTGTCAAACTCCCCCGCATCGCATGCGGGACCGATATAGAAAAAGTGTCAAACTCCCCCGCATCGCATGCGGGCTAAAGCAAGGGTAATAACGTTACCTGCCCGAAGGATGACAGAAGGGTTACCGAACGGTCGCCGAAGGATGGCAGAATATACCCTGTTTCTTCTCCCGAAAGTTTTTCGGGAAGACCAAGAAAGAAACCAACCGCCCATGCGCGTAGAAATACAATAAGGAATAATTGAAAAATAAAATACTATGGAACCAATTAAGTTTTACATTGGACAAGAGTCCGGAATTGTAGTCGAGGACAAGGATTTTGATAAATCTCTTTTTGCAGAGCAGTATAAACAGACGTTTGAGATTTTCAATAATATCTGGGGCTCTCAAGAAAAAGAAGACTTTCGCAATGCGTCTAACATTATTGCGTTCTGTGGTGATAGGGGTGAAGGCAAAACGTCTTTGCTTACATCTGTTCATGGTATACTGAATAATCAAGTGGTGTATGACCAAGTTGTATCTGAGTTGCAAATAAAAATTAGCGCTACTCCTCAAGATGTAGAGATGTTAGATATAGTTGATCCTTCATTTTTTGATATAAATCATAATTTGATAGAATTGGTTCTTGGACAAATGTATGGAAAGGTGGAAAAAGAAATAGTTGATGATACTAGATGTGATAGAACTGATAAGGGTTTTGGGAAACGTCAACCATTGATGCGCGCTTTTCAGCAAACGAAGGCTTGTCTCGCTTTTTTGGAGAAAGAGAAACAAGAGCAATACGATGAGATGACAGAACTTTCAGCTCTTGGTGCTGGGGTCAAACTTAGAGAAAATTTGAACAATCTTTTTCAAGAGTATTTGAAATATTATCAAAAAGAAAGATTAGTTATCAGTATTGATGATTTAGATTTAAATATTGAGGGAGGATATAAGATGGCAGAGGAGATGCGCAAATATCTATGTAATTCTCCCTATTGTATTGTGCTGGTTGCATTAAAAGTGGATCAATTAGAGAGAGTTATAATGTCTTCTTTGCGTGAAAAGATGAAAATTAATATTAGCAATGTCTATATTTTAGACATGGCAAAAAGATATGTCACAAAGTTGTTGCCTATCGGAAACAGGGTGCTTATGCCATTGGGTACAGAAATTGCCGAATGTAAATTGATAATATTTGATAGAGAACTTTTTCCACATCCGTATCCGTCCGTCAAAGAAGCCGTTGTACGTCTGATTTATAGTAAAACACGATATATATTTGTTAATACGCGCAGTCTCTGCCCTATTGTTCCAACTAATTTACGTGAGTTGTGTCATTTAGTGGGTGAACTTTGGGATTTGCCAGATGCTAAAAATGAAGATGGAGAAGACATTATTAATAATAAAACTATTTTTAAACAATATTTTTATTATACATGGACAAAGTGTCTACAAGGAGAATATTTGTCATATGTTGAAGATATTTTAGCGAACGAAGATGTACTCTCATTAAACAAACTAGTTGCATCGTTTTTATTCAAGATTCCTAACTTAGCAAATAGTATCAAAAAAAACATCTACAACAAGGACGCAGATATACAAAATCCACTATTGTTAGATATTAGTCTATCATCTAATACGATTTATAATGTTTCAATTGGTGATGTATATTATACTATACAATGTGCAGAGAGGGTTGTTATTGATAAAAACATAATGAACTTCTTGTTCTTCCTAAAAGCCTTTTATTCAATTAAATTGTATGATTTGTATAATATTGTTTCGTCAGATGAGGAACTTTTGTTCCCCCAAAAAGTAGAAAATACGCCTTCTATATACAAATATGATATCCAGATTCAGCAAATGAATCAACTGCAAAGATTGGTAAAGGGTGCTTATTTCACCTATCTTTCAGGAGACATTTTACCAAAAGAAAAAGATAAAACAGCTCGAGATAAGAGAGTAATAGATGCTCAAAATTTACGTACAAAATTTGAAAGTATTTGTAAGAAAAAATATTCGGAACTTTCAAAGGAAGAAAGAAATTCGTATGTCCTTGATTTGCAATTATGCGAATTTTTTGTGTTAACAACAACGCATGCCTTATTAGGTACTGAATATAAATCATATCGTCAAGAGTTGGAACCAATTTATTTGCAAGATTATGATAACTCGATAAAGTGGTTAGCTTTTGATGTTTTATCCATTTTTTATAATTTATTAAATGTCAAGAAAACTTATCAGCGATTTAATCAGTTTTGCAGCACAACACCATGTGATTTTTATCAGTTAGCTAAGGATATTCCAGAATCCTTACTAAATCAGATGCTTAACACATGTGCAAAACCCTCCAAAGAGTCATTTAGAAAACTGAATCAACATATACATGGATTAATATCTGATGCAACGATTCGCTTCTCGGAGGTCACTTCATCAATTATGGAAAGATTGAAACTACATAAAGGTGTTCGTAGAGAAGGAGGGAATGCCAATAATATTAGAATATTGTTTTCGACTATACAAAAAGCAGAAATAACTCTTTATCCATTGGAAGATTCTGAGATGGGATATGTTTTACCATTTAAATTTTTGTCCCCAATAATATCTTTTTTGGGCTTGTTTGATGAAGGAAAAAATGCCAATAAAAACAAACAAAAGCAGGTACAGAACGATTTTGATTATATTTTTGTTGGAAACACGAAAACCGATGAAGACGATTCTGTAACGGATAGATTTTTAGATAATGCATTTAGCATTATAAATAGAGAGTTACAAGATATATTTGGCAAAGACTATCGCAATATTGCTAAACGTTTTCCTATTAAAAGAGAGACTATACTCAATAATGTTAAGACACAATATCCGTCGTTAGCGTCGTATCTAGGAAATAAATTAGAAATGATTTTGACAAACAAGAAGTACACCACATCGGATGATCTGGGACTATCTTTATTGATGATTTATAACGATATAGTAAGTTGGAAAAATATTATAAATGAGAATAAATAATGGATTTCGAACGAGCAGCCATACAAACGTTGTATTACGACTATCCCATTGAGACAGCCGTCCAATATTTACATAATCCCCAAGATGATTATCTTAATGTGTTTAATGATATAACACGTTGGAGATGTTCTTCTTTCACTATGTCGGAATGGAAGTTGCTTGAACTCATTCTCAGAGATAATTGGTTAAAAGTTGAAACAGATGCGGAATATCCGCATATTGCGAATGTGTTGCAGTTGCTTCCAATAATTGCAGATAAGGTGTTGACTCTTGATCAAAATAGGGAACCTCAAGTGTTATTTGATGACCTATTTAGATGGCGTTCAATGACATCTTATATTGGAGAAGATGCTATGGTTGCTGCTTATTTGGCTAAACGCGATGTTGAAGACAACTCGTTGCAAAATAGGAACCTTTTCTTGTGGTCAGATATACTGCATCATAACAACAGAAGATTGAATGAAATATTATATCAGGGTTTGTCAGATATTCATTCTCATTATAATGCCTCTGTGGATGTCTTTCATTTGAATTGGACATCTTTGATGAACGGACAAGAACCAAATTTTGACACAAATTACTTTGCTATATCAAAGGATTTAAATTTTATACAACAAAACACTTTGCGACTCTTTTCAAGAAAACAAATGTGTGTTGCAGCAGCATATCTTAGGGAGTTGCTATATCGGATCGTGATTTTAAAGGAGTTTGGTATACGTGGCGAATTACAAGAGGTTAAAGGAATATTTTATAATCCAGAAGTCGTAAAAGATTATCAAGATAAGATTAGAGGTGATATAAGTGAATTACAAGAACACTCTCTCTCCATTGGGATGTACCAATACCTTGATTATGCTCTTCCGATAACAGCTAATACTACTGAAAATAAGGATAATATAAATATAATTTATCAAGGAGAAAGAGCTCTTTTTTATAATTTCTTTTCTCTATGGCAGAGACTGGATAGTTCAGTTTTGGAGATCGCCCCATATATGTATTTATATATTCTTATCAAGTCGCATATTAGAAGAGAAATTGTAGAAACCAATTCTTTGAAAGGGTTTGAGAACTTTGCTAATTATCAAATTGGTAAAAATAGTTTTTATAGTCGGCTTATATATAATGAAATTGCTCCTAAAGTGATTGTGCAATCTTCTATAGGAGAGACAACAAATAAAGACACATTAGAAACTCGCATAATTCCAAATAAGTTTGAGGAAACAATAAAGAAGAATTTTGATACGGGAATATTTTCTTCTAATGTTGTTATTCGAAATATATCGGATAGATTATCGTTTGTTATTCATTTTTTAAAGCAAAATGATAATCCTAATGTTTTGAATAGTGTGCGTTATTCAAAAGTAAGAAAAGACGTGCAGAAGTCACTTGGTGAAATCATTGAGTTTTTCGAAAAGCAAAATAAATCCACAGAACATCGTTATCCAAAAATTGTTGGTATTGACGTGGCGGGATCAGAATTAAAATGCCGACCAGAGATTTATGCTCACGCATTTCGATATGCTAAAAAGAAAGGCTTGTTTGGTAGGACATATCATGTGGGAGAAGACTTCTATGATTTAGTAGATGGTCTAAGAGCGATTGATGAAGCTGTTCGTTTTTTAGATTTAGATTCCAATTCTCGTTTAGGTCATGCACTCGCTTTATCAACGAATGCCAAACATTATTATCAAGAAAGATTTTATAAGATGATAATTACTAAGCAAGCTTTGTTAGATAATTGCGTTTGGTTATATTATCGAGCAGCTGAATGGGATGTTGATATGCCCCAATCCCTTACTATATTTCTTATGGAAACGGCAACTACTATGTATAATGAGATTGGATATGGGGGTAAGTTTGATCTCATTGATTATTGGCAGAGTATGATATTAAGAGGGGATGCTCCTTGTCAAGAAAAGTATGCTGGTATATGGCAGTTAACACGACTGTGTAAGGGTGATGTTTATGAAAATGCTCGCCATAATACTAAGGCAACAGATTTGTTGAATGAATATTTATATAATCCGCATATCAAAGAAAATGGAAGAATGCCATATACCAAGAAATATCCAGCAAATATAATTGAGATTGTAGAGCAGATACAACAGGAGATGATTAGATTTATCGCTGAGAAAGGCATTGCCATTGAATGCTGTCCATCCTCCAACTTGAAGATAGGACGTTTTAGTCGTTACGATGAGCATCCAATCTTCAAGTTTCGCCCTATTGATAAAGATACTCACATGCCCCTATTGAATGTGTCCATTAATACTGACGATCGAGGAGTGTTCGCAACATCTTTGTATAATGAATATTCATTAATAGCATTGGCAATGATGAAAATGAAAGATGAGAATGGTCATCGAAAATATAATGACGAAACGGTTTACGACTACATTGAACGCATTCGCCTCAATGGGCAACAACAACGATTTAAATAACCTCGTACACGTGCGCATACACGTATATGTAATATAAGGAAGAAAAACAATAACTAATCAATAATATTAACCCTTAAAATTTTTACAATTATGAAACAAACATTCAAGTTTTTAACTTTGTTCCTCTTAACTTTATTGGGGACAAGTAATTTGTGGGCATTTAGTGTTAATACAAACACGGATATTCGTGTTTATATTGATGTCACAAATCAACCTACATGGACGTCTAATGTCGCTCTAACTATTGGTAACGGTACTGGCTCGAATGGAACTGCGTCGCTTCGTATGCCAGCAACACATATTTCTAACACCAATTTGTGGTTTAAAAAATTTAATACAAATTGGGGAAATCTTTGGTGGTTTGCAGTATATAGTGCTGATTGGGGAACTGATCAAGGAAAAGGATATGATGATTATAGCCAATGGATTGATAAAGCCAATTTATCTGCTATGAGTACCCAAGATTATAATATGGGGAGTGGAAGTATGAACTTGATTACTCTTGCTTCAGGAAGCAATCATCCAACAGCCACAATGTCCTATATTGGTGGTTGGAATGCTTATGAAAACCTCAACAAGACCCAAACCGTCAAGGTGATGGTAAAGGCTGCAGGTGGTTCTTATACTGAAAAAGCTTATGGTTCTTGGCCGGCTACCATCAAAGCAAAACGTTATAAATTATCGGCTGAGTCGACCGCAAGTGTGACAGATGCTGACCTTATTTCTGCAACTTTTACCAGTGTTATCACTTCTACTGCGAAAATATATGTACCTACACCTTCCACAGGCTATACCTTCAAAGGCTGGGGCACATCTTCTGAAGCCACACCAAGCAACGCTTCTTCGGCATACGAATACACCGTTTCCGACGCAACTACCATATATCTATTCTTCGACGAGGACACCTATAACATCTCCGCCACAGCTAATCCTATAGCCGGTGGTACTGTTACACCAACTACTGCGACGGCTATGGGGCAAATTTCCGGTGGTAACATCACAGCTACTCCTAAAACCAGTTATCACTTTGTAAACTGGACGCTTGGCACGGCTACTGGTACGTTCGGCAGTTCTACTACTGCAAGCACAACCTTTAAACCGACTAAAGCCGGTACAGTTGTTGCTAACTTTGCCGAAAATACCCACAACATTACCATCTCCAACGACAGTTATGGTACGACTTCTCCAACAGGAGCACAATCCAACGTGGGTGAAGTAACCGGTATCAGCATTACCGCTACCCCTGCTGATGGTTATGGTTTCAAAGAGTGGGTTTATACTGGCGGTACTATTTCTGGCCAATCTGCCACCACAACCTTCAAACCGACGGCAGATAACGCCACTATTCAGGCTACTTTCCAAAGCACAGCCGTTTATTACGACTTGACCGTGGGCGTTTGCTCGTCACAAAGTGCAACACAAGGAACTGTTAGCAGTTCTCCTGCTGCCGGCACAAATATCCAAGCAGGTACGGAGTTCACGCTGACTGCTACTCCTGCTACAGGATATGAAGTAGAAGGTTGGTATAGCGATGCTGCCTGCACAGGTGCTCAACTGCAAAATGGCGGCAATACCTACTCTTTCTCACTCTCTGCTACAATGGAAGTATATGTAAAGTTCAAAGAAAAGACTTTCTCTGTAACCGTTCAAGCCGGCACAGGTATTGACCAAGTAACCGGTGGCGGTGCCAATGTGGGGCAACTCACAGGTACAGCCATTACAGCAACTGTCAAGAGTGGTTATACATGGAGCACTTGGACCGGTGGAACAGGTACTTATGTGAATGGTGCTACAGTTAAGGACAACACGTTCCGTCCAACCGCTGCATCTACTCTTACTGCAACCGCCACCGAAAACAAATACAACGTTACCATCAACACCAACCTCCCTGCTGGAGCAAGCCTGAAATTTGGTTCAACATCCAAAACATGGGGATCGGTTGCTAATGTTGGTATTGATTCCAAACAATCCATTACTGTTACCCTCAATGCCGGTTATACATACGACGGCGCTTTTTCCATCACAGGCGGAGCACGCGTGAGTGGTAGTGGCTCTTCCTTTACCGTTTGGGCTGATGGCGCAGATGGTACAATTACCGTCAATATCAAAGAAGACCTAAGCAGTAACTGGTATTTAGCAGGTACAGACAATATATTCCCTGATGGATGGAATACCAGCGAAAAAAATATGATGAAACGCGCTGCAGGTCACTCTACAGAGAACGTGTATTACTTTACCATTCATGTTGATGATACAGATATTAAACCATCCGGACAAGAAAGCACATATCAATTCAAGATTCGTCACTATAAAGAAGGTGATGGCGCTTGCAATGATTGGTTTGGGTCTAATGACAATGATCACTTCTGGATACAAGGAACTAGCACAATGACACTGCACAATGGGGGAAATAATAACGAACTTTACTTTATCCCAACTGTTGCCGGTGATTATGAGTTTAAAGTGGATGCTACTGACGGTGCAAATGTTAAACTGACCGTCACTTGGCCAATCTATAACTGCGTTTATGGTGACTTCGATATTTGGGACAAGACTGCGCATAAACTCGACTTTGGAGATGGCAATGAGGCCTCAACAGTTGTCAACATAACCGATATTTCCAAGAGTTATGAGTTCCTCGTATTGGTGAATAGTAATTACCTTACCAATAATGCTTCCTTTACTACTCCTATTACACGTAGTACAGCCAGCGAGGTCGCTTTCGCTGCGAAAGGCGGTTCGGATAAAAACGCAAAGTTCACTCCTGACATCGCAGGTAACTACACCTTTACTTATAACAAATCAACAAATAAATTGACGATTACCTATCCGACATTGCCGACGGCTTCGACTACATCTACCGAAAAACGTATGTTCAACGAAAACGAGTTGAGTTTCATTGATAGCGGTGAAGGTACCGAGGCTAATCCTTATAAGATTTATACCGACGAGGCTTTGACGATTGATATTACCGCTTTGGCTGCACAAACCAATTTGACTGCTAAATATCAATTTGGAGAAGAGGCGGCAACGACGGATGTGTTGACGAAGACAATTACCAATCCTTCAACCACGGAGACATCTATCCTCGTTAAAGCTTTCTATGAGTCCGATGGCGTTGCTGGCACAGCTTGGGAAAAGACTATCTACTATCAAGGCGTGGCTAAACCCTCACTGAACTTG
The DNA here is from genome assembly GCA_024400115.1 of Paludibacteraceae bacterium. GTDB lineage: Bacteria > Bacteroidota > Bacteroidia > Bacteroidales > Paludibacteraceae > Colicola. The sequence goes on along the minus strand of JAKSNF010000019.1, from coordinate 19,364 downwards.
ACAACTTCTTGGAGCACTCATAATGACGAGGCACAAGAGGGTGTGGATGTTCCGGAAAATGTAACCATTTACTATAGTGCCGGTAACTATAACGGTGCCGCTACCGTAACGCGCAGCAAAGATGGTGCCGACCCTGTGGTATTTATGAACATTGGAAGCGGAGACCAAGCACAAGAAACGTACACCTTGCCCGACAAGAATGTTCAACGTCAGACCTTCGTGGCTACAGCAGAGGTTAATGGTCGTACCTTTACGGCTACCAAGGCTATCAGCATTTATCGCCTTGTAGAAATCACGATTACCGATGCCTACAACCTGATGAATCACTACTATATGTGGGAAGATGGTACTAACCCAACTCGTGAAGAGGAGACTTGGCCTGGCAAGAGTTTCTTTAGCACTTTAGGCAATGCCCACATCTTCTATGTGAAATACCCGAGTTACACCCACTTCGTTCTCAATAACGGCAAAGGCGCAGACGCAAGTGATAAGGAGCAAACCATAGATGTAGCACTACCTGACCGAAGTACTTGCTATACGATTGGAGAGCAGATTGTAAGCGAAGACGCAGATAATGGCAAATATGCCGTACAAGAGGATGACGAATGTCCCAATAAACTCTATGTTGGTGATATTGCAGCAGTTTCTGCCGTACAAGGTGAAGGTGTGATAGTCAGTCCGCAAGTGGATATAGACCCATTGCTGGATGCAAATAACTTGGTTATCAGCTTCAATTATTTGGAAGCAACCGGTATCTCTTGCGACCAACGCGGACGTAGTTTCATGGTGACGGCTACTGCCGGAACTGGCACATATAACATCTCTGTTACCTACTCCATCCCGGGTGCAGAGTCTGTTACTAAGCCTGTTACTATCAACGTAACCAGCGCCATTATGATTCAAGCAAAATATGGCAACTTAGGCTGGTCCGACCACAACGAGATTTATATCCACTATTGGGGGACAGATATTAACGCTACACAAAAAATGACATGGAAAGATTATGTAGGAGAAGATCCCAACAAGCAAGACCGCGTTTATGCTCGTATCCCATTAGGAACCGATGACAAAATCAACTTCCAAATCTATGCTTGGAATATGGACAATGATAAGCAATGGCATATTACAAAAGATGTGACCGAAGTAACTGCTTCAGGTTGCTATATCATTACTCCGGATCCGGGCTGCGATAATGGCTGTAAGCGAAATATCAACCGTGAAGGTGACAACTGCTGGACTGCGTACTATGTAGAAATTGACATGAATAATGGTACGGTTTATCGTTCCAATACTGTAGAAGATTTGTCGCAAACTGTTTCTTTCTTTGCTCCAGGTGCGTCCGAGGAGACTGCAAAAGCCGGTCTGGTTCGTATCATCTGCAATGGTACACAAAAAGCTATTATATCTGCTTCAACCTTTGACTCCTCCACCGTTTATACTGCTAAAATTACTGCCAATGGTGAAGGTCTAACCGATGTTGCATATTACACTGGCGACTACTATATCCGCACTGATGGTGTAGATGGCGGTTGGAGTGACTACAAGAAAGCGTCTCATAAGTTCACAAACTTCTCGCTGTACAACGGAGCTAAGTATAACTACTATTGGGTTGCCAACGTGAAGGAGGTGAACGATAAAACCACCTTCAATATCAAGGGTTGCGTAGGTAACGAGTATAACGAGAACCTCGCTAATATGATTGAGTCTGATAACTATACAGATGGAACGGGTAATATCACAGTGGACGGCTATGGCGTAAACCTCCGCTTCGGTTATAATCCGCAAACAAACCACTTCGAACGCGCTATCCTGAAGGGTGCAGGAGATAACTCCTTCCTTAATATCCAAGGTGATAACGTATATAACGATGAGGCTTGCACGGCACAAGAACTCAACGAAACTAATTATAATTCTCATCCGGAATATAGTAAGTTCAGCGACGTTTCCGACTGGGTTTATGAGAAACTCATCTTCGTTAAGATTGATAACCAACATCAATCCTCCAGTGTGCTGCTGAAGTCCAAAGCCTTCAATAACCAAATTCTATATCAATTAGGCTACACCACAGATAATTTCGGTCGTAGTACATCCACTCCGGCTCAGAAAGTGGTTATGGGTGCCGGTTCAACTAATGGCAACTATACCCTCCGTGTTATCTACGATTACAAGACCAATCGTTTATCTGCAACTTGGGAACCAAGCGGCGAAATAAATGAAGTCAAGAAAGTAGATTCTGACATCCTCTTTGTAAGTAACGAAGGTGGTGATGTTAAGCAAATCACCTTTGGAAGCGACTCCGCTAAAGCTCGTTTGGAAAGTCTCCAAAGCGTAATGTATGTACTGGAATTGGAGAATAATGACCAAGACAAAACGACGACTCCCGATGCTCAATACTGGATCGCATTGCCGTTCGAGTGTAAGATTAGCGACATCTTCGGTATAGAGAACTACATCACCTTAGACGAAAATCGTATCGCTCAAAGCGGCTATTGGGGAATCATGCGCTACCGCGGTGACCTACGCGCACAAAAGGGTTGGTTCTTGGAAACCAATAGCTTCTGGGAATGGATGTATCCTACCGAGACGTTAATGCCCGGTGAGGGTTATGTTCTCTATGTCGAGAAAAAGAGCCTGAGTTGGAACTCCATCACCGTAGAAGAACCTTGCGAGGGCACCGAAGACGGTTGTCAGGATGGTAAGAAATCTGTTCAGAAATTTGTGAAACGTTTCTACTTCCCCTCGTTGGTTGAAGGCTTTACGATGAATAAGTCCACGGATGCTTCCAGTAAGACTATCTACCCGAATCAACCTTGCAACATCACCTCACCCGTTAACCGCCGTGCAGAGGATAGCAACTGGAAAGTGATTGCTCCCAAGAGCTATAATAATGTTACTATCAAATCAGCAGACGACCAAGATGCCACTTATCTTCATGGACCGGACTTCATCTATGAGTATAATGAACATGCAGCTAAGGGCTCGCGCTATACGGCTACAGCAACGGAAGGTTTTGAGTTCAAAGCTTTCCATGGTTACATGGCTCAATATGGTGGAACGATAACTTGGAATCCGTACTCTAAGACCGAGCACCCAACTTCTGCTCCGCGCTTTGGTGCTGCCAATGATAACTTCAAGGGCGGAATGTTGACCATCGAACTCGTTCAGAACGACGAACAACTCGACCGCACCTTCATCAGTCTCAGCAAGAACGGTACTACCGGTTTCGACCAAAACCTCGACTTAACCAAGATTACCGAGAACTGCGCACAAATAGCCTCCGTTAGCGAGAATGTCGTTTATGCCGGTAGCACATTGCCTCTCGACATCGAACTCGTTCCGCTGAACATCAAGGTTACCGCTAATGGCATGTACGATATTGCGTTGGAGAAGAGCCTCGAAGGACTGGAAGTTAAGTTGTATGATGCCTTTGAACAAACAACAACCTTGCTTGACCAAATGCCCGCTACCATAACGCTCAACAAGGGCGAGTATAAGGATCGTTTCTATCTGCAATTGACGCGGAAGAACGCCGGTGCTCCCACCAACCTTGATGGCAATATCGGTCAATACAACCTGCCGACCGATAAGACCCAGAAACTGCTCATCAACGGTGACATCTACCTCATCAACGCCGGACGCGTGTATAACGCTACCGGAGCAGAACTGCGATAAGGAAGCCCCCTCCGACTCCCCCTAAAGGGAGGAGGGAGTTGAGGATAAAAAAATACGCCTCGTGCCTCGCACGGGGCGTATTTTTCTATATGAAGAAAAACTAAAACTTTGTAATAGGTATCACGTATATGGTGTATCCCGCCTGTTGCAATATTTTCTCATCACTTAACGTAATAATGGAAAGGTCTTTACAACCAAGTTCTCCAGCGCACTCAATGAGCGAGTCAATCTCACGTTTAGCTGTTTTGGGTGCGGACATATCAAAGCAAACTTGAATGAGACGCTCCACCTTAGAACCTTGACGGGTAACAAAATCGACCTCTTTATCATTACGAGAACGATAATAGAATAGCGTTTTCTCTACGTCATATCCACGACGAAGCAATTCAATAAAGACCTGATTCTCTAATAAACGGCCTAAATTCTCACTCAAATTAAAGGCAGAAGATTGTATAAACCCATTATCTACCACATATACTTTTTGTGGTGCTTTCTTCATTAGTTTGAGTTTATTGTTGTACCGAGGTAGGTAGAAGAATAAATAAGGTTCAGCTAAATAACCGCAGAATTTCTGCGTAGTTGTTACACTCTTTATCCCCAACTCTTCCGTTACCTCATTGGCAGTAAAGGGATTACAGAAATTAGAAAGTAAGTAACCGGCTAAATTATATAAATCATCCGTATTACGGATATGATGCCGTTGCACAATATCCTTCCAAATAATGCTATCATACAACGTACCCAAATAATTCTTCGTGAGCGAACGCGATTGTAACGTTTCAGGAAAACCGCCATTATGCAGATAATCATCTGCCAGTATCATAGCTTGAGTCTGTGTGTCTAACGACAGTGCATGTATATCTAAACCATTATAAGCAAATAACTCCGATAAACTAAAGGGGAGCATTTGAATCTGTAGATAACGTCCCGTTAATACAGTCGCCATTTCACTAGATAGCATTTTGGCATTACTACCGGTAATAACCATATTATAGCCATTGCGGTAAAGTTTACTGACCCATAAATCCCAGTCCGGTAAATTTTGTACTTCATCTAAAAGCAGATACTTATAATCCGGATAAACCTCGTTCAAGATTGCCATTACTAAATCCTCATCCCACTTGTCTAAGAGATTCTTATCATCAAAATTCAGATAGGCACAATTCTCATTACGTAATAATAAGAGCGCATATACAGACTTCCCAGCTCGACGCGGACCGGTAATCAACTTTATATAAGGGCTTTTCAGAACCTCCTGACTTGCAATTTGGTTTTGTCTGGATAAATACGGTAGAGCCATTAATTTATCACGCTCGGCTCGTTGGGCTTGGATAATTGTTCTCATATCTATTTCAATTTTGGCTGCAAAGGTACAAAAAATAATCAATATATGCAAGTATATTGAATAAAAAAAGCAAAATTTATTCAATACAGCGTTTAAATTGAATAAAATAGAGACTTCATTTCGGAGGAAAGACCTCTGCGATAATAGCCCTCGCCTGTAGTGACGCGTCCGCTAACCAAACAAAAAGACTGCTTATTATCTTAAAGCGTAAAAGTGTAATTGAGGAAGTCGTTGATGGGTTTGGCGGCTTTGGCAATATCCATCAAATGGTTCATGAAGTCGGGCGCGCACACTTCCTCATCCGTCAAAGGCGTGGAAACAGTGAACGCTTTCAGTTTGAGCCAATCGGCATGAACGAAATTCGGGTCAAAACCTGCCGGCACTTTCTTGAGCGACCACTCCTTATCAAAATCTGTGAAGTAACGTTTAAAACTGCGTTTGGACATAATCTCCTCCACCTCGTCATAGTTCGCCTCTATCTCGCGGCGAAGCGTCTTGAGCAAATCCGGTTCAGGGCACCATATACCGGCAGCAAACATACTATGCCCGGGCTGTATATGTAAATAATAACCGCCCTGCGGACTATGTTTGCCTCCACCCGGAGCAGGGAAAGTGCCGAACCACTCCTTATACGGACGCTTATCCAAACTGAAACGCACATCCCGATAGATACGCCAGATACAGTCTTTGGGTTGCAGGTTAGCCATACTCGGGTCAAGAAGGGACAACCGACGGATATACTCCGCTGTCAATGCCTCAAAGCGTTTATGACAAGCCACGTACCAGTCTTTGTGGGCAGTGAACCACTCACGGTCGTTGTGGTAACTCAGTTCCGTTAAGAATGCTAACGTATCGCGCATAAGCACATCACATATTACACATTAAACATCTCTTCAACCCATCTTCCCATTCGGGAATAGTAATGCCGAAGGTGGTCTTGATTTTAGTCTTATCTAAAACGCTATAATGAGGGCGGGGCGTTTTGTACTGATATTCGCTGGAAAGGATTGGCGTCACTTGACATTCGACTCCTGCTTGGCGCAGAATCTCAACGGTGAAGTCATACCACGAGCAGACACCCTCATTGGTGAAATGGTAGATACCGGCTTGCCATACGGAAGCCTCAATGACGGCAAAGATAGCGGCAGCGAGGTCGGCAGCGTACGTGGGTGTACCTATCTGGTCATTGACTACGCGCAGTTCGTCGCGCTCCTTACCGAGGCGCAGCATGGTCTTAACGAAATTATTGCCGTAAGGCGAATAGAGCCAAGCGGTACGAAGGATAACAGCTTCGGGATTGACGGCAAGCAGGCGTTGTTCGCCTTCTAACTTAGTGCGACCATAAGCAGTCTGCGGATTAACCGGATCGCTCTCCTTGCAAGGCACGGAACCTTCGCCTAAGAAGACATAATCGGTGGATATATGAATGACCTTAGTTCCCAAAGAACCTATATTCTCTACAGCAAGTGCATTAATCAGACGGGCGGTAGCTTCGTCCTCTTCAGCTTTATCAACGTTCGTGTATGCGGCGCAATTAACGATGAGGTCAATCTTATTAGCACCAACAAAAGCTTCAAGAGCGGCTCTGTCCGTAATGTCAAGGATGTGAGTAACAAGGCTGACAGGCTGAGAGGCTGATGAAGCAGCAGGCTCCGTTATGTCTGAGAAGAAATAGGTGTGGGAGGGGTGCTGAACGCTGAGGTCACGCATCTCGTTTCCCAACTGACCATTGGCTCCGGTAATAAGAATATTCATATATTTAATGTTTTTATGGTGCAAAATTACAACTTTTTTCGCACATATGCAAATAAATTTGGTAATTTCAAAAAAAAGTCGTATCTTTGCACCCGTTTTAGCGGTTCGGTCCCATAGTTCAATGGATAGAATACGGGTTTCCTAAACCTTAGATCCGAGTTCGATTCTCGGTGGGACTACAAAAACACATTCTTATGCCTACAACGCAAACGCTTTTTGAAAACACTCCCCAATACCCCGCCCTGGCGGTAGATGCTGCTTGCAGCGGTAACCCCGGCGTGATGGAGTTCCGAGGAGTGATAGCGGATACGGGTACGGAGGTTTTTCATCGAGGTCCGTTCCCAAACGCTACCAATAACATCGGCGAGTTCCTCGCTTTGGTGCTCGGTTTGGCATATCTCAAGAAGTACAAACTGCCGTGGATACTCTATACCGATAGCGTCACGGCATTAGCGTGGGTAAGGAAGAAGAAAGCCAATACCAAACTGGATTTCACTAATAATAATGCCGACTTGCTCCTTATGATTCGTTCTGCCGAGAAATGGCTTCGCGAAAACACATGGACAACCGAGATTCGCAAGTGGGACACGGACCATTGGGGCGAGATTCCTGCCGATTACGGCCGTAAATAACCATCCACCATCCACTATCCACCAAACAATAGACACCAAACAATAGACACCAATATGAACATCATCCCTACTCCCATTGAAGGTCTGCTCGTTATAGAGCCGCAAGTCTTCCGCGATGCACGCGGTTATTTTGTAGAGACGTATAATCGTCAGCGTTATCTAGATGCCGGTATAACGGCGGAGTTCGTGCAAGATAATCAGTCTTGTTCGTCCTATGGCGTGGTGCGTGGTTTGCATTTCCAGCGTCCGCCCTATACACAGGCTAAGTTGGTTTGTTGTACGCAAGGTAAGGTGCTGGATGTGGCAGTCGATCTGCGTCACGATAGTAAAACGTTTGGACAGTGGTATGCAGTGGAGTTAAGTGGCGAGAACCATCGCCAGTTCTTTATTCCGAGGGGTTTTGCGCATGGTTTCTCGGTGCTCAGTGATACGGCTACCTTCACCTATAAGTGCGATAATCTCTATCACCCCGAAGCCGATGGAGGTTTGCTATTGAGCGATTCGAATCTAAAGATCGATTGGCGTATTCCCGAATCAGAACGCATTCTGAGTGAGAAAGACAAGAAACATCCGCTCTTTAAGGAGTTACCCATTATTTTTTGACCATCCACCATCCACAATAGCCCTTCGGGCGCACCATCCACAATAGAAAAGAGCAACCCGTCGGGCTGCTCTTTCTTTTGCTATGACTCAGCGGATTAACCGTTAACCTTTGCCATATGAGCGATGAGGTCAAGAACCTTGTTCGAATAACCAATCTCGTTATCGTACCAAGAAACAACCTTTACGAAGGTGTCCGTCAGAGCGATACCGGCTTTAGCATCGAAGATAGAGGTGAGCGTGCAACCTAAGAAGTCAGAAGAAACAACTGCATCCTCGGTGTAACCCAGAATACCTTTCAACTCGCCCTCAGAAGCTTTCTTCATAGCAGCGCAGATCTCGTCGTACTTAGCAGGCTTCTTCAAGTTAACAGTCAGGTCAACAACGCTAACATCCAAAGTCGGAACGCGCATCGACATACCGGTCAGTTTGCCATTGAGCTCAGGAATAACTTTACCTACAGCCTTGGCAGCACCCGTAGAACTGGGGATGATATTACCGGAAGCGGCACGGCCACCACGCCAGTCTTTCATCGACGGACCATCAACGGTCTTTTGGGTAGCGGTAGTGGAGTGAACGGTGGTCATCAAACCGTCAGCAATACCGAAATTGTCGTTCAGCACCTTAGCGATAGGAGCTAAGCAGTTAGTGGTGCAAGAAGCATTGGATACGAATTGAGTACCCTTAACATAAGTCTTCTCGTTAACACCGCAAACGAACATCGGCGTGTCGTCCTTCGAAGGAGCAGACATAACCACGTATTTAGCACCGGCTTGGATATGAGCTTGTGCTTTCTCCTTGGTCAGGAACAGACCGGTGGACTCAACAACGTACTCAGCACCTACTTTATCCCAAGCTAAGTCAGCGGGATTCTTGCAAGCGGTTACGCGGATCTCTTTACCGTTGATGATGAGTTTACCACCATTAACATTACCCTCAGCGTCCTTGAAGTCTTCAGCCTCAATCGTGCCTTCGAATTGACCATGCATAGTGTCATACTTCAGCATATAAGCCAAATACGTTGCGGGGCAAAGGTCGTTAATACCTACGATCTCAATGTCTTTGCGATTTTGTGCTGCACGGAAAACGAAACGTCCGATACGACCAAAACCATTAATACCTACTTTCGTCATAATAGTAATAATTTAAATTGTTGTTTTATATGGTTAATTATAATTATTGCCACTTTGCGAATGCAAAGGTACGAAAAAAAATTGACATATGAAAGAGGAACGTGCATTTTTTTGGCATTTTTTTCTATTTTGCTATATTATTTTTACAAAAAGCCCATTTCCCTACTCCTCTACTCCCCTACTCCTCCCATATACACAAACTCATACTCGGGATCTACATCGGGATATAAGGCATGAAGCAAGTCCTCTAATATCTCCTCCGGATGAACTACCCCCCGCTGCCAAAAATCATTCGTCCCATCCGCAGCCGTTCGATTCAAAAAATTATACACCCGACCTTCTCGATACGCCTTAAACCACGTATGACGCTCGTCCATCGCCCTAAGTTCCGCCAACGAACGCACATCTACTCCTACCCACACATCAGCACTGTCCGCAAAATCAACTATCGCCTGCTCCATGGTCAGCGGAATACTGCCCTTATAATCGCTGTCCGCGTACTTATATCGCGCCCCCGCATCCCTAAAGAGTGCCCCCATAAACGTCGTTCCACTCGGTACATACCACGTGCCACGGAAGGAACTGCCGCTCATGATTGTTGACCGCTGCGCTGAATGACCGCTACGCTGAATGACCGCACTTCGTGCTGAAAGACCGCTAGCCCGTTGGGCGTCGCTGAAAGATAGTTGACAAAGAGAGTCATACTTGGCAGCCACGGAGGCGTAGATACTGTCCGCTTTCGCTTCGCAACCCATCTCACGACCAAAGACCCGTATCCACTCCGCACGCTGGAGCGGAGTCGGTTCTTGCCACTCGTTAATCTCAACCAGCCTCAGTCCTGCCTTACGCGCCTGCTTACACCATGCAGGTTCTTGCGTGCCGTAACTCGTCACAAAAACAAGATTCGCCCCACTCATCACCAACCGCTCCACATCGGGCGTGAGCGTGTTCGAACAGTCCATCACAATACAACTATCCAACCCCAACGCAGACAAGAACCCACGATGGGTGGTGGAGGTGATAGCAACTTTAGACCGCTGCGCTAAAGGACCGCTGACGCTGTAAGACCGTTCGCGTTGCTCACTGTAGGATCGCTGTGCTGTAGGATGGCAAGATACTAAACACCAGCCTCCAAACGCCAAAAACCAAAAACCAAAAATAAACTTTTTCATCTATTCATCTATTCATTATTTACTCTACTCCTCTACACCTCTACTCCTCATTTGAGAACAAGGTGCCCCGGTATATCAAAGGTCGTCACTGCCCACAGGCGTTTCCCACTTTTGTCATAGCAATAGAGCTGACCCGGAGCCATATAACTGCGCACATCCGTGATATACACATTCTTCGTTTCGGGTTCTACAAGCAAACCGTACGGTGTCTCAATCCCGCTATCCGTACCATCTGTGATGAAAGCGCTATTCGTCACTTCATGACTCACTACATTAACAATCTTATAACTGCCTTGCGCAACGCAATAGAGGTTGTCCCCATCGAGCCACATATCGCTCACGCGAATATCAATCGTGTCCGTCACCTCCAAGGTCTGCGTGTTCAGGCAGACTAAACAAGAGGGGTTCGCCAGATAATCGCCTTGCGAGATAATCCAGAGTTGGTTATGTTCATCGCTTTTCATAAGGAACGGATTAACTACTACGGGAAGACGTCGGGTTTCCTCAAAGGAAAGCAAATCGACCACACTGAGCGTACTATCGTAATTAGGATAGTTATATCCGCCGCTATTAGCAGTGAACAAGGTGTTTTCGACAATCTCTATGCCTTCGGGTTGCGGACCTACGGCGCAAATCTCCAATATATTAACCGCTGCCGTATCAAAGCGATAAACGACATTGGTATTGGACGATACATAAGCGTATTGATCCTTGAAAGCAATGTTACGAGGATTAGTCAATGTCAAAGAGGTGATATGCTTACCGTTTAAGTCCATAATCTCAATCAGATTGGAGGCATTGATGACAGCATATAAGCGACTGCCGTAGATTTTGAGGTCATTGCCCACGTCGCCCAAGCCCTGTGTCACATAAGGATTGAGCGTGCCGAACACATCGCGACAGTACGTTCCTGTAGCGAACTCAAAATAGTCCAACATACACTTATTGGAACCCCAGTTCCCCTCATTGAGTAAATAAATACCTTTATGAGTGAGGTTCTGACCTTCATACACTTTCTCCGCATTGGTGGAGGGATTCATCTCGCCCTCGTGGCGACAAGCACTAAAGCATAACACGCAGCACAAACTTGCTGTTAAGACCCCGCATGGGGTAATTGTAAATAATTTCATACTATTGATTTATCTTACAAGTATTCCTATAGAATTATATACATGTCCATTACACATGATGACGATTTGCCCTTGATAAAGTCGTTTTTGAACTTTCGACTCCGATGATTGGGCATCAGATACCGATGTGGGAGTGGGAGGAGTCGGGCGGGACAGTTCGTCTCCCTCATAGAAACGGACAGCGACGTCGTCGTAAGCAAAATATGCCGGTTGTGAGAATCCATAGCCGTTGTCGCTACTGCCTGTAACATTGAATTCAATACGAACCACACGCCCCAGAGAAGACAGGTCAAACTTGGTCCAGTTGCGAACAATATTCTCCGGTCCATTGCATAAGTAAATCTCTGCGGTATCGGTTATTTCTTCTTGGTCGTTATAACCAATAGCCAGCACTTTCACCCAATCGTTATCGCTGATTTGGGGACTCAATCCGTTGCCATTCCCATATACATTAATAGCATAGCAGGTATTGGTTATGTACATATGGTCCACAACACGTGCCTTACCGTCAAAGAAATGTATATCGGGCAACACATCGCTCGAGAAGCCGGAATTATCCGTATATCCGTAGTGAACGGCAAAGTTGTCGGATTCATCGTGCCCGCCTTGTGCGGTTTGAATACCCAATACACCCTCCTTGTAAACAGTCAGTTGGCTATTGAAGTCACCATACAACGAGTCTTGTCCGGAAACATAATGGCTGACAGCATGACCGCCACCCCAATAGCAATAGGATCCCCAATTATAGGGCAGCACATGGCTTAAACCCGTTTCTAAGGAGTCTGTCCATTGATAAGCATCTTCCTCTATAAAGAACCCCATGCCCGAACCATAAAGTAGCGACCCGCCGTATTGAGGATCGTCAATCTTGTTATCCAGTTCCTCGAATGTCAGCACATGAGTATCAAACGGTTCTTTACCTTTGTTGTAATACGTGTCAGATTCCGCATCATACAGCACTTCTTCGCCACCTAAAACAGGACTAATATCTATGCCTATTTCCTGTCCAAAGGCATCGCCAAGCAAAAGAGCAATCTCTCCGGAAGCCATCTGCTCGTTGGTGACAATCGTGGTCTTGGTGTCATTAAAATAGGCTTTTACTGCATAAGCATTAGTGATTTTTCCCGTGGTAGCCGTGGCAGTATTCAGTCCACGAATGGCTCCCGTTTGTGTACCTTTAATATTTCCGATATTGTACACATTGCTTACTTCTGCATTGGCTGCTGTCGTAAAATAATTGTAAATACCTCCTACGTAATTGGTTCCCGAGATTGTTCCCGTATTGTAAGCATTGGTTATGGTGGTTGTTGCAGCTCGTACCTGTCCTGCTATTCCTGCTATATAGGTCGTTTTCCCTGTTACATCAGCGTGGTTGGCGACATTGGTGAATGTACATTTTCCATTTACATAACCGGCAATACCGCCCACTATGGAACTCCCGTTTATTTGACCATAAACTTCCAGATTCATGATAGTGGCAGCATTGATGTATCCAAATAGTCCGACATTATTGGCGGTACTATTGATGTACAGGTTCTTTATGCTGTATCCCTGTCCGTCGAAGGTGCCATTAAAGGCTGTCGCAGAAGCCAATCCGATAGGCGTAAAGTCAAAACCTCCCATGTCTATATCAGCGGTGAGTTTGGCACTCTTGTCCTTGCTATTGGCTGACAGCCATGCCAGTTCTGCGCCGGTACCAATCAGATAAATGCCTTGCTCATCTTTTTTTGGCTCTGTTTGGGTAGTTCCATCCCAAATAGAACCTTCCACTTTAGTTAAATTAATGTTGATGGTTTGTTTATCGTTATCCGTTACCATAAAGGAAGAACGCAAACGTATATATCCGTCAGCCATGGCTGTATATTTGTATTCACCGGTATGATTGAGAACGTATTTCCCTCCTTCGTCAGGTGTAATCTCTAAACCATTCATATCAAATATGGATAGCGAATCCAACTGCACATTCGGAACAACAGTCAGTTCAATATCCTTAATATCCACATGAACGGAAATGGCAGGCAACACTCCCAAATATGCTGTTCGTTGTTGTGCTGTAAAGTTAGCATTACGTCCAGTCATTTTATTAATCAACCGATGGTTCCCGTATGGGTCTCCAAATCCCGAAACCTTAATGCTTCCATCTAAATGTATATCTGCATCTTGAGGCTGTAGATTAGATGGAATGGATATGGAAATCTGCTGTGCGGCCTGTGTTGAAGCAAAGGCATATTGATTGCTTGCACCCTCGTATGCGCCGTTGTCGTATGTCATGTTGGCACTCATGTTGTAAATGCCTGCCATTTTATTGGCAGGATGGTAGATTGTGGCAAATTGAATGGACACTTCATCTCCCGGTTGGAATGTTCCATCCTTACGCGTGGTATTGGTATAGGCGACTTTAACTGACTTTGCCGTTAATACCTGGTAGGTACTGTTCCCCTCGGAATCGGTAAGACGAACAATTTGGCGTCCATGTTTGAGCAATAAGGTGTATGAACCATCTGCGTTTTTGGTGACTCCTTCTGTTCCAAAACCTGTATAAGTGGCTTTTGCTTGACCGATAGTGGGATATGCTATAGCGACCGATGTTACACCTTCAGGGGAAAATGTATATTCGTAGCCAGCTGTCGTCTCATCATAATAGAATATATCCAATTCGGCATCTACATTCTGCCCAGCAATCTTGTCCGTATTGGTATAGGCAGTGTTGACAAACATGTTAGGAACGATAGCCGTTTCAGGTTCATCTACCGTCACAACAAACACTCCTGTATTTTCCGGCCAAATAGCACTGAACAAAGGACCGTTCATATAATTGCTTTCTTCCGTTTTATTTGCTGCATAAAATTGGTCATTCATGGCGTCATAAGTAACCGTCACAATGGCGGTTCCTTTGCTTTTTGCCAAAATCGCACTCCACGGATTCGTGGTGGTGTTGGCATTCTCAATCTCTATGGGAGTGCCATCTATATTGGTTACCTCGTAGTGGTAAGACGGATCTATGTAGTAATTGTTGGTAGCGTTATCGGTCAATTGCCACATGCGTTGAGCCGTAACATCAAAAACGCTATCTTTCTTCAACGCAAGATACCCTTGTTCATTGATATTGAGCAAGATATCCGCAGGAGCATTGAGGTTGGTTCGGTCAATCATTTTGGCGGAAGGGATATAGTCTGCCTCTGTAAATGCCAAGGCAGGACGCTTGGTTTCATCCGTATTCATGGTAAAATATCCGGCACGTGTTGCACTACTCTCTGTCCACGTGCGGAAGTTATACACTATTCCGGCACCTAACATATAAGTCAGTGTTTTTGTCCCTTCTTTTGAAATTGCGCTTATAGGCTCTATCAGATCAAAGGAACGATAGTGATTTACTTTTTGCCCCATGGCAAACTCGGCATTTTCGGGAACGGTTACCACATACTCTGTTCCCTGTGGAATCTGAATGCTTGCATCATTGGCGGCTAATGTGGTAGTCTTGGTGGACAGAATACGCATATACCCATCTACTTTGTGAGCGTCAGACGGGATATAATAGCAGAAGTAGGTCGCACCGGAAGGCATAGTAAATTGTTTCTGACCTTCCGTGGCTGCATCCGTCAGTGTGACGGATACCGGTGTTCCGTCTTTTAGGGATGCTGACGCGTCAACAGTGTAATCGGTACCATACTCCCATCCGCTATTGGTGGCATAAACCGTTACCGTCACATCATCGGCAAAGGCAGCGCAAGTAAAGAGAACTAACCATAATAAAAGAAGATTTTTTTTCATAATATTGTTTGTTTTAGATTAATTATATTTCTTATTTTATGATACGGCCTAAAGCGTCAAATGCGTTCGCTCCGCGAAGGATAAGCAGCGTGCCATTGCGGAATATTTTCTTTCTACCTTCCCCATCCATACTATTCTCCTCCAAAGAAGTAGCACCGGGGTGCAAGTCAAAGGCATCCAAGATTTCCGTACTACATTCCCCAAGCCAGCCGTTATATTGATTGATAGCGGTATAGACTTTAACGAACTGTATGCCGTCAAGGTAAACAGGATTACCATCTGCATCCACAGCCCAGTCTATTTTGAATTCTGAAGCGTGCATTTCCGGTTCGTCGGGCAGTTCGTTGGGCTGGTCATCGGCATATCCCCAGTCAAAGCAATAGGAAACATAATAACTGCCTGTGCCGCTTTCATCTACACCGTTATTTGCCATGATAGTGCCTGTAAACGAGATACTATCACCCATCCAAAGAGGGAAGTAATCCTGTTTATGAAAAGTGTTTTTAGGCATATACCCTTTTTCTCCCGTAGAAGAAGACCAAGCAATATAGGTGGTATCGCAGAGAAATTTATATTCATTGTTTGGGGTTTCTTGATGATTGGAAGGTGTGCGATAGTAGGTTATTGTATAGTTATGACGAGTAGTGGGCTTGTAGTATTCGCTGCCTGCCAATTCATACCATGTATCATCGGGCAAACCGTTGTGGTTGTCGTCGCAACTGACCATCACTATTCCCGGTTCGCTACTGCCCCCACGCCGCGTTGTTTGAGACGGATTGGCATTCGCATAAAATGAGTTACCAAGAATCTTAAAATCGTATGCGTCTTCGAGATTTAGAATTTCGTGGTCAAACCCGAACACGACGTATCCGCCATAACCGCCTAATGAAATCATCTCCTGCTTATGATTGGCAATAGCGGAATCAGCCTTGGCAGCCATTGTGGCAGGTGTATCTTCAGCAGTAGCAATAGGCATTGTATTGATAAACTGTCCGGGAGCAGGACAATATTCATATACATGATTAATGTACGGATTAGACCCCCATACAAAGCAAAGGGGCAAAAATAGGGAACAAAGGATTAAAATATATTTCATATTTTACAAATATTTATTGTTTTTTATTCTAAAACAGAAATGTGCAGGGATATCACCTGTACGCACAGACCACTTTGCCATGCCATCCTGACCGATACACCATAATACTCCCGGAGAAACGTAGTTTTTGGCATCGGTTACATAAACATCTTTGGTTATGGGATGTACGGCAATCCCATATGGCACATCAATCTTGACCGTCGGGTCTTGAATAAAATTGCGGGTTACTATTTCGTGCGTTTTGACATTGACAATCGCGTACGTAACCTCCGTATCATAGGTTATATAACTAAATTCTGTAGCACAAACATAAAGGGAATCTCCTTCAATCCACATATTGCTGACAGCAACTGCGACGGAATCTGTCACTTTGTCCGTCTTGGTATCAATGCAATACAAGCGTGAAGGTTGACCATAATAATCCCCACGGGAGGATACCCAAACTTGTCCATACCGGTCTGCACGCAAACGGTGGAGATTGTTCACCACATCAATGGTCTTGCTGCTTTTGCTTTCCAAATCAATTACGGAAACCGTATGTTCATAGTTAGGCACCATATATCCACCCGAATTAGCCACATAGAGTCGATTACCTACCACCACCAATTCGTCCGGCTGAAAACCGACATGGCAGGTGTCGACGATTTGGAGTGTGGCAGTATCAAACTTTGCAACATAACCTAATTGCTTATAGTTCCGGTCTATCAATACCGGACCGGCATAGGAAGTGATATAACCATATCGCCCTTGGAAACGAAGGTAACGGCAATTGGGTATGTTGACCGTGCCGATATGTTTGGCTGTAGCAGCATCCATCACCTCGACAAAATTGGAGCAATTGATTACTGCATAAAGACGATTGCCGTATATTTTAATATCATTACCCACATCCCCCAAAGATTGGGGCAGATGGGGATTAGCCGCCTGGTAAATATTACGGGTATAAGTGCCTGATGAGAAATCATAATAGTCCAACGAGGCTTTGTTAGAACCCATATTGCCTTCATTCAAAAGGTAAAAACCCATTATTTCAGCATGGGTCGTATCGCCTATTGACTCCATTTCCGGCTGTATAAAAGTATCTTTCTCGCGACACGCACTAAATAATAAACTTAACGATAAGCTTACCATTAATACCCGGCATCGGATAGTTGAGAATAATATCATATTGCTGATTAAAAATGTTATTTATTTCCAATGAAGTATCTATGTCAAATGATTGTCGAACTTTATATCTAGTATTGGGTATTTTGAATAGATAGCCCACTGCCATATCATGTGTGTACCACGGTTGCTCATAGTTAGCCGGTATATTGGCAGAGTTGTGATAACGCTCACCCACATAAATGAAACTATAATTAAAATTTAACCCGTTCCATTTCAGATTAGCGAGAACCGAACAGGAATGCCATGGGATATAGGCAATCTGTCCACCATAGGTTAGCGGATCGTCGGAATCCGTGAAATCTTGCGCTTTTTGATAGGTATAATTGCCGCTTACACTCAACTGTAAGGGGAATGATGTTGTGGATAATGGAAATGTGAAATCCAAACCCGCATTCACATCTACACCGCGTATTTCCACGTAACCTATATTCATCATCATCCACCTGTATTGGGAGTTGCCTTTGGGTATCGCCACTATCTTATTTTTGACCTGATTGAAATACCCGTCCACCTTCGCATGTAAACCTATATCTCTCAACTCTAAACTAGCCCAAAGGGCGTCAACTCTAAACTCTTTGTCGTATGCCAGACTGACATCATATTGCCTCGTCTCTTCCGGCTTAAGTGATATATTACCTACATCCGTATAATATAAGTCATTAAACGTCGGCATACGGAAAATCTGCTTATAGAACGCCCGTATAAACCACTGCTCTTTCAATAACGGCTGATAACTCAAGAACACCGCCGGAGTAAAATGGTTTTTTTGGAATGAGGATTCTATAGCATGTTGAATGGATGGACTGACTTTATCTTCGACAAAGTTCCCCAGTACACTGGCTTGGGCTTGTATCCATTTGTAATGAAACGAGGTTGCTGCCGCCACCAAACCTGTATGACGGACAGGATAAACGAAGTTCGCCATGTTAGACGAAAGGGTATTATAGATATAATCCCCGCTCAATGTCAAGTTCCACCAGTCAAACAGTTCCACCCGGTTAGCCCAACTTATATAAACCTCCTGCTGCAAAAACGTATTGTCAATATACATGAGCGTGGTATCCGGATTGAGATAGCGCATCTTGTCGTTGGCATACTTAGCCGAAACTTGCATCTCCCACCGTTTGCACACTCTGTATTGAAAAGCACCTTGTATAAAAGCATTCCTATCCCATTGCCTTTGCGATGAGGTCCACACATTGCGGATAATGGCACGAGGAATACCCTTGTTGCTTTGGTAGTAGTAACCCTTAATATTCCACTTGCCTTGGGGAAGATAGCCAAACAACCCCAGCTCCGAACGGAATGCGTTTATGTCTCCGTTCTGGCGATAACCCGTAGTATCCCACGCCAAACTGCCATCAGGGAAATATTTCTTTATCGTAAATGGATAACGACCCGTAGCAAATGTATATTCTGCATTCATATTGAGACTGACCGTCTCTGAAAGTTTTTGCTCATACAGTACGGATGGATTGATTAAGCCAAAACTTCCAGCTTTCATACCTACCACAACATTGTAGTTCTTGCCTTGCTCAAACACAGGTCTCCGCGTACGAAGATAAATCGTACCTGCCGACCCAAAATCCTTAGCAGACTGCAACGACTCCGTTTTCTGACCATTATAAAGAGAAATACTTTCGATGTTCTCCAGCGAGAACTTACCCAAATCGACAGTACCATTTTGGGCATTGCCCACCTCTACGCCATCGTAGAAGACCCCTACATGGTGACTTCCCATCGAACGTATATCTACCGTTTTTATACCGCCTACTCCTCCATAGTCTTTGATCTGGACACCGGAAAAATAACGCAGGGCATCCGCTACTGAGTGAACGGACAAGTCTAACAGACGTTCGCCTTCTAAACGTTGAGCGGGTACTACTATAGG
>JAKSNF010000018.1 GCA_024400115.1 Paludibacteraceae bacterium | reverse complement strand
AACATAATCAGTTAATTTATTAAAAAACTGTCTACCTTATTTAGGAAAAGTCAGGTTATAAAAGTTGTGACTATGTTGTGACATTGTTGTGACTATGTTGTGACTTTGAAGGCTGGAGGGAAGCCCCCTACCCCCCTGAGGGGGAAGCAAAGATTAAAAATCTTTGCGAAACAACATTGTAACAAGGTACGAAAGTGCCAGTGGCACTTTGGCACTTTCGCACAAGTTGCTAATATATAGTTTGTTACAGCAAAGTGCCAAAATGCCATTGGCACTTTGCTTATGCAATTTTTTCATAAACTCCATGCGTATGGGTTAATTGCCCTTGTTCCGCCCATTGGCTCAGCCAGCGCTTAGTCGAACGCTCGCTGATGCCCATTTTATCAGCGATGGACAAGCACTCACCGGTGGAGAAGGAGTTGGGGAGAGAGACGAAGAAGGTGTTCTTCTGGTAGGAGCCTTTGATGGTGGGAACGGCTTCACGATCAGCAGCGGCTATCTGATTATAAGCGTCTGCGGCGTGAAGGAGGAGTTTGGTACCGATGACCATAGCGGTTTGGAAATCGGCCTCCGAACAGGTGAGGGATTCCGATATATCGGATACGTTAGTAGACGATAGAGAGGAGCAATGACGCAAGGCGGTCAATATCGCCGCAATCCTCATCACGTTGATACCATTACGCACTACGCTGGCGTGGAAGCCGTCGCCTAACACGCGCACGTATTCCTTATATTCTTTCTCCATTACCTGCCCCAACAGACTCGCTTGCTCTGCCGTCAATCGGAACTCAATCTCGCCTCTAACCTGTAGGTGCTTTGCGCCGTCCTGTAGGCACGTAGTGCCGTCCTCTAACCTTTCCGCCATGCGCTTCACTTGCATCGCAAGGCGCTCCACTAACGCCTCTACCTCTTTTCCCTCCTCGCTCGGTTGGAAGACGGAGCCGTCAAAGTCCTGATGTTCTCTTACCACGACCGTCATTAGTCGCGAGAAGAAACCGTTCTCCACACTCGGCACTAATGCCTTAAACTGACTGAACGTACCCGTAAGCATCATGCCTACCTTCGGGCAAGCAATCTCCGTCTGTCCGCTATTGAGACGGTTCTTACTGAGCGTTTCATGTTCAGCGGCTTTACGAAGAGCGGTATTGTAACTCATTGCTCCTCCTTTCCATATATCGGTAATGACACTACCCTCGGTCTCAAAGAGCAGACCGCAACCGTCTTGGTCAAGCAGCTGTTGATAGAAAGCGGGATAGGTGCTATCGCCCGCGATAATAAGAGGTGTGTCCTCATGCACTTTCTCCACAAGGCGTTTGCTTAGTTCGGCTATACCCTTACCGCTGGCAGCCCCTGCCATGATGAAGGTCATCAGTTCGGGATAGTAGCGTTTGCCCGTTGTTCCGTAGCGGAAATAGACGGAGTTCATGACGGTCGATAAGGTCGTGAGTGAACTCATGAGCAGCATGTCCTTTTGTTCGGTGGTGTGAGCCACGCTGAGGAGGTCTTGCAGGATTTGAGGCAGTGCCTCCATGTTGAGGTGCGACGTGATTTGCAGGTCGTCACATTCAGTGAAATGAATAGAATTTTGTACCATAAAAGATTAGGTTTAAAAGGTTAATAAAATAAGTTAATTGGAATTTCGATGGCAGAAGACTGACAAACATGACAAATATCTCTGCATCGAAATACGGTGCAAAGATAATACCAAAAATCAAGAAAAAAAAGAAGAGAAGGAGGACACCTGAGGTGACACCCCAATCACCTATTCGTCGAAGAGTGCGTCAATAGCCTCTGAATGAGCAGGTTTGCCGTTATTGTTACAAAAGATATCGTAATTAATTTTCTCCAAGCGTGTCTCATTAAAGAGCTGACACAATTCATTATTTGGCAGTTTGTCAGTCTTATTTTGGCAGTATATTCTGCCAAGCAGATAGACCAGTTGCGTTTTGTTGCAGTTCTCCGGCACGCGACGAAGCCCATTATCGGCCACCACAATGAGGTGAGCATCAATGGCTTTCTTAAGATACTTCTGGGCGCGCTCGGTATCGAGTTTCTCCGGTAGGGTCAAGGGGTGTTCTTGTTTAAGTGCCTCTAACTGAGCCGAGATAGCCGCTATTTGGGCTTCATAATCATTCATCATATTACGGAAGCGTATAAACGCCACTACCAATAAAGCAACATACGTAACAACCAAACCGCCGTATATAATCTTATTGACTATACTCTGACGGGCGATGAATCGGGCTATGCTATAGAGTTCTTGGTCGGGGAATTGGGTCTGTATAACCTGATAGATCTGCTCTATATGGATAGTGTTTTGTAAGATAGGTATGCCTAAGAACAGTAGTCCGCCAAAGAGCAGAATGGGGAATATGGCAATATTCCTCATTATTTTTGTCCGTTGGATGGACAAATTATATTCGTCTTGCTTTTCCATAATTGTTCGTTAAAGTTTGACTGCAAAGGTACTGTTTTTTTGATTACACATTTAAACTGCCTTGATTAAGCAAAAAGTCGAATAACCCTGTTACATAATAGCATATCGTTGAATATTTTTGTGTCGTGTTACAGAAATTTTCCGCAAAGGTACAACTTTTTTTTTGATATATGCAACACTTTACAAGAAAAAAAGTGTTTTTATTACTAATACAAGAAACCAAATGCCCAAAGAGGAATCTTGTGACCAATAGCAGAATCAATATCATCAGCAGCAATGTATGCTTGCTCATTACCTTCTACTTGTTCGTAGTTTTTGTCGGGTCCGCCTACTTCTATGGTAATCTGTCTATCTATAAGAAAATCGCCCTTATGATAACCAGCATACTCTACACGATGTCCGATAGATGCTATTTGATTTACAAAAAATGTTTCGCGAACCGTACCTATTTCGGGCACAACCGGACTAAGGGCATAAAGTAAATTCGGATTATTTAGATATATTTTGTCTGGTTTCTGCAAATCTCCAATGCTATCGATATCAGCAAATAATCGGATAATCAAACACGCCTCCTCCAAATGCTTTAGGTATGAAAGAGTGGTGTTGCGAGCAATACTGATGCTACGGGACAATTTGGCAATATCAACATCATACGGAACCATTTGTGAGATTACCTGCAATAATGCTCTCACAGCCCGTGTATTACCAACATCTAACTTGCGATACCGCGTAAGTTCAACATCTATCACATAGTTCACCATATTTTCTAATAAAGCATGGTATATCTTTTTTCCTTCAAAATAGTAAGGATAATAACCTTCAGATAGATACTTGTGGAAAAATTCTGCTGGGTGACATTTAGAACGAACTAATGAACAGAACTCGTTGGGAGCAGATAATAAATCCTCTAAACGAATAGCTCTTATTTCTATGCCTGTTTCTAATCGGAGAAATTCACGGAACGACAATCCTGGAATGTCATAAAATAACAGACGGCGACTCAAATCGGCTTCTCCATCGTTGAGTTGTAGTAAGGAACTGCCGCTAAGGACAATTCGTAAATCTCGATGACGGTCATATATGTCTTTTATTTCCGTGCTCCAACCATCATATTTATGAACTTCGTCAATAAAAAGATGCGTTCCTCCTTTTCGTGCAAATTGATCGGCAACCTCCGTAAGAGTGTGCGTAGCAAAGTAACCTGTATCAGCAGAACAATACAAAACATGACGGTCTTCCGGTGAATAATGTAGACGAATGTATTGTTGCATGAGTGTAGTCTTTCCGACACCTTTCGGACCACGCAATGCAATTAGGCGAGCGTTCCACTCAATTGTATTCGATATTTCACGAATATATCCCATTGGAACGGAGGATATATAATCATCATGTCTTACAAATAGTTGCTCCATAACGCTCAATCTTTAATAGAATAATAACTTAAATGTTGTCTATGTTAATCAAAATTTTTATAAAAGTGTTGTCCACACACAACAGATTCACGCTGCAAAGGTACAACTTTTTTTACAAATGTGCAAATTTATTTGTCATTTTTCTTTTTCTGTGAATATAATGTGGTATATATTTGAATAGTAACATAAAAAATGCGCTAATAAAACTCTTGTTACATTCTTTTTGGTACACTTTGATAACATTTATAGCGGTGCCAATTTTATTGCTGTTGGTGGATGTTTTTGTACGTCTATATTTCCAACATATTTGTGGATAAACATATAAATAGTCTGTTTTCTTCAGTAGTTGTAACCATAGTTGCCAATCTTCGGCATGGTACGTTTCCGGCATATATGTTTTCCCAAAGAAATGGGTATCAATCATCGTTCCTTGTAGTCCAACTGCAAATCCTTTCAATATGTCTTGATAATTTAATTTGGAAGGCAATGTAACAATATGATCTGCATCTAAAGTAGCGTTACAAAACTCATAGTATGTACAGGTAAATGGAAATTGATATTGCTGCATAAACATAAGTTGTTCACTTAATTTATGAGGATACCAATAGTCATCACTGTCCAAGAAAGCAATAAACCTCCCCTTGGCCATTTTTATTCCAAGATTACGTGCGGCACCCGGCCCAGAATTATGTTCTAATGTATGAAATGAGATTCGTGTGTCTTGAGAAGCAATAGTTTGCAACAATGATGCCATTTTAGGATCCGTGCTGCAATCATCCACGATAATAAGCTCCCAATCCGAGAATGTTTGGGCGATGACTGATTCTACGGCTTCCTGAATATAGGCCGTAGAATTGTAACAGGGCATGATAATAGAGACAATAGGCGTTTTCATTTTATTTTACATAGAATCAATTATTTGGTGTATAGCTCCCAATAGGCGAGTCGTATAAAAACGGAAGGAATATTCACGTGGGTGTTTCCAATATATAGACGAATAGGCACGCATCAATCTCATTGCATTGCACCATGTTTGACTAAAGGACATCATATGCGCACCGCCGGTTCGCATACGCCGATAGTAGATAGCCTTAGGCGATGTAAAAGAAACCGTTTGAAAACGATCCGAAATAAGAAACATAAATAACGCATCTTCACCATTCTTAAATTGAATATCAAAACGTCGTGAACCTATCATATCTCGATGAATCAGTTTCATCCATGGTCCGGAAAAGAACTTACGGGCACGTTGAAAAGGCATATCCCCTTGTTTTGACAAACGATTATACGATTGCTCATACACCGATGCGATTGGAGACAAAGACTCATCTATGGCAATCGAATTACTCAAAGCCAAATGGGTAGGCGATGCAACCGATAGCAATTCTTCCAAATAAGATGGAGATAGATAATCATCATCATCTACGAACGTGATGTATTCGCCCCTTGCCACATCCAACGCCATATTTCGTGCATTGCTCACGCCGGATTGCTCTGTATGCAATAGTACAATATGATGATTTTGCTTAGCAATATAGTCTTGAATATCCTCATACCACGGAGCCTTGCAGCCATTTAACACAAGGATGACTTCAAAACATTCCTTGTTTAATGTCTGAGCCACTAACGAGTCCAAACATTGCCATAAGTAGCCTTGCGGACGATAGGTTGGTATGATGACAGATATATTCATGCAATGATTGATTTATCTTATTTCATTTCCAAGAACTGAATATCTCTTATTATTGCGGATAATAACGACTTTATTGTTTTCCAATTGTTTGGTCAAACGGATATGTTCCTTTATATTCGGTTGTGAGAATGACGTTGTATTCTTATCACACAATATAATACGAACAGACGAACAATTATCCGGTATCTCCCATTGACAAGTACGACCTTCTATCACCTGATTATACTCGGTATTATCTTTCGTATAAGTAATCTTCCACGCCGCATCTTGCAATGCTTCATCTTGATTAGAAGCCACTATTTGAATGGGGCGATTCGCATAAAACTGCCCGTTCCAAGAAGGTTTAGATAGAGTAATCTGATTAAACATCAGTTGCAATTCTTGGACATTCAAAGACGAGGAATCTATACTGATAGTCATGGGGATAGGAGAGCCTAAATGATAGAAATTCCCCATGTTAACATACATGACGCTATCACGCTTCCCTAACCAATTCTTGACAATCTCTTGGCTCATTTCAAACTCAAACAAGCCATATAGTTCAGCATGATGAGGATACTCGTAGGTAATTGCTTCCACCATCGAATCGACCATAGCAGTAATACCGGCATTATTCATAAAATCACCCATGTAAATTGCCAATTTATCTATGAACCGATGACGGAAGATGGAGTCTTCTAACGCATAGCGAATAAATTCAGTATGCTGAGGAACATTGCCCCAACTATGGTCGGGGTCATATTGATTATCATAAAGCCAGCGGAAATAATCATAATCAGCAGGAATATCATAGATACCCAATCCATAATCGGTGTCTTTTGCCACCATTCTCCATTTCTTGGGGAGGTTCTCTTGCTCCTCCTCCGGGCACCATAACACAACATTATTGGCAGGAAAATCTAAATTATTAAAGTAGATATTCATACCATAGACATTCATAATCTCTTCACAATCCATGATTTGGTCATATTCTTCGTAACTATGCCCTTGAGTGTGGAAGAAATTACGAAATTGAACCCAATCCTGTTGGTTTCCCGATTTCAATTCATAATAGTTCTCGACCATTGTTATATCCTCTAACTCGTTGTAGTTGGAATAAACATAGTCCTCGTTAGAACGTTCACGGATATTGATGATTCCCTTATATTTACCATTGATAAAAATAATAGTGGGTTTGTATGCTTGCCAATCTATATCAGCATGTTGTCCCATTGTACGTTGTATAACTGCATCTCGCATATACAGGTAATGAAAGTCATTGCCCGCATTGCGGAGAGTAATGGATTTGAAGTTGGTTAATCCGGGTTTCTGGTCGGGGAAGAACTCATAATCAAATCGCTTCTCTCCAAAACGCTTATTGGCATACAGATCAAGAGATCGAAGTTTACGTGCACGTGAAGCCCCTCCATGTACTCGTGTTTCGCATAGTTGGTTCAACGAACTTTCAGACAAAGGACTATCGAACAACTCAAAGTTGCAAGGACGACGCCAATTATACGTATAGTTGGGAGTTCCCGGTGTATAGTCACCTTCCACATAGATGCCTATTTTAGTATCGTAAAAATAGTCATCATTTGTAACGATGGAAAGCACGGGTAATGTCATCTCACGATTAAGATAAATATAAGATTCCGTTGTAGAACGAGGTGATAAATAGCCATCAGCAAATAATTTGGCACGTAAGATGGTTGTTGTATCTACGTTTAGGGGGGCTGCATACACCAAACTATTGGCTTGAGGTTCACTACCATCCAACGTATAACGAATAACCGCATTATCCGGCGCTCCTTCAGGCAAACTTATCGTGATTTGTATATTCTGTTTAGATGTGAGCACTTGACCACGCGGGGTGATAACCGGATTATCCAAACACTTCTTATATACTTTGCCACAGTTGGTTTGTCCCGGAGTTGGAACTGCTTGGTAGCCCCAATCGTCTGCGCCATCTGTTTTTCTGCCGTACGCAATATTGGGAGCAGGTTGCTTTTTCATAGCCACAAGCGAATCTATCGGCGTTCCGTTCTTAAACAAATATACGCAACCATCTTTGCCCGATTCTAAGCGAAAATCTGCATGCAGACCTTGTTCCTCTTTGTCGCAATAGATTACAACATAGCCATTAGCCGGAATGGTTTGTTCTGGCAGCGAATATGCTTTTTTTGCAGATGCTTTAACGCCGATTGCATAATCGGATAGGGAAACATCTTGAGCCGTCGTGTTGTATAATTCTACCCACGAATCAGGAAACTCATTCAGATCATCCATGATACAATCTATATTCGATTGCATCAGTTCATTAATTACTAATTGACCTCTAATAGTAACACAAAATAAAAGTAAACTTACTAATAATACATGCTTTTTCATCATTCTTTTTGATTGTATAATCTTAAATATTGTTTTGCTGTCTGTTCCATTGAGAACTGCTCTGCCGTTTGGCGAGCCTGCTCTCGCATTTGAGCGCGTTGGGTGTCTGTCAGTTGTATATACTGCAACACTTTCTGATAGTACTCCACCTCATCCACTTGCGTAGTCATTAGTCCGTTCTCTCCGTCTATGAGCACATCCTTTATTCCTCCTACCGGCGTGCAAATAGGAATACAACCACAAGCTAAGGCTTCTAATAAGGTAATCGGCATACCCTCCCATAACGAGGGAAGACACATTGCGCCCGATTTTGCCATCAGTTGAGGAATATCTGAACGGCAACCGATATACTCTAATTGCGAACCAAAATAAGGTTGCATTTGAGTGAAGATTGTCTCATCTTGTTTATCTCCGGCAATAAACAAATGAATAGGAAATCCCTCTTTGATTAATCTGTCAAAGACCCTGCATAACATCACTTGGTTTTTTTGTTCAGTTATTCGTCCCGGGTTAATAAAGAGAAAATCCTCCTTTTTGATGGTAGGAAACGCAGGAATACTTATTCCATTATATATCAATGTCCTATTGCTATCGCCATAATAAGATTCAAACGAAGTATCTGACTCCTTCGATATGGTCACCGCAGCTGCCCATTGACGAGCGAATATCATCTGTTTCAGTTTGCGCAATCGTTCGTCCCATTGGTTGCCTTCCTTGGCTGCGTCATTATGAACAGTATATACAAATCTCACCGACCGATGCAGCAGCAAAATAGATAATAGGTAATACGCAATAAATCCATGGACATGCACCACTTCCGGACGTAACCTACGAATCAAGCGATAGACAGCCATCGGCTCCTTTATCGAAAAGCCACATTTGCGTTTGCCTAACGTATGACGGATAATCTTCTCGTTCAAACGATTCCAGCATACGGCATCTTTTGTTGGCTCAAAGATACTGCAAACATGCACCTCATGCCCCTGTGACGATAATTCATTCGCCAATGAAGCAACAAAAGTCTCTATACCTCCCGTATTAAGCGCTGTGTGTATCTGTAGTATTCGCATAACAGTCATTATAATAAACGTCACTATGGGTACAAACTAAAATAAAGAAACTAATCAACCAGTTATCTGCATAAAAGACATAAAAGAATTGATATAGCGCATAAAAACATCCAAATAGTAGGAAGCTGAAGCACAACGAATCGTGCGTTTGCCTCCATCGTTTCCAATTGACCCAACAGAACGCGCACACCATAAAGATATAAATCAATGCTCCGATGATTCCCGTATTAGCAAATAACTCCGTGTATGTATTATGAGAGAATAAATGAGGCGATGAGAATAAACGGAAATTACCCGGTCCCACACCAAAAAGCGGATGTTCACAACCAACTTGAATAGACTCCTTTAGTAGAACCATACGCTCATCATCTTTAACGGACATCTCGTTTCGAGCACTAAGTTCACTCCCTTGGTATATCTCTAACGCCTTTGGAACGACACCTGCTAAGGCAATCACAATAACAATGATACTGACCCATTTTTGCCACTTGGGGGTCGCTTTGTTAATGAGATAGCGATAGACCAACATGAGTGCGACCATTGGAGCACAAATAACAAACACCTGTCGGGACGCAGTGGCTATAGCTACACCATAAATGATGGGAATAGAAGAAAAGAAAACAATATGCCAAAACGTTTTCCATTTTGTTTTTTGGGCTATCTCACCCAAAAGAAACGTTATAAAAGAATAGAAGAACGTGTAATAAGCCAAAGTGTTAGCATTGAGATTGTCATCGGTTACACGCCCCTCTCCTAAAGTAATATAAGGCAATATCTCTCGTTGAGCATAACCGATAGCACAAGCAAACAAAATCACGTATAGCAAATAAAGCCACGTCACATGCTTCCTTTCCTGTGCCAAAGATGCCACAATAAAACTAAACAAAATGCAACCTAATATGCGGTGCATTTCTTCCATCGCCACACCTCTATCAAACGCGAAAAAAGACATTAATCCCACCCAAATATACAAAATCATCAGTATGCCAAACCAGCGTCCTACACGGAAAGAGAATCGGTACACCATCGTCAGCAGTACCGCCAACGGCGTCACTACATATAACGCCAAATGATTCATGCTTTCACCTTGATAATGAGCATAAGCCGTGAACCACAACAGCACAACGACGACGAAAAATAATATGTCTTTTATCTTAATGTTAGCTAACATAACGAAGTATTTGATTACACCCCGAGAAGGCGATGATTCTCAGTTTTCTACTTAGCGACACATCGTGCATCCATAATAAGTGCCATAAGCTGAGCCATAAGTTATTCGTTTTCAGCATACGCGATGCCTCTTGATAACAGCGATGCACATTAGGATTGGTTATTTGCTCCTTGATGAGCGGATAAAGCGTTTGCAAGCACGGCAATCGATCATTGGGCAAGGTATAATGATACCGCGGACGCAAAGCAATCAACTCTTTTTGCGTATGACGCATTTGCTCTTTACCGACGGCATTAGTTGCGTGATGGCGATAGTAGAGCGTCCTATCCGGTAAGTTAATCTTATGCCCTATCGAAGCGGCAATAATGCCAATCAACGCGTCATAATAGGTACAATCCAATAACTCGGGATGTTGTTTCACTAACGACAAGAGCACCTCTACCATCCGCTTATTCAATAGTAAGGTACACCCTTGCGAACAGGTATTAAACAATATCGAAGAGGATAAGCGTTGATCAATCCCGTAACTCTTTATCTTTATCGGTTGCAATTGAGCATTGACATCCACTTTGCTCGTACTCACTACCGCAGGGACTTTGTCACATTGTTGCAGTTGCTGATATGACTTTTCTATTTTGTCAGGCATCCACACATCGTCTTGGTCGCATAAAGCCACATAATCGCCCTGACACATCTCAATCGCTTTTATGAAATTGTGATTGATTCCTAACGAGGGTTGATTGACATAATAGGTCAAACCGTGTTTTTGGTGATATTCCTCCAAAATAGCCAACGTATCATCCATCGAACCATCATCACAAACGATTACTTCACTCGGAAGCATCGTTTGGTTATAGAGGCTATCCAACTGCTCTCGTAGGAAACGAGCACCATTGAAAGTAGTTAACGCTATTGATATCTTTAGTCCTTCCATCATTTCATTCATTTACTCTATTCTTTTACTCCACAATTCCTTTATCACCTCCATTGGCCACTTCCAATTTTGATATGCTAATTGCGCTATACCCGGAGCGAGAATCATTCCCCATAAACCCCAATCGAGCACACCCATAAAGAGCCACATGAGCACAATCGTTGCCGCACCACTCACCAACGACGGGATAAAGAACGGTATTCTATTATCCGCCATAATGAAACCTGCTGATGAGGCGTGGTTCTGCTCTAGCCAATTGATAACCAACATCACAATCAGCATCGAGGTTGACACAAAAGCAGTCTTACTATGAATAACACCTAATGCCCAATCACCCAAATAAATCCACGCCACACCCACTACGACAAAAGTACCCAAAACAATCGCCACATTATGAAGGTAATGCTCACGCAAAGCACCAATGTTATTTTGTGCCCGATACTGCGCCAGTTTGGGCGTTACCGATTGATAATAGATTGTAGCACAACGCGCCAACACGTCCATCACCTGCACCGTTATGCCATAGCAGCCCATTTGCTCCAACGTGAGGAAAGCGCCTCCCATAAAAATAGCCGACTTGGTCACGCAGAAACCGCCTAACTGCGTCAAACCAATCTTAACGGCATTGGGCATAATAGCGTTCAAAATCCGTTTCGCATCTTGCTCTTTAGCCTCCTTCAACGCTTGCTGCATCTGAGACGTGAAGAAAACCCTATACATCAGCACTCGTCGTATCACCGTAGCTATCAACTGCGCCGACACAATAGCCGTCAGTCCGCAACCGGCATAAACCATGCCGATGGCTATACCGATATAAAAAACTTGACCAATAACCGTTATTTGTTGGCTGCGCTTAACGAACCCTTTACCCAACAATAACGCATCGTAATACAACGTATAGAGGTTATAACAACTGATAGCTATGAGTAGCACCCAAGCAATGATAGCGTCTTGATGGTCTCCCGAGTATTTGCGCATCAAATACAAGAAATAAAGCGTTCCAAGCGTGGCCAATAAAGCGAACGCGCCCAATGCCATCCACCTATAAAAACGGCGCATTGCCGTTAAAGTGCCTTTTAAGAGCGAATAGTCAACCTCACTCGACTCCTCCACATGCTCCACCCCATTCTTCTGCAAACGACTCACACCCGAGAACACGTAACTCACATTACGTGCAAACGTAGGTCTAAACCCAAAGTCCAAAATCATAACAAGCATCGAGATGGTTTGGAAGATATTCCAAATCCCGACCGTCTCGGAAGAGAACTTATTGAGAATAAACGGAAGCAGTATTACCCACCCTCCTATCATAAAGATAGTAGCGGCATAACTCCACGCTATATCTTTTTTTCCTATGTTCTCTATTTTGTCCATTATCCTAAAATAAACGTCTCTATATTCTTGGGTGAAATAACTTGAAACTCCGCTTCGAGATATGCAAAGGTACGACTTATTGGTGTATTACATATCTCTCATAGACAAACCTTTCAAGGCAATCGTTTTCCCCTTAAACAAATGTTTTTGCATATGCTCCACTTTCTCGCGTAATCGTGTCTCGTGATATTTCTCCGGGTTGCGTTTTACCTCAAAAACCTCTATCTCGCCATCTAATGTTTCTGCCACGATGTCAATCTCCATTTCATCGTTATTGCCTTTCTGATTTTTGCAACTATCCTTTCCTAACCACCATCCTCCAATCCGCTGATAACGATGACTTTCTATTAACTGAGCACGAAACCAATGCTCTAATGCTATACCCGAAAAAGAAGGATAGTCTGCCAACATTATCTCTTCCAAAGCCGGCATATTTTGTAATTCAATCAACGAACTATACCGCTGTATGTACCTAAACCAAAAGCGGAAGAAGTTATCCTGAATTTCATAACGTACAGTCTGCGAATTTTCACCGGCGCCGATTGGACGTTTTTTACGAATAATACCATATCTCTCCTCTAATATCTTCAACTGCCCTCCCAAACTCTGCATGCCCAAAGTCCCTTCTATTTGCGCTTGCGTCACTTCACCACGAGCAATCTGCCCTAAAATACTAAAGTATGTGCCATATTGTTTGCCAAACTCTTGAATCAATATTTTTCGTCCCTCATCTACAAAGAAACTATCTCCTCCGGAACATACATAACGCATCATTTTTTTTAGAGAAGTACAACCATTATTCATTAACAGTTCAATATAGCGAGCCACACCACCGGTTATCGTCCATAGTGCTAATAAATCTTCTTCTGTATAATTCGGCTTGTAATCGTGAAGAATCTCTTTTATCGTATCCGTTGAAAAAGGCATCAAACGTATCGTAGCATCGTCTCTACCAAAAAGAGGTTGGTTCTCATCTTTAAAAATCTTCTCCATCAGCCGAAATATACTTCCCGAAACGATGAGACACAAATGTGTTTCTTTTTTATATGCGTCTAACAGTTCCTGTATATCACTAAATATTCCGGGATTAACATTATCGAATTCTTGAAACTCATCAATAAAAAGAGTAAAGGGTCTTCTTTTGGCAACCTCTAATATCATCCTAAATAGTTCACGGAAACTGCGAACTGAATTAGGAATATATTCCCCTAATTTAGTTTGCATCTCCTCCGCAAAACTCTCTACTAACATAGCTTCCGTTTTTCGCCCAACGAAAAAATATAGCCCCGGCGTAGATGTGTTTTCTTGCAAAAAACGATAAACAAGACTTGTCTTTCCCACACGCCGACGACCGGTTAGGACAACGAATCGCGTATAATCCGAATACGATTGACGTTGTAATTCTTTCAGTTGCGCCATCTCTTGCGCTCTATCATAGAACTTCTTCATAACGATTTTTTATAACTATAAATTTTACCGACATAAAATTTCGACCGCAAAGATACAACTTATTTTTGATCTTACCCTCACCCTACTCACCTCACATGCCTCTTATTCAGTTCCCGTTGGTACTGAGCTGCCACTCGTTGGTGCTCGCGCAACGACTTAGTGAACACATGCGTGCCACTGAAATCGGGATTGGCACACATATACAAATAATCCGTCCTCGGCGCATCCAACACCGCATCTATCGTACTCTTACGCGTACAGCGAATCGGTCCCGGAGGCAAGCCCCTATGCTTATACGTATTATACGGAGAATCAAACTCCAAGTCTTTCTTTAGCACTCGCCTCTTATTAAAATCTCTTTGCGCAAAAATAACCGTCGGGCACGCTTGCATCGGAATACCCAAGCGAATACGGTTCAAATAAATAGACGCTATCGTGGGGTATTCCTCTTGTTTATTCGTCTCACTCTCCACGATAGACGCCAAGGTTGCCACCTCACTCTGACTCATTTTCTTTGCCGCCGCCTTACTTTTCCTCTCGTCTGTCCAGAAGCGTTTATACTCCTTCGCCATGCGAGCAAAGAATTGGTCTGCCGTCATCGACCAATAAACCTCGTACGTATCCGGCAAGAACAACGTAATAGCCGTTTCCGGCTTCAGTCCATAAGTAGCCATAAACGCTGCGTCGTACATCCTACTCGCTATATCGGCAGAATCAAGAAGCAACTGTTTGCTTATATGTCCTGCCAACTGCTCCGGCGTACGGAGATAATGAGTAAACGACAACTTAACCGGCGTCTCTTCTCCTAATTTAAGGCGACGAATAAGTACCTTATCACCCATCTTCGCAGGGAACTTATAATACCCCGGTTCCACCTTCTTCAACTCCATTTTACGAATATGCCTTCCCCTCTGCAGAACGGAACCTACCTCGTAATCGTTCTCTATAAGCGCCATCACCGAATCGGTAGTCATATCCGGATAAAAATAGTAAGCATGATCTTCTCCATCCTTAGAGGTGAAGTTACAATAATTGAGGCGATAATAGCGATTAACTAATACTCCGCCTAAACCTATAAATAATATAAATACTAAAAAAATAAATCCTTTTTTCATTCTTTCAACTAAAAAATCGCGCAAAGATACACTTTTTTTTGCACATATACAAATTTTTTTGTATTTTTGCACCCGATTTATGAAAAAGCAACCATCAATTCATCATTTATCAATCCATCATTTCCATGACCGCCTCTTTCATTACCTCCAGTCCTGACGTCAGTCAATGTCCTGCCCTCACGTTACCCGAATATGCCTTCATCGGTCGCAGTAATGTGGGTAAGTCAAGTCTCATCAATGCCCTAACCCACACCCCTAAATTAGCCAAAACCTCCCAAAAACCAGGTAAGACCCTCCTCATCAATCTCTTTCAAATAGAGTCTTCCACTAAGTGGACCCTCGTCGATCTCCCCGGTTACGGTTTCGCCCAAACGGGCAAGGAGCAGCGGGAGAAACTGCGTCATATGATTGAGGGTTACTGCCTCCGTCGCGAACCGCTGGTATCTCTCTTCGTACTGGTAGATAGTCGGTTAGCACCGCAGCGCATAGACCTTGAGTTCATGCAATGGCTCGGAGAGAACGAGATTCCTTTTGCTATTGTCTTTACTAAATCCGACAAACTCGGTAAGGGACGCTTGAGCGAGAACATAGACGCCTATAAACGCACTCTTTTAGACACGTGGGAAGAACTCCCGCCAATCTTTGTCACCAGTGCCGAAACAGGTCTCGGAACCGACGAACTACTATCTTATATCGAATCACTCAATGCATAGCACAATCATCAATAAGCAAACAATCGTAACTTATGCGCGTAATAGTACAACGAACCTCTAAAGCCGAGGTCAGAATAGACAACCAAGTCGTTGGTCGGATTGGCAAAGGATTCCTCCTCTTGGTAGGAATCACCGATGGTGACACACAAGCGGAGGCAGATTACCTTGCCAAGAAAGTGGCGCAAATGCGTATCTTTGAAGACGCAGACGGCAAGATGAACCTCTCCCTTCATGAGGTAGATGGACAGATACTCTCTATCTCCCAGTTCACCCTTTATGCCGACTGCCGCCACGGCAATCGCCCTTCGTTCATTCAGGCAGCGCGACCACAAGTGGCAGAGCCTCTCTATGATTACTTCAATGAAGTGCTCCGTCAACAGTATAGTTTGCATGTCGAGACCGGTCGTTTTGGAGCGGACATGAAGGTCGATTTCGTCAACGACGGTCCGGTAACCATCATCCTCGATTCAGCACAGACAGGAAATACCAAGCAGCAACGCTATGAAGCGTTATTGCCTCAAGTGAAAGCCGTTATCAGTAGCGAAGCAGACGACATAGCCAATATGGCTAACATTGCCGCTATGTTACACGAGACCTTCCATTTCTGGTGGACAGGATTCTATCGTGTTGTGGGAGACGAATTGGTATTAGGACCTTTCCAAGGACCATTAGCTTGCACACGTATCCCCAAGGGGCGTGGCGTTTGCGGTACTTGCTGGCAGACCGGTGAAACACAAGTAGTGCCTAACGTAGCGTTATTCCCCGGACATATAGCCTGCTCATCGGCATCGCGTAGCGAGATAGTGGTACCCATTCGTCGCCACGGGGAAATCATTGCCGTACTCGATATAGACAGCGAACAATTGGCTACATTTGACGACATTGACCGCCAATACCTTGAAGAATTAGTCAAACTCTTTGACCGGTAAAATAGCGATTATGAAGCAACAAGTAATTTTAATAACCGGAGGCAGTAGCGGCATTGGTTACGAAACCGCCAAGAGCCTTGCTCTGCAAGGACACATCGTCTATGCCGCCGCTCGTCGCATTGAACTTATGGAACCGCTCCGCGAGGTAGGTGTTCATCCTCTCTCTTTGGATGTTACCGACGAGGCTTCTATACAAGCAGCCGTTTCCACCTTACTCTCCGAACAAGGACACATTGATGTACTTATCAATAATGCCGGTTATGGCTCTTTAGGTGCAGTAGAGAACGTCACACCCCAAGAGGCACACCGCCAACTCGAAGTTAATGTGTTCGGTTTAGCACGACTCATCCAACTCATTCTTCCTACTATGCGTGCCCAACACAGCGGGCGAATCATCAATATAGCCTCTATTGCCGGCAAGGTAACCCTCGCTAATTGTGGGTGGTATAACGTGTCTAAGTTCGCAGTAGAAGCCCTATCCGATGCCCTACGCATGGAGGTCAAACCTTATGGTATTAAGGTAGTCATCATCGAACCCAGTGCTATCAAGACCGATTGGGGACTGATAGCCGCCGACCATCTGTATGACTCGTCCCAAGGAACCGTCTATGAGACCTTTGCAACGAAGGAAGCTACGCTCATGCGCAAACTCTATACCTCTAACCTACTCTCCGGACCGGATAAGGTTCGTAAGGCAATCTGTAAAGCAGTCAACGCCCGTCGTCCGCGGTTGCGCTACCAACCCGGTTTAGGAGCTAACCTCATCATCTACTCGCACGCTCTCCTACCCTCTCGTTGGTGGGATAACCTCAACCGATGGATGATAAACCACGCCTAACCATCCACCATCCACAATCCACCATCCACCATGAAAGTAATTCTAACCGGCACTACCGGCTATGTAGGCAGATATGCACCATGACAGAGATGGTTAACGCCATGTACAATGTCACCACTCAGGGCCATCATAAGCCCAACCTCGAAGCAAGAGATATCATACATAGCGGGCAAAAGGAACCCCATCCCACCAAAGAGCCCAAACAACAGACGAATTTTATTCGGTAAAAATAAGATATGGAACAAGAATACAAAACGATTAACGATCCGGACGGGTACCGCTATGCGTACCGATACGAACGTCCGGCAATGACCACGGACAGCATCCTCTTTACCAAAGGAGAGGATGACGAGTGGTATGTGCTACTCATTAAGCGTGGGCATGAGCCTTACAAAGATTGCTGGGCATTCCCCGGCGGGTTTCTTAATATGGACGAGACGCTTGCGCAGTGTGCAGCGCGTGAGTTGATGGAGGAAACCGGTATATCCGTGCCGGTTAGGCAGTTCGTAGGCGTCTATGACGCAGTCCATCGTGACCCTCGTGGTCGCGTCATTACGGTGGCTTATATGTCCTTCTTCTACGGGAAGATGGAGGACGCTTGCGCCGGTGACGATGCCGCCGAAGCTAAGTGGTTCCCCATTCTCGAAACACCCACATTGGCTTTCGACCAGCAGCAGATGCTTGATGCTGCCATTCGGATGATGTTGCATGATAATTAGTAGCCTTTGGGTTTCTCCTCGCTGAATAGGCATTGGACAGTGTGACCTCGTTGTCACTCTACACCTAAGATGTAGGCGTCCGACATTGAATTTTATTAAAAATAGCAAACAAAAGTAAACTTTTTTTGCTTATTCCAAAAATTCTTTGTATCTTTGCAGTCGCAAACTGCTACTGCAAGTATGACAACACATCGTAAACCCTTATTAAATGCGACACTGATGTACGTTATCGCCATGGCGTGGTTCGTGGCAGCCATTGGCTGCTTCGTGCGCAATGTGCCAACTATCGGTGCCATCTTCGCTGCCGCAGGACTACTACAACTTATTCTTGCTATTGTCGTAGATATTAAAGAAGGAAAGAAAAAATGACTAAAATCCTATTTGTTTGCCATGGGAATATATGTCGGTCGGTGATGGCACAAGAGACTTTGAAGCCACCTATCGCGATTTAGTCGAAGGGTGTGAGAAGATAGTACAGACAGCAGAGAGATAGGGGGATTCGGCGGTTCCGTGCTCAAACATCGGGAGAGGGGGATTCGAGGGCACCGACCTCGCTGCGCGAGCCCACCTCGAAAACCCCAAGTCCTGCCGGAGGCGTCCTGCACAAGCAATAGGGGTTCTACTGAAACGCACAATCATGGCTAAACGCCATTCGTTGTATATACGGCTGCTTCCTTATGTGAGCAAGCTCTCAACGTTAGCTGACGTATATACAACAAAATGGAAACCCTTTCGAGTTTCCATTTTTGTTTGCGTTTCAGTATCAACCCTCGACGCTTTGCGGAAGAGGGGGGATTCGAACCCCCGGTACAGTTACCCGTACGACAGTTTAGCAAACTGTTGGTTTCAGCCACTCACCCACCCTTCCTTGCGTCGCGAAGTCGACGCAACTGAGTTGGACGTTTGTCCGAAATTTGCTTTCTTTTTCAAAAGCGGGTGCAAAGGTAATGCTTTTTTTTGATATACGCAAATATTTTTGCTTTTTTTCGTGCTTTTTTACATATTTGCGTTGTAATAACGCGGATTTCCTGTCACTTCTGCCCCAATAAAGGTCGGTTTATCAAATTTCTCATCCTCACTTCCCAACTCAATCTCCGCCATCACAAAACCTTCCAAACGACCATGGAACTCGTCGATTTCCCATTTGAGTTGAGAGTGGAGAGTGTAGAGTTCTCTGCCCCAAGGGGCGCGATCGGCAAGCCGTATAGAGTTGCCGTCTAGTTCGTTAGTTGAGAGTTTAGAAGTTGAAGGTCGCGTAGCAGGGATGATCCAACGGGTTTTCTCTATCTTACCCGGGAGGGCAAGAGACATGAGTTCCTTAGCATCACTAAGGCTAATCTCGCGTTCCCACTCAAAACGTGAGAAACCGACTTGGTTCTTAGCCGACTTAATCGTCAAGAAACCTTTGTCGTCCCATATACGTACACGGACCGTTTTGTCCGGGTCCTTGCA
Source organism: Paludibacteraceae bacterium (assembly GCA_024400115.1). Lineage (GTDB taxonomy): Bacteria > Bacteroidota > Bacteroidia > Bacteroidales > Paludibacteraceae > Colicola. The sequence goes on along the minus strand of JAKSNF010000018.1, from coordinate 23,375 downwards.
TAAATAACCTTGCTCAATGGTGTGTTTCTCCGTCGCCATTGACTTATAACTCTCGTCCAAGACGAGGAACTTACGTTCTATTTCGATATTTTGCATATAAAATTTATTTTCCAACAGATAAAAAAACGCCTGCGGAGGCTCTCCGCTATTGATGCTGATCGCGGAGGAGGTCGTTGACCGTCTTAACGGGATTGAAGGTCGAGATGGGGACTTGGACGAAGATGGTGTTCCACTTAGCCATCGCACCATTCCACAAGCCGGGTAACTCTAATGCCTTTAACTCCTTGCCGTCCTTACTCTTAGACGAGATGAAACCCGTCTTGGGATCCACATATTTCGGCAAATCAAAAGGCTTACCCTCATAGTCCTTCACTGCACAGACGAGATCAACCGGATTGAAGTGCGTAGCCTTCTCCATGAGCGACTTATCCTTAATCTGACTGCTCTCTAAAATCTGATAACTCTCCGTGCCGTCCTCGTCCCTTACGATAAAAGGTCCACCCCCGGGTTCGCCCGTGTTCTTAACCACACCGCAGACGCGGATAGGACGATTGAGACGCAACCTCTCCTCTTCGGTAATAGAGGGGTCTTGCAAGCGTTCAAAGACTTTCTTTTGCTCGGTTACGAGTACGCCAGCCAGCACTTGTTTATAATGTACCATATCCTTCTTTAGGCGGTCGGGAACGACATTGTCGATGTTCTTAACAAAGACCACATCGGCATCAATAGCATTGAGGTTCTCAATGAGTGCGCCATGTCCTCCGGGACGGAAGAGGAGTTTGCCCTCTTTGGTTCGGAAGGGTGTACCGTCAGGATTAGCGGCTAAAGTATCCGTAGCAGGAGACTGCTCCGAGAAAGAGATGTCGAAACGGACGTTGTACTTCTTTTCCAAGGCTTGCAGATGGTCGGCTATATGTTTTCTGAACAGTGGCAAATGCTCGTGGCTAACGGTAAAATGGATGTTCACTACCCCATTGGAGGCGGCGTACATAGCTCCCTCTACCATATGCTCTAACGCGGGTGTGCGTGCGCCATCGCGATACTTATGGAAAAGCAGCAGTCCCTTGGGTAACTGACCATAGTTCATATCCTCCAGCAAGAAACGCACGGCGTCTTGTCCGTCCTTGCCCTCCAGTTGGTTACCAAAAGCGAAGCGGTCTTTATTGGAGAGGAACTCCTGAATAAAGGGCGTTTCTTCGCCCGTTTCGAGGTACGCAAACAGGTCTTTGAACATACGAGAAGCAGCTCCCGAAGCGGGAACGAACTTAACAATCTTATGTCCCTCTTGGAGGTACGATTGCCAAGCCTTAACATAGGTCTCTTGTTCCGCCTTGGAGGGGTTGATAATGCCTTTTTTGGTTGAAGCAGGAGCAACGATGTTAAGGTCTGGGAAACCATTTACGAAGTTCTGCAACTGCTCTTGAGCTTTATTTAGACTAATGCCGTGTTGCTCCAGTTGCGCCAAGTCTTGTTCGCTAAAATTCATGGTTATAATTGATTTTTGCTGCAAAGTTACACTTTTTTTTGCATATATCAAAATAAATTTGTAATTTTGCACGCGAATTTCATAAAATAGGACATATATGAAGAATATTGCCTTTATTATTAACCCTATTGCAGGGACGGTAAATAAGAAGAAACTACCGAAACTGATTAGCCAAACACTCGATAAGTCACAGTGGCTCGAGAACATCGTGTTTACCGAATATGCAGGGCATGCCACCGAACTTGCCCACCAGTTTGCACAAATGGGTTTTGATGCCGTCGTTGCCGTCGGCGGCGATGGTACAGTCAATGAAGTGGCACGCGGACTACGCGACACGCAAACAGCCCTCGGTATTTTACCTATGGGTAGCGGAAACGGTTTTGCACGCCACCTCAATATCTCTATGCGCGTCAATAAAGCCATTGAGATGCTCAACCACTCAGAAGCCATAGCCGTTGATTATGGATTAGCCAATGACCACCTCTTTGTGACCACTTGTGGCACGGGTTTTGATGCGATGATAGCAGAGCAGTTCGCCGCAGACGGCAAAAGAGGACTGAAAACCTATCTACAAAAGATAGTGGAAGACTTAGTTTCCTATAAGCCGCAGCACTACCATATAGCAGCCAACGACGGTTCGAAATTAGATATAAGCACCACCGCTTTCCTTATCACGTTCGCTAATGCTAACCAATGGGGGAACGATGCTTATATAGCCCCTCACGCCAGTATCCAAGATGGTAAGATGGATATATGCATCATGTCGGGCAAAGCCATCTTTGCAGCCCCCTCGCTGGCATTGGGACTATTCACGAAGATGATAGACAAGAGTCTGTTTATGGACGGGGCACAAGCCAAAGAGATAACCCTTTATCGCGAAGAGAAAGCACCCTTCCACATAGATGGCGATCCGGTGGAGATGGAGAAGGATATACATATCCGCATCGTGGAGGACGGACTGAGAGTGCTGGTGGAGAAGAGGTTTTAGTTGAAAGTTGAAAGTTTAAAGTTTAAAGAAGCCGACTAGTTTATAAGTTTAAAGTTTAGAGATATGACAGTAAAGTTTATTAACAAGAGTAACAACCCGTTACCGAAGTATGAATCGGAAGAGGCAGCTTGCATGGATCTGCGTGCTTTTATTCCGCAACCTATCACCCTACAACCCTTAGAGCGCAAACTCATTCCGACAGGCTTATACATGGAACTGCCTCGTGGTTATGAAGCCCAGATTCGCCCCCGCAGCGGACTGGCTCTCAAACGTGGTTTGACTATACTGAACACCCCCGGCACGATCGATTCCGACTACCGTGGTGAAGTGTGCGCGATACTGATCAACCTCAGTAACGAACCCCAAACGATTGAGTCCGGCGACCGTATATGCCAAATGCTCATATCACCCGTGGAACGTCCTGAGGTGTTCGAAGTGGATATACTCGAAATGACCGAACGTGGCGTAGGTGGTTTTGGACATTCTGGGACAAAGTAGTTGAAAGTTGAAAGTAGTTAGAGTAATATTGATGATGTTGTGGGTAGGAGTGCTACCGATGAGGGCGGAGATGACGCCGGAAAGGGAGGCACAGTTCTACTACGATTTCTATGCAGGACAAAAAGCCATGAACGATGGGCGTTATGCTCAAGCGTTCTGTTTGTTCCGTCTGTGCGCCGATATCCACCCTACCGACGCTCGCACACAAGATTACTTGGGAATCATATACGACGCCCTCCATTTGAAAGACTCCGCTCGTGTTGCTTACGCGCGTGCGTACCAGTATGCGCCTAACGAATTATATCAACACCACGTGAGTACGCTCATGGAACAAAATCGCTTCAAGGAGGCTTTCACTATCATGCAAGCGGTAACGAAAGCCCATCCGGAAGACGAAGATGCGTGGCACGCACTCCTTCAATTGTCGATGATTCTGTCCGACTATAAGACCGCTACCCAAGCGATAGACAAAGAGGATAAACTATTAGGTCCGTCTCCGTATAGCGCTTTAGTGAGATACCAAATAGCTATTCGTCAGAACAAGGTTAAGAAGGCATTAGGACATTTGGACACCTACCTCGAACAAGTGCCCGATAACCCCACCGTGCTGAACGATTATGCTTATATACTTGCCACCCATAAGGGCGATTTGAATAAAGCGGAGCAGATGTCCGCAGAAGCTATTCGTCTTCAACCGGAGAATAGTTCGTTCTTAGATACCTACGGCTGGATACTACACCTCAAGGGAAAAGATACCCTTGCTCGATTCTACCTAACAAAAGCTCTTAATTTAGCAACCGATCCAAATGAGAAGAAACTTATTCAACAGCACCTCGAAAAGACGAAATAAAGGAACGGGCGAAGCCCTGAAAGACCGCTGCGCTGTAGGATTGCTATTCATTGCATCCTTGTTTATGTTTGGTTGTTCGTCACAACGAGTGGTGATGACAGGGGAGCAAGGACAAAGGATAAAGGATGAAGGAGAAAGGATAAGGACAGTGCATGTGCCTTCGGCTCGCGCCGGACTGACGATAGATGGCGAATACGTCTCTGCACGCGTTACGTTTATGACGACCATAGATTCGCTCGTCATTTGGTCTATTCAACCGATGGCAGGAATAGAGTTGATTCGATTAGAGGCTACTCCAACCGACCTTATCGTGTTTGACAAAACGACCATGGAGTATGTTCCACTGACCTATGAATCGCTACTCCCCTACTCGCCTATTCCTATCGCATATAAGGATGTGCAGGACATAGCCACGGGAGCTATCTTGCCCAAAGGACAAAACAGTACCCTACGTGCATTTACTATCGCCGGTCACTCGGTTATTCTTAACATCACTTATCCCGAGATACGAACCAATGTGCCCGTTAACATGAATCGTTTACCCCTTAGTCGTTTCACCTATAAGTCTATTGATCAAGTATTGTAATGAAAAGAATTATCATCATATTAGCTCTCTTCTTCTACGCCTCTACTCCCCTACTCCTTTCTCAGGACGTAGAGTCCCTTCAACAGCAGCAACGCCAGTTGGAGCAGCAGATTGCAACAACCAATAAGATGTTGGAGCAAACCAAATCAAATAAGAAAGTGACCCTCAATAAGTTGGAGTTGCTCAACCAAAACATTGCCACCCAGCGCAAATTGGTGAAGAACATCAACAACGAGATAACCGCTCTTAACAAGGAAATGAATCAGTTACAGTCCAACAAAAGCAAATTGCAATCAGAACTCATTGTCCTTCAGGAAGATTACGCAGAACTCGTTCGACAAACGCATTATGCACAAACCCACCAATCACCATTCATCTTCCTTTTCTCTGCTTCAACATTCCAACAACTCGTTCGTCGACTCCGTTACATGCAAGAGTTTGGGCAGTATCGACAGGCACAGATAGCCAAAATAACCAATAAGCAAGAAGCCATAGAGCACCAGAATGATTTGCTTGCCGCAAACAAGAAAGCAAAGCAGAAAACATTGAAAGCACAACAATTAGAACAAGACAAACTGGCACGAAGTGAACGACAACAAAAAGCGATGTTAGAGGAACTCAAAAAGCAAGAGAAGACACTAAAGGCACAACTGAATAAACAACAGAAAGCGGTGGCTGACCTCAATGCAAAGATTGATAATCTTATTCGTCAACAAACACAAACGAAAACCGCTCTTACTCCCGAGCAACAACTCATTGCCGGCGGTTTTGAGAAAAACAAAGGTCGTCTCCCATGGCCTATCGAAAGCGGCAATATATCAGGACACTTCGGCAAACATGCACATCCCGTTTATAAGGAAGTGATAATAGACAACAAGGGTATTTATCTCCAAACCACATCCGGAGCAACAGCTCGAGCTGTGTATGAAGGAACTATCAGTTCGTGCTTTGTGATGAACAACACCTATGCCGTTATTATTCAGCATGGTAATTACAGAACGGTTTATTCGGGCCTAAGTAAGTTGCAAGTTAAGCAAGGTCAACACGTGGATACCAAACAAACTATTGGTACGATTTACACTAATCCCGAAGAAGATAACAAAACCGAATTATACTTCCAAATATATCAAGATAGAAACATATTAAACCCCGAACAATGGATATTAAAATAATTTTGAATTAAGGATTAAGAATTAAGAGAGATATAGTAGTATGAAAAAGAACTTATTTATAATGATTGCGCTCATAGCGCTACTGAGTGGTTGTAAGAACGATGATTTCCTTGATTGGAAAGCACGCAACGAGATGGTTTTAGAGCAGGTTAAACTGGATCCCGATTTTCACACGACTTCGACCGGATTAGTGTATTGTATTCGCGAAGATAAGTTCACTTCCGAAGCCAAACCCAATAGCAGCAGTAATATCCGTTGCGATATATGCAAGGGTTGGCTGATTGATGGTTATCAGTTCCAACGCGCAGCTCTCAGCAGTACCGTAGCAGAACTTATTCCCGGATTCCAAGAAGGAATCAAGATGATTCACACCCACGGAACGATTGAACTCTATATCCCCTATGAATTGGGATACGGAGAAGATGGTGTAGGAACAGAAGGAACGACGTCCTTTATTCCCCCCTATTCAACCTTACACTTCTATATTCATCTGGCTGCTATCAATTGAACACAAAGTTCTACATATTACTTCCCTTGCTGGCAATCCTTTGCCACTCTTGCACAGAACCGGTGAGTTCGCTTCCGGTGCGTCCCGTTGGCGTTCGTATCAACACGAATCAAGACATGTTCGTGCATTTTCAGCCGTCATGCTTATATGATTACGTGATAGCCGACGCAGAGGGGTTGCACTATATGAATCAGGTTCGCCGCTACCAAGAAGGGCATGGTGCTCATGGTTTTGGGGGTGTGGTGGTGATTGTGACCGGTTCGAGTCTCAATCCGTACTCGTCTTTCGATATGGCATGTCCCGCCTGCTATCTAAGCACAGGCAAGTGTCATAAGACGTATATAGAAGGTTTCTTCGCTATCTGTCCCGATTGCGGAGAGCAATATGATTTGACATGCTTTGGCACGCCTACTAAAGGTAAATCGAAAGAGCGTTTAAAGCAATATGAAACCAATGTCGCTAATGGCGTTATAACTGTCCGTAACTAATATGCTATCTATCTATAAAGCTTCTGCCGGTTCGGGCAAGACCTACACGCTGACCCATAAATACATAGACTTGCTCCTTAATCAAACGAATATTCAGCAAGCGCATCGGCATATTCTCGCCGTCACTTTTACCAAAAAAGCGACCGCCGAAATGAAGGAGCGTATCATTCGCGAACTCAGTAAGGCAGCACCGGATTCTCCCGAACAAAAAGCATTGACAGCTATTCTGCAAGACTACACCCACTTTGCGGTATCGACTATCGACGGATTCTTCCAACTGGTGGTTAGACAGTTTGCACGCGAATTGGGATTACCTGCCCTCTTTAACCTCACGTTAGATACGGAAGAGGTGGTCAATCAAGCCGTAGATGACCTCACTTTTAAGGGGAATAACGAATGGTTACGCGATTACATAGAGGATAATATTCATTCGGGTAAAGGTTGGAACCCAAAGGAGGATATACAGAAATTCGCCAAAGACTTACTCACCGAGCAAGTGCGCGAACTATTGCCGCTTATCCAATCGCAATTAGATGACCTTGAGTTTATGCGTGCTTATAAGGCTAAACTCCAACAGCAAGCCCAAGAGGAGGCTGCCAAGCCCAAGAAAGAGCAAGACCTGACCGCCGCCGTTATACTCAAGCACCTCAATGAATTAGGAACTTTGTCGGCTATTGCTAAACAGATAGAGCAAACGAACAAAGAGCAGAACCGCTTACCCATCTCCGATATTAACCATTTGTTGGCTCGTGTTGTTCAGTCCGTGGATTCAGCCTTCGTTTACGAGAAACTCGGTTCACGATACCACCACTTCATGATTGACGAGTTCCAAGATACCTCTAAACTCCAATGGGAGAACTTCAAACCCCTCATTGAGGAGAGTAATGCTTATGGTCACGCGAATATGGTGGTGGGTGATGTGAAACAAAGTATCTACCGCTGGCGCAATTCGGATTGGAGGTTATTAGACCATGAGGTAGAAAAAAGCATTAGGCAGCACGACCTGCCCCCCATGACAACCAACTTCCGCAGCTCCGAAGTTGTGGTGAAAGCCAATAACGAGATTTTTGAACGGTACGTTGATTGGGCAGCCAACAAACTCAGAACAGACCTCAAGGAATTATCCGACACCACCCGTGCCGACCTATTGCGTAGTTGCTACTCTACCCTACGACAAGAACCACACTCCAAAGAGCAAGGATATGTTCATATCGAGTTCTTAAAAGCAGAGAAACGCACGCAAGCCAACGAGGAAGCCCTTGAGCGCGTGCCGGCTATCATAGATGATCTCATTGCTCGTCATGTGCAACACAAAGAGATTGCTATTCTTGTTCGAGGTAATAAAGAAGCCCAAGAGATAGCACAATATCTCATTGAGAAAGGTTATCCTATCCAAACGGCAGAAGGTCTGCTGATAGCCTCCCACCCGACGATAGAGATTATCGTTTGTTTGCTGTCGCTGAAACTCACACCCAACGACCCATTGCTACAAGCCCGCCTGAAGATTGCGTTGCAAAAGATTGGACACACCACCCCCGAGGAAAACGAGAATCTTTCCGACACACTCCCTCTCTACGACTTAGTGCAAGAGATTATAGATACCTATCATTTAGCAGAGGTCACGGGAGCAATACCCTATTTGACCGCCTTCCAAGACCTCGTTTATTCGTTTATCGCCTCTTCACCGGCTCATGTGGCAGCTTTCCTTGATTATTGGCATCGCTGTGAGACGAAAGCCACTATTCCCGCTTCGGGTTCGGACGCTATCGCTATCATGACCATTCATAAAGCCAAAGGACTGGAGTGGCAAGCGGTTATCATTCCCTATGGCTCATGGCCCTATGCTAAGTCGAGGATGGACACCGAGAAACTGCTTTGGGTAGATACACGTCTCATACCCTCTCTTGCCGCAGAGGAAGGACTGGCTTTGTTGCCTATTCAGTTCTCCAAAGACCTACTGAAGACCGCCTTCCAAGAGCAATATGCAGACGAGTTACTAAGTTTGTATTTGGACAACCTCAATCTAACATACGTAGCTTTCACGCGTGCCAAGAACGAACTCTACGTCTTTGGACAAGATGTTCATGCCCTCACGCGCAAACCACAATACCCAACCATTGACCATCTGCTGTCTGAACTCTATCCCGAAGGTCTTTTCTTAGGTGAGCAAAAGTCTTATGACAAACAAGAATCGATTGCCGAAGGTCTATCGCCAACAACCTATGAGGCGGTTTATCACTCCGTTCCTTTGGGTCAACGCTTAACCCTCCGCACCCGCGTTCTTCGCGATGATGCCATCGCCTTGGATATACGCGACCTCGGAATCGTGATGCACGATTGGCTTGCCGGTATTATCACGCTTGAGGACAGAGAGACGGCGCTCCGTAGATTGATAGCAGCGGGTCAAGTAAGAGAAACGGATATTCCAGAACTGCAAGAAAGGATGAATGCTTTCATGTCCTTCGCCCAACCCTTTGGTTGGTTCGAACAGCATGAGCAAGTGCTTTGTGAACAAGATATACTCTTGCCTTCAGGTCACACGCAACGCCCCGACCGCGTGATGATTGACGGCAAACGAGCCGTTATAATTGATTATAAGTTTGGTTCGGAACATAAACAAACCTACCAAGAACAGGTGCGTGACTATGTCTCTTACTTTGAGTCGATGGGTTATGCTACCGAGGGATATATCGTTTATGTCACCCTACAAAAAATAGATAAAGTATGATAACCAAAGAACAAGTTATATCCATCGGCACACTTGCCAAGCCCTTTGGAACGCAAGGAGCTATCCTCTGCCGCACAACGAATAACCGTTGGCAAGGAGGAGATTTTATCGTGCTGTCCATAGATAATATTCTCGTTCCTTTCAGGGTGAACGATTACCACGGCCACGGACAAGACCTCGTTTTTGAATTGAAAGATATTGATACCGAAGCCAAAGCACGTACCTTAACCGGTCGCGAAGCATTTATGCTCCGCGCAGATATAACCGAAGAGGAGGACGAGATGTTGTGGACGGATTTTGTAGGCTATACAGTCATTGACACTGACCAAGGCGAACTCGGTACCATCACCGACATGGATGATAGTACGGAGAATATCCTCGCCACTTTGTCTCTAAACTCTAAACTAGCCCAAAGGGCGTCCACTCTAAACTCAATGATTCCTTTGCATGAGGACTTTATTCAGTCTATTGACGAAAACCAACGCGTACTCACCATCACATTGCCCTATCAGTTATGAAGAAACTAACTATACCCGAAATGCATCGCCTCACACCCGAGCAGTTCCATGAGGCTTCCAAACTACCAATCGTGGTGGTACTGGATAATATCCGCAGCCAACATAATGTGGGAGCGGTCTTCCGCACTGCCGATGCATTCCTATTGGAATCCGTTTATCTATGCGGAATCTGTTGCTGCCCCCCTAACCCCGAGATACATAAAACGGCATTAGGCGCAGAGGAAACCGTAGATTGGAAATATTACAAGAACACATTAGATGCCGTTGCCAACCTCCATCAACAAGGCTATCGCGTCTATGCCGTGGAGCAAGCGCACGACAGTCAAACTCTACACTCTACACTCTCCACTCTAAACGCAGATGACCGCATCGCGATTATCCTTGGTCACGAAGTGTTCGGTGTAGATCAAGCCGTTATAGATGCGTGTGACGGATGTATAGAGATACCGCAATACGGCACCAAGCACTCGCTTAACGTGTCCGTCACAGCAGGAATAGTGATGTATGAAATCAGCACATGGATGAGATCAAACTAACATTATTAGCCCCTGCTCGCGACCTTACTGTCGCTAAAGCAGCCATTCAAGCGGGAGCGGACGCCGTCTATATCGGTGCCCCCCGTTTCGGTGCGCGTGCGCAGGCGGGCAATTCGTTAGAAGATATAGCCACCTTAGTGAACTATGCTCATCCGTTTGGTGTACAGGTATTGGTTACACTGAACACACTCCTCACGGACGACGAGCGCAAAGAAGCCGTTGCTATGGCATGGGATTTATATAAGATAGGAGTAGATGCGCTTATCATACAAGACCTGCGTTTACTTGACGAAGACCTACCGCCTATCCGTCTTCATGCTTCGACTCAATGCGATAACCGCACGCCCGAACAGATATTGCACTTGCAGGAACTTGGTTTCAAACGTGTTGTCCTTGCCCGCGAACTAACGATAGACGAGATAAAAAATATCAGCGACACTCTAAACTCTACACTCTCCACTCTAAACTCAGCTTCTAACACGATAGAGTTAGAAGCGTTTATCCACGGCGCTTGCTGCGTTAGTTACTCCGGACGCTGTTATATGTCCGAGGTGCTCATGAACCGCAGCGCCAATCGTGGGTGCTGTGCACAGATGTGCCGAATGGCTTATGACCTATTAGATAAAGACATGAACGAGGTTTTAGACGATGAAGGTAAGCCTATTCACCAACGTTACTTGCTATCGCTTCAAGACATGGATCGTTCCCTCTATCTTCGCGAACTCATCGAAGCAGGTGTCACAACCTTTAAAATCGAAGGTCGCCTCAAGGATGCCGACTATGTAACCAATATCGTTGCCTATTATAGACAGTTATTAGATAAACTAATCAACTCTTCAACTCTAAACTACAAAACTACTCTACACTCTACACTCTACACTCTAAACTACACCTTCACGCCCAATCCCGAGAAGACCTTCCACCGTGGTAGTTCGGATTATTTCCTACACGGCAGAACGGCGCACATGGCGAACTGGGACACACCCAAATCAACGGGTGAGTATGTGGGTGAGATTGTGAATAACCGTATCGTTCCTGCCCCCGGCATTGAACTGCATAACGGGGATGGCTTATGCGTTGGGAACCAAGGGTTTTATTATAACGGAAACAATAACATACCCTACTCCTCTACTCCTCTATCACAAGCCAAAGGCCGCTACTCCCAAGTGTACCGCAATCATGATGCGGCTTTCCTCAAAACGCTGAAAGCCGAGCGTCGGGTGTTGGTAGATATATGTTTTGAAGAGACGGCAAGCGGTTTTCGCCTCACTATTGGCGATAAGACACAAGAGTTTGCGTACCCTCACGAGCCCGCCAATAATCCCGATAGGGCAATGAACACCATAAAAGAACAATTAACCAAATTAGGGGACACTATCTATCAGGCACGCAACGTCGAGATTAAAAGTCAACCCTATTTTATACCCATATCAACCCTCAATCAATGGAGAAGACAAACAATCAACCCCTCATGACCTGTCGATACTGCATCTTGCACGAATTAGGTCATTGCCGCAAACAGGCTCCCTTGCCCCCCGACAAGGAACCGCGTTACTTGCGCCTCAAAACAGGGACGCTCGTTTCTCTTGTCTTTGATTGTCAACAATGCGAAATGCGACTTTATGAATATACTGCTCGGTAAAACATTAACAGAACTGCAAGCCATTGCCCTCGAATTAGGGCTAAAGAAGTTTGTAGGCACTCAACTTGCCCAATGGCTGTACCAACAGCGTGTCACCTCTTTTGACGAGATGACCAATATAGCCAAGTCTGCCCGCGAACTATTGGCGTCCCATTACATTATCGGTCGTCACGCCCCCGTGCGTCAAGCCGTCTCCCTGGATGGTACTATTAAATACCTATTTGAAATCCCAAAGACTCTCAACTCTAAACTATTAAACGAGACGGCTACTCTATACGGCTTGCCGATCGCGCCCCTTGGGGCAGAGAACTCTAAACTCTCCACTTTAAACTCGAACCGCTTCGTCGAAGCGGTATACATTCCCGAAGACGATCGCGCTACGCTCTGCGTCAGTACCCAAGCTGGTTGTAAGATGGGGTGTAAGTTCTGCATGACGGGAACCTTAGGCTTCCATGGTCACCTCCCCGCCTCCGAGATTCTGAATCAGATCTTCGAAGTAGAGTCTCTAAACTCTACACTCTCCACTCTAAACTCACCAAATTCGCTCACGAATTTGGTATATATGGGCGAAGGAGAACCGATGGACAACCTCGACGCCGTCCTTCGTTCCTTGGAGATTATGCAAGCCCCCTACTCGCTCGCTTGGTCACCCAAGCGTATCACCGTCAGCAGTGTAGGACTGATACCCGGACTAAAACGCTATTTAGAGGAATCCGATTGTCATCTGGCTATCTCGCTCCATAATCCGTTCCATGTTGAACGGGCAGCAATCATGCCTGCCGAAAAGGCATATCCAATAGATAAAGTGATTGCTTTATTGAAACAATACGATTTCTCGCACCAACGACGCGTCAGTTTCGAATATATATGTTGGTCGGGGGTTAACGATACCCCCAAGCATGCCAACGAACTCATTCGACTGCTGCGCGGTTTGGATTGCCGTATTAACCTCATCCGCTTCCATGAAGGAGTAGATGTAGCCTTCCCCGCTTCGGATAAGAAACAGATGGTATGGTTCCGAGACTACCTCTCTGACCACGGCATCACCACTACTATCCGCCGCTCGCGAGGCGAAGATATACTCGCTGCCTGCGGCATGCTTGTCAACTCCCTCAACAATCCACAATCCACCATCCACAATAGCCCTTCGGGCGCACAATCGTCTCATGCGTAAGCTACTTCTCATATTTACCCTTCTCGTGGCAACAATAGCCATCTCTGCCGCTCCGCAGATTCGCTTGTACGGCTACGTGGTAGATACCGATAACCGCGGTATAGAACTAGCTAATGTCTATATCGAAGCCCCCACTGCTGATGGGGCGATGATAGGTACAACCACCAATCGCAATGGTTATTACGAACTCATCTTGCCCCCCACCGACTCGCTGCGTTTGGTCTTCTCTATGGTGGGTTACGAGACCCTCATACAGCCTATCATTGCTCCCGCAGGCGTGATGAACATCAATGCCGAACTCCAAACAACCGAATTGGCAGAGATTGAAGTTCGCGCTATTCAGCACCAAGAGAACTCCATGGATCGAATAGAGGCATCCACTGCACGCGTTATGCCCGATGCGACAGGAGGCAGTATCGAATCCTTGCTCATCACTTTTGCGGGTGTTAACCAGAATAACGAACTGAGTTCCCAATACAATGTCCGCGGAGGTTCATTTGACGAGAACGCCGTTTATGTTAACGGCATAGAAGTTCATCGTCCGTTGCTTATCCGTAGCGGACAACAAGAGGGTTTATCCTTCGTTAATCCCGAGATGGTAGAGAACGTCCATTTCTCTGCCGGAGGTTTCTCAGCCGAATACGGCGACCGCATGTCCTCGATGTTGGACATACGCTACAAACGCCCTACACAGTTTGAGGCCTCTATCTCAGCTTCGCTCTTGGGTGCGTCTCTTTATGTAGGTCACGGTAACGAACGTTTCACCCAGATGCACGGTCTGCGCTACAAGACATCTGCCTATATGCTTGGTGCCCTCAAGACTGCCGGTAATTATCAACCTAATTACTTCGATTACCAAACCTATATGACTTGGAGTCTTTCAGCGAAGCGGTCATACAGCGAAGCGGTCTCTCAGCCCGAAGGGCGGTCATGGACAATGTCCCTCCTTGCCAACTATAGCCAGAACTCCTACCGCTTTGTGCCGGACTCACTCACCGAGTCCTTCGGTGGTACCGAGCATGCCAAAGACCTCTCTATTTGGTACAAGGGACAAGAAAAAGACCTCTTCCGCACCGCTTTTGCAGCCCTTTCCGTGCAAGGTAAAGCTACGAAAGAGATTGATCTCACTTTTGACCTAAGCGGTTACTACACCAACGAACAAGAGAACTTCGACATCACCGGTGAATATGTCCTCAGTGGGATAGATAACCCTTCAGCCGAAGGCGGTCTTTCAGGCGAAGCTGGTCCTTCAGCCGAAGGCGGTCTTTCTATGGCCACCGGCCTCTACCACGAGCATGCTCGTAATGCCCTTCAAGCAGGGCTAGTGACGATGGCACATAATGGTTCGTGGACACGCGAACGCAACGAACTCAAATGGGGTATCAGCGGACAAGGCGAGTTCATCAAAGACCACCTGTCCGAATGGCGCATGCGCGATTCGGCGGGATATAGTCTGCCGCATATAGAACGCGACCTCCAACTCTTCTACACACTGAAGGGAGATACCGCCATTAACTCGTTCCGCTTGCAAGCATATGTGAGCAATACCCACACGTGGGTGACGGACAAAGGCAAAGTGATCTTTAACCTCGGTGCCCGACTTAACTACTGGACTTTCAATAACGAAGTGCTCCTCTCCCCTCGCGCGTCCGTGACGTATATCCCGGGTTGGAAACGCGATTTTGCTTTCCGATTAGCCACCGGACTATACTACCAGGCACCTTTCTACAAGGAGTTGCGCGATACCACATCCGATGAGCAAGGCGTTACGCGTATTCGCCTCAATAACCAACTCCGCGCCCAACGTTCCGTGCATGTCATCTTCGGTTCGGACTATTACTTCCGCGCTTTTGGACGTCCGTTTAAGTTCACAACCGAGGCGTACTACAAACATATTGACCGCATGGAGAGTTACACCGTCGATAACGTGCGTGTGCGCTATTCGGGTACCAATGATGCCCACGGTTTTGCAGCCGGTGTGGACCTCAAACTCTATGGAGAACTGGTTCCCGGAGCCGATTCGTGGATTAACTTCTCCGCCGGAGCAGCCCGACAGAAACTCAACGACCGCCCCGACTTAGGCTGGATTCCTTCGCCTAACGAACAGCGTTGGTCTTTCTCTATGCTCTTCCAAGATTACCTGCCGCAGTTGCCGCAGTTACGGTTCCACTTTAAGACGATCTTTGCCGACGGACAGCCCTTTGCTGCCCCCAATAGCATTGCTTCGCAAAAGTCTTTCCGCACCTCGCCTTATAAGCGTATCGACCTCGGTGCTACTTATGTCTTTGACCGCAAGACGGCGGCTTTCATGCGTAAACCTTCAGCAGACCACATTGCCCAATGGGCGATACAGTTTGAGGTCTTTAATATAGTCGGTTGGAATAACGTCAACTCCTATTTCTGGATTTCCGACGCACTCGGTAACCAATGGGCAAGCCCCAATTACCTCACCGGCAGACGTTTTAATCTTAAGTTAACGATTGATTTGCAATAATATGGAAAAAGAAACACCCATGATGGCTCAGTTCCGCACTATCAAGGAGCAGTATCCCGACGCGATGCTCCTTTTCCGTTGCGGAGACTTTTACGAAACCTACTGTGAGGATGCCGTAGAGGCAAGTAAGATTCTCAATATCACCCTCACCCACCGTTCCAACGGTGCGGCAGGTGCGGCACCGATTGACATGGCGGGTTTCCCCTTCCATGCACTGGACACTTACCTACCCAAACTCGTTCGTTACGGATACCGCGTCGCTATCTGTGACCAATTAGAGGACCCTAAACAGACCAAGACCCTCGTCAAACGAGGCGTGACAGAACTCGTCACCCCGGGTGTCAGTTATTCGGACACTACCCTCACCCAAAAGGAAAACACCTTCCTTGCTGCCCTTCATTTTCCGAAGAAAGGGGAGATAGGCCTTAGCCTCTTGGACATATCAACAGGCGAGTTCCTCGTAGCGGAAGGCGATAGCACATATATTGACAAACTGCTGACCAACTTCTCACCCAAGGAGATACTCTTTTTCCGTGACCGCAAAGCGGACTTCACCAATCTGTTTGGAGACAAGTACTTCACTTTCCTCCTCGATGATTGGATTTTCACAACGCAAGCCGCTAACGACCGCTTACTCAAGCAGTTCGGCACATCCTCGCTCAAGGGCTTTGGCGTAGATAATCTACCCTCGGCTGTCATTGCCGCAGGAGCTATCTTGCATTACCTCGATATGACCCAGCACCTACAGACGGCGCATATTCGTCATCTCAGTCGCATAGAGGAAGAACGTTTTGTTTGGCTTGATAAATTCACCGTTCGCAACCTCGAACTCTTTGACGGTTCCACGGCGGAATCTAAGTCCCTGTATTCGATCTTAGACTCTACCCTCACTCCCATGGGCGCTCGTCTACTACGCCGTTGGCTCTCCTTCCCGCTCAAGGATGTCAAAACCATTGAGCAACGACAAGCCCTTGTCAAACTCTTTGTTGATAACCCCGACCTACTCAGTGCCGTAAGAGATAGCCTTGCGCCTATACAAGATTTGGAGCGTCTCGTTTCAAAGATTTCAACCGGACGTATCGGCCCTCGTGACCTCCGTCACGTCGCTTTCGCTTTACATTGCGTCGAAGATATACAAAATACCCTCAACTCTAAACTATCGACCGAAGGTCGCAACCAGACGGCTTCTCTAAACTCTAAACTCTACACTCTAAACTCTGAGCGCGAGCTCATCGAGCGAACGCTCACCCTCGACCCACCTATCCCGCAAGGACGTCTCGACACGATAGCACGCGGTGTAGATGCCAACCTCGACCATTACCGTGACCTACGTTCAGGCGGTAAGGACTATCTCTTGCAGATTCAGCAACGCGAGATAGAAGCCACCGGTATTCAGTCGCTCAAGATTGGTTTTAACTCCGTCTTTGGTTACTACCTCGAAGTGCGCAATACTTACAGAGACCAAGTGCCCGAGACGTGGATTCGCAAGCAGACTCTTGTTAATGCCGAACGTTATATCACACCCGAACTCAAGCAGTACGAGGAACAGATTGTATCCGCCGAGTCGCAGATTGAGATTATTGAGAGCCGTATCTATACCGAATTGCTTCAGTCGCTTCTGCCTGTGGTCAATGACCTGCAAGCGGACGCGTTTATCTTAGCGCAACTCGACTGCCTTGCCTCTTTTGCTACGGTTGCCAAAGCGCACGATTATGTCTGCCCCGAAGTCAATGACTCGCTCATTATTGATATACACCAAGGGCGCCACCCTGTCATTGAACAGCAACTGCCTTTTGGTACGCGCTATGTGCCCAATGATATCCATCTGGATAATAACGGGCAGCAGATTCTCATTATCACCGGTCCGAACATGGCGGGTAAGTCTGCCCTACTCCGTCAAACGGCACTGATTGTACTCATGGCGCAGATAGGCTCTTTTGTGCCGGCTCAATCGGCTAAACTCGGTATTGTGGATAAGGTCTTCACGCGTGTGGGCGCGAGCGATAATATATCACAAGGTGAATCTACTTTTATGGTAGAGATGACCGAAGCCTCGTCTATCCTCAATAACCTCTCCGAGCGCAGCCTTATTCTCTTTGACGAGTTAGGGCGTGGCACTTCGACCTACGACGGAATATCCATCGCTTGGGCGATAGTGGAATATATCCACAACCATCCGGGTCATGCCAAGACCCTCTTTGCTACCCACTATCACGAACTCAATGAGATGGAGGCTCTCTTTGAGCGTATCCGCAATTTCAACGTGTCCGTCAAGGAAGTAGATGGTAAGGTTCTGTTCATGCGCAAACTCGTTCGGGGCGGTTCGGAGCACTCGTTTGGTATTCATGTCGCCAAACTCGCCGGTATGCCACCCTCCATCATCGACCGTGCCAACCATATCCTTGCTGATTTGGAATCGGTAAATAGAGAAACTAACAACTCTACACTTTCTAACCAGACGGCTTCTCTAAACTCTAAACTCTCAACTCTCAACTCTGAACGCCCGGAGGGCTTTCAGCTCAGCCTCTTCGCCCTCAACGACCCTGTCTTGGAGCAGATTAGGGACGAAGTAACGGCGATGGACATCAACAACCTCACCCCCATTGAGGCGCTCAATAAACTAAACGAAATCAAACACTTAGTCGGTAAATAAATATGATTGCACAATTACAGCATAGCCTTTGGTTAGCCAACACTATTCTGTCGGCAGGCCGCATCACACGGGCGGAGATTGACCGCCGTTGGGCATATAGTTCGCTCAATGATAGGCATGAGTCGTTCATCAACGAGCGTACTTTTCACCGTTGGCGTATCAGTGCCGAATCTATCTTAGGAATCTTGATTGAGTGTGACCGTCATGCCGGTTACACGTACTACATACCCAATAGCGAGGCTATCCGAAAAGACCAATCTAAACGCTGGCTATTAGACTCGTTTGCCATGACAGGTCTCGTTCGAGATGAGGACATGCACCCTTATGTTTTGTTGGAGGAGATGCCGTCCGACTCGCAATACCTCACGCCTATCATGGACGCCTTGCGCAATCGCAGAGTGCTTAGTGTCCGTTATCAACGCTTTGACGCTCCCGAAGGGCGCACGTTTACCATGCAGACCTATTGCGTTAAGTCTTTCAAACGCCGTTGGTACATGATTGGACTCAGTTCCGACCACCCCAACGAGATTCGCGTTTATGCCTTGGACCGAATCTTGTCTTTGCAGATTCTGGATCAAGCGTACACCATTCCGAAGAACTTTGACGGACGAGCCTATTTCAAGAACTACTATGGTATCTTTAGGGGTAATGTCGAACCGACACGTATCCTCATTGAGGTCAATAAGCAAGAAGCCAAATACCTCCGCTCCCTACCCCTTCATCACTCACAGAAGGAACTGCCAACGACAGGACAAACGTGTAAGTTCGAGTATTTCCTCGCTCCAACGCTTGATTTTATTCAGGAGTTGCGTACTTTCGGAGCAGACCTGAAGGTCTTGGAACCGCAATCGCTGGTAAAACAGTTCAAACAATTAGGGCAAGATTATCAAAAACTATACTTATGAAAAACTACAATCGCACAATTGCAATCCTTTTCTGCTCGCTTGTATGCTTTGCTCTACAAGCCAAAAACTACGTCGTAACCTCACCTGATGGTCATCTCAAGGCGACCATCAGCGACAACGAACGCATCGAATGGTCTATCACGCACGATGGCATAACCGTACTCGCCCCATCGGCTATCAGCATTCAGACCACAACCGGCAATTGGGGCACGAAGACGCGCATTCAAAAGGCTCGCCGACATAACATCAGCGAAACGATACCCACAGTGGCTTACAAACGCGCCGTCGTGAATCATCAATGCAACGAGTTAGTGCTTGAGTGCCAAGGTGAGTTCAATCTCATCATTCGCGCGTACAATGATGGCTGCGCCTATCGTCTCGTCAGCAAGTCACGCAAGCAGTTGACGGTTGTCAGCGAGTGTGATGAGTTTGCTTTCGTAGGCAACTACAAGGCTTTTGTCCCTTACGTCAACGACAATCGCGCCGGCGAACGCTATTGCTTTAGTTTCGAGTCTTATTACGACGAACAGTCCCTCATGGATATGTATCCCGACTCCCTCGCTATCACGCCACTGGCAGTCTGTCTGCCCAATGGTCTCAAAGCGGTCGTGATGGAAACAGCCGTGGAGAACTACCCGGGCATGTTTCTCTATCGCAACGAAGGCTCACCGGCGAATACATTGCAAACCGAGTTTGCACCCCTTCCGCTGGAAAGCGTTGTCGGCGGCTTCAATCGCCTCAACCTCATGCCTACTAAACGTGCCGACTATATTGCTCTCATACAAGCCAAACAGGCATTGCCATGGCGACTGGTTTTGATTACTACAGCGGATACCCAGTTGCTCGAAACCAATACCCCTTACTGCCTTGCACCTGCCTGCCGATTGACCGACACCTCATGGATTAAACCCGGCAAGGTTGCTTGGGATTGGTGGAATAACTGGAACATCTATGGTGTTGATTTCCTTGCTGGCATCAATACGCCTACCTATAAGTACTACATCGACTTTGCAAGCCGTCAGAACTTGGAGTATATCATTGTTGACGAAGGCTGGAGTAGCAAGGAGGATCTGCTTGAGTATGCCAACGATGAACTCAGTATTCCCGAACTGGTAGAGTACGGCAAGCAAAGAGGCGTAGGTGTTATACTGTGGACAACTTGGCGCAACCTCATCAAGGACTTGGAGCGAAACATGAAGCATTATGCTCAGCAAGGTGTGAAAGGCTTCAAGGTGGACTTCTTCGATCGTGATGACCAACAGGTAATACGTTCGTCGTACGAGATTGCAGCATGTGCAGCCAAATATCATCTGCTCATTGATTATCATGGACTGAAGCCTTCGGGCGTGCAGCGTGCCTATCCTAATGTGGTGAACTTTGAGGGCGTGAAAGGACTGGAGAACTGCAAATGGGAACCTCGTGTAGGCAATGGTCCTCTGCACGATATGCCTCGTTATGACGTCACCATTCCCTACCTGCGCATGCTCTCCGGATCACTGGATTACACCCCGGGGGCTATGCACAATGCCTTGCGTCACAATTTCTTTGGCAACAACGACAACCCAATGAGTATGGGCACACGCGTACACCAAATGGCGATGTACGTCATCTTCGAAGCACCGCTACAGATGTTGGCAGACTGCCCAACGCACTATATGGAGAATCAAGAGTGTACGGATTTCATATCCCTCATCCCGACTACCTTCGACGAAACCGTTCCTCTGGCAGGAGAGATGGGCGAATATGTGGCTATCGCTCGCCGCAAGGGCAACACATGGTATGTAGCTGCCATGAACAACTGGACGGCTCGCGACCTCACCATCGATCTCTCGCACTTCCTTACCTCGGAAGCTAACATGGACTGTTTTGCAGATGGTATCAACGCCCATCGTGAGGCAACCGACTACAAGCACACGAACGGCAAGGTCAATCCGTCTATGAAACTATCTGTTCATTTGGCTCCCGCCGGTGGCTGGACCGCTATCCTTCATGAGTAAACCTAAAACCGTACAAAGCACAAAGCATCCGTACAAAGCACCCGTACAAGGCACCCGAACAAGGCAGTGTCTTTAGCGTGTCTGTAGCGTGTCTGTAGCGTGTCTGTAAACGGAGCATTAACGTAGCATCCCCGTAGCATCCCCGTAGCATAATAGGCCCTGCGGGGGCTATACAAAGGCAAGGTGTGGTGTGGTTTACTGGATGAGGTTGATTTAAAAATAGAAAAATGTGCTTTTTGCAAAAAAAGTGCATTTTTTTTGCTTTTTTTCAGAACCACTGACCAAAGGTGTCAGAATATAGCAGTACTTTTGCACCGTCTTAGAAAAAAACGAGGCTGATTGGCCACGCAAAATAGGACAAATAGTATATTCATTTAATCAACAAACAACTTAAATTTTTACAATTATGGCAAACCAAATGAATGTTTCCGCTAACCAAGTCAACAACCAAGTCGCTAACCAAGTAAAGAACGTGAAAATGCACGAGTATCGTGAGCACCTCAAAGTGATCACTAATGGTCTTATCGAGATGGCGAAAGCCGCCGGACGTACCGACTATAAGTGTAATCAACTTCTACGCGAGTGTTACAACCTTGTTGACCAGGAGCTTCACACTTTCGATGAGTGGAAGGAGAAAGGGGCTCATGTCCGCAAGGGTCAGCACGCCTATTTATTCTGGGGTAAACCCATTACCACTGAATCGGGATATAGTTTCAGTCCTATCCGTTTCCTCTACTGTCGTGACCAAGTATTGTTACCAACAGCACAATAACGAGCATAGAAAAATATTCTTCAGGCACAATCGGTCTGTAAAAAAACGACTTTTCACTGCAAAAGTCGTTTTTTTCTTGCATATGTCGAAAAAAAAACGTATCTTTGCAGCATAAACTGCAAAAGATATCGTCCGGCAGACGGAAATTGCCCATCGCTCACGAGATGAAACTATGATGAAAAAGATTCTATTACTATTACCTTTAGTTTTGCTTGTCAGTTGTGGAAAGCAGTCTAATCCCGATGGTTTTAGTTGGGATAAAGCAACTGTCTATTTCCTTTTAACCGACCGTTTTTATAATGGCGACACTACTAACGATAACTCCTATGGTCGTGCCACCGATTATGGTTCTGAACGCCTCAATGCTTCTACTTTCCACGGAGGCGATTGGGTAGGACTATACCAAAAAATCCAAGATGGATACTTTACGGATTTAGGCGTTGATGTCGTTTGGCTTACCGACCCTTATGAGCAGATACATGGTTGGACGACGGGAAGCGGCGTCGTCAATGATTTTCCGCACTACGGTTATCACGGTTACTATCCGCTTGACTATACCCAAACTGACGCTAATTACGGCACAGTAGAAGAACTGCACAAGGTCATTGACGCCCTGCATGCACAAGGTATACGCGTGATGATGGGAGCGAATATCAATGATGTGGGTTATCCTACTTTTTCCGACTATAATGCTTTTTATAGCAATGGCAACACGATTGATGAGCAATGGAGACCTGATAGGGGGCAGGAGTATTTCGATACCTTGACAAATGCCTATAACTGGTCTCGTTGGTTCACAGACGAGTGGTTGCGTCGCCCACTCTCAGAAGACGAATTGGCAGCCTTGCCTGATCCTCGATTGGCAACCACTATTTATGGTCTTCCCGATGTTCTCTCCGAAAAAGAAGCACCGGTCTCTCTTCCTTTATTTTGGAAAGACAAATGGCAACAGGCAATAGGCGACAAACGACAAGAGAAATATACATGGGCAAAGATGCTCACATTACGCAGGGACGCAGAACTCGCCCCGACGGAGTATGTTATTCGATGGATAGCTGCTTGGGTAGAAGAGTTTGGTATTGACGGCTATCGTTGTGACGTGGTAGAGTATGTCCATCCCGAACGTTGGCAGCAACTTTACGAGACAACCAACGCTGCGTTACAATGTTGGCGTAAAAACCACCCTCAAGACCCTGCGTCTCAATGGAAAGACGATATTTATTTTACCGGAGACCACGAGGATGCGTATATCACTCGCCTTCCCGAGTACGAAGCTGTGGGTTTCAAATCTATGGTAAATATGATGTTCCCTAAAGATGGGAATCTATCGACTATCATTCCTGTATGGCAAGCCTATGCTGATTCAATGAACCAATGGCG
>JAKSNF010000017.1 GCA_024400115.1 Paludibacteraceae bacterium | reverse complement strand
CTCTTTGATACATTTTGTAGACTTTTTAGTGTCTACTTATTTCAGGATAAGACAATGCAAGTGTGCCATTGGCACAGTGGCACACTTGTGTAATAGACTATAGTTTAGTAAGTTATAGCAAAGTGCCACCGTGCCATTGGCACTCTCGTGGCATTTTCAAGTTGGACAATGTCCAACTGTCCTACTCTCCATAACTATCATTATGCTAGTGCTTTACACGAAGTAGGACACTTGGACATGTCCTACTTGTGTCCTACTTTCGCGAACAACCTAATTCTGTCCGTGAAAATTCAGAGCAAAATTGTAACTTGCTGATTTATAGGATTATAACTGCTCGACAATAGTATCGTGAACTCGTGAAAAATCGTGAATTTCCCGAAAGTTCCCGGAAATTCCCGACTATATGTTTCGTTCTTTTAGCCCGGCATTTTATGCCGCACCTTGTTTCTCGTTTCTCGTTCCGTTCCTCTAACCAGTAGGCGCTTGCGCCGTCCTCTAACCTTTCACCCTCCCCCTTTTGGGGGTTAGGGGGCTTCCAATGTCCCAACATTGTCCCAACATAGTCACAACATTGTCCCAACTTTTAAGACCTATGCAAGAATGTTTTGTACGTGCCGACTGTCGACTCAAAAAGATAGTTAAAATACAGAAAAAACACAACAATATTTGCACATATCGAAAAAAATCCGTACCTTTGCAGCGGAAAATAAACTTAACACGAGAAAATTAAACAGTATAATCTCCGCAAATATGCGGTGAAAAGAGTTGTTTTTCGCCGCATGATATAAACAAAGAATAAAAAAATCGCGATATGAGAGCAATATATCTTTGGCAGCATAAGGACTGGCCTCGGTTTAGTTGGGACGCCAAGCGTCTGCTGAATTTGCTTGGTGAGGTGCGTAGCTTGCAAGGTCAATTATTAGGACGCATGTCCGCCTTGGGATTTGAGGGCGTGCAGCGTCATTTGGAAGCGTTGACGGAGGAGATTATTGGTTCGTCGCAGATTGAAGGCGTAGAATTGAGTCGAGATAGCGTGCGCAGTTCGGTAGCACGTCATCTGGGTGTGACATTGGATAAGGAACATCTGCCCGATCACTATACCGATGGGGTGGTGAATGTGATGATGGAAGCTACTCAACGTTATACGGAGCCGTTGAGCGCTGAACGTTTGTTTGGCTGGCATGCTGCATTGTTTCCAACAGGTTATAGTGATGGTTATAAGATAGATGTAGCACGCTGGCGCATCGGTGAGGAACCCATGCGGGTGGTATCTGGTCCAATAGGAAAGCAGAAGGTGCATTACGAAGCTCCCAATAGCGAATATGTGCCACAGATGATGGATGATTTTTTGGCGTGGGTAAACAACGATAACGATAATACAGATTCGGTCATCCGTGCTGCACTGGCACACTTGTGGTTTGTGACCATACATCCGTTTGACGATGGTAATGGTCGTATTACACGCACTATTACGGAGATGATGTTGGCTCGTGCAGACCAAAGTGAGCGTCGGTTCTATAGTATGTCGGCTGAGATTATGCGTAACCGCAAGGGCTATTATGATGCTCTTGAGCAGGCACAAAAATGCGACATGGATGTGACGGAATGGTTAGTATGGTTTTTGGAGACCCTGCGCGATGCGCTATCGCAAGCTATATTCACTACGCAGCAAACGTTGGCGAAAGCAGCCTTCTGGCAACGTATAGACGGCATCGCCATCAGCGAGCGTCAGCGGAAGATAATCAATATGTTGTGGGATGGATTTGACGGCAAATTGAATACCGCCAAGTGGGCAAAAATCAACCATTGTTCGCAGGACACCGCACTGCGCGACATAGACGACCTAATTAAAAAAGGAATCTTATGCAAAGCCGAAGAAGGCGGACGCAGTACCAATTATGCATTGATTGAAAGCGAATGATACTCCTTTGCTTCAGTGTGTCTTCAGTGTGTTATCAGTGTGTTATCACCGAACCTCACCGAACTGTCGCCGAAGGGTTACCGAACGGTTAGGGGAGGATAAGCATTGAAAAAGTGCCTTTTTCATCTAAAAATCACAATAAATTTGCATATGTCAAAAAAAATCCGTATCTTTGCACGCTAAAATGAAAAGAAACGGAATTTGATGAAAAAAGCAATAACCATATTGATGTTCGTGAGCGCGTTTCTCGTGTGCGCGCAAGCGCAAAATATCGTTGAGATAAAACCCGATAAAAAGGTGGTGCACGTGGAGCAGTTGGGGCTGAACAACGGAGCGTCTGTACTCGACGCTTTGGCTATCATGCCCGATTTGCTGAACCGCAATTCGGAAAGCATAATTGATAATTTCTCCGTACAAATAGACGGCAAGGATGTGGGAAGCAGTACCGATGTCGTTCTCGTTCAGACGATTTTAGCTGAGGTGGACGTAATCGAGATATCCACTTCTCCTTCCGTTAGTGACCAGCAGAACGGACAGGGTGGGGTGATTAACATCAAGATGAAAGACGTGCAAGACGGTTTTCATGGCGATGTTATCTTAGACGCTTCCACCGAGTGGGACGTTATGCCTTCTGTCCTGATGAGTTATAGGAAAAACAATTGGTCACTACGGGGCAGTCTTATGATGGAGTACTATCATCCTTCGACCGTAGCTTATTCGGAACGTACCTCTCCTACCTCCTTCTTTACGTCAATGGATACCTTAACCGGCAACTTTACGCAGGAAACGGCAAAGTTTAGTGCTATCTATAAGACGGAACAAGATGAAGTGAAGATACACGTTTGGGAGAGTTATGCTTATACCGACCGGCTATCCCTTAACAGCATGGTTCAGAATCAGAAGTTTAATGCGGAGAATGTAGAGGGTAGGAATAGTGCTACCAGCGGAAAGCGAATCATAGAGCAAATGGTGGGAACGGACACTGTGTCGATGTTCAATCATGCGCTTAATGTGGTGGCAGACATGAGTTATAAGCACACGTTTAGTAATAAGGGAACCATCGAAACATCGCTGCACTATGACTATTCGCCACGGAATAACGTAGATAACACTTCGTATGACCCTGCCTACTATCGCGCCTTATCGGACGTACTCAACGTGAAGACGAACTACCGCTATCAGACTTCCAATCAGCCCCACCAACTGAATGCGGAAATAAAAACGAAACATACGATTGGTCGTTGGAGCGATAACCACTCCCTTGATTTAGAGGTGGGTACGAACTACCAATTGGCTCTTTCTCGTATCAACGAGTCTGCCTCCACTCAGCGAGAGGCTCTGCCTCGTCCGACAGAGACATCAGTAGATTATTCGAACCAATCGCACTACCTGTCTCCGTTCGCTAAGTTCTCCTATTTTTACAAGACATTGACCATGGAGTTAGGCGGTCGTTATCAGTATCAACATCAAACGATAGATGGTGCCGCTATTCCTTCCCATGATTGGACGGGGAATATCAATATCAACTGGGCAGTAGCGCCTCACCATAATCTGCGTGCCCTTGCGTCTCGTAACCTCATTCGTCCTTCAGTACAGCAACTCAGCCCTATTGTGTATTACAACCAAGGGCAGAAAACATACATGATGGGTAACCCGAATCTGCATCCGATGCAAGTCTATAATGCCGACCTCGACTATAGTTTCGACTTCCAAAACGAAAAGCATAACCTCCTTTTGGATGTGGGACTGAGTTATCTGCACTCGCTTAATTCGATTACACAAGTCATGCGTGAGAGCAAGGAAGATCAACTCATCTACACTACGTATGAGAATAACGTTAATGAAAAGAATAACGTCCTTAACCTCAACCTGCTACTGTGCTATAAGGTGGGTGTTTATTCGCTCTTCTTTACGGGTAATACGTTTTATAAAATGCAGCACCAAGGCGAAGCTATCAAGTCACGCCTAAGTTATAACGTAGCCATAGCAAATAACTTCAATTTTGCGAAAGATTGGGCATTATCCTTTAAGCTGGTCTATAACTCCGAGACGTGGGCTATGGATATGATTACGGGCGACTGCTTCACAGCGAATATACGCTTGGCTAAGCGATGGGGACAGTGGCTTGTACACGCTGATATCAACGATGTGTTTGACTATATATCTACCGACTACGGCAAGGACGGAGATGTTAATCTCATGCGGTGGTACGATCCGCACCAACAGTGCGTAGCCGTCGGTTTTGCATACCAATTCTAAAATATATAATATCATGGCAAAGAAAATTGAAACAAAGAAAGAAATTCAGTTCTCGCTGGTGTATCGCGATATGTGGCAATCCAGCGGTAAGTATGTCCCGCGTAAGGACCAGTTAGCAAAAATCGCTCCCGTCATCATTGATATGGGGTGCTTTGACCGCGTAGAGACTAACGGCGGTGCAATGGAGCAAGTCAACCTCCTCTATGGTGAGAACCCGAACCAAGCCGTTCGTACGTTCACTAAGCCCTTCAACGAGGTAGGTATCAAGACCCATATGTTAGACCGTGGTCTGAACGCTCTGCGTATGAACCCCGTTCCCGCTGATGTGCGTGAACTCATGTACAAGGTTAAGCATGCGCAAGGAACGGATATAACCCGTATCTTCTGCGGTCTGAACGACCCTCGTAATATCATCCCCTCTATCAAGTGGGCAAAGAAAGCCGGCATGACCGCACAAGCCACCATGTGTATCACCTATTCGGCAGTACATACGGCTGCTTATTACATCGACTTAGCCGAGAAACTGATTGCCGGTGGCGCACAAGAGATCTGTCTTAAAGATATGGCAGGTATCGGTCGTCCCGAGATGCTCGGAACGATTGTTCGCGCTATCAAAGAGAAACATCCCGACATCATCATCCAATACCACGGTCACACGGGTCCCGGATTCTCGGTAGCTTCGATGCTTGAAGTAGCCAAAGCCGGTGGTGATGTGCTCGACGTGGCAATGGAACCGCTGTCGTGGGGTAAGGTACATCCCGATGTAATCACGATTCAAGCTATGTTGCGTGATGCCGGATTCCTTGTTAAGGACATTAATATGAATGCATACATGCAAGCTCGTGCCCTCACGCAGTCCTTCATGGACGACTTCTTGGGTTACTGGATTGACCCCAAGAACAGCCTGATGAGCTCGTTGCTCGTTGGTTGCGGTCTGCCCGGTGGTATGATGGGTTCGCTCATGGCTGACCTTAAGGGCATGCACGCTGCTATCAACGCTAACCTGCGTAAGAAAGGTGCACACGAACTGAGCGAAGATGAACTGCTCGTTGAGCTGTTCAACGAAGTACAACGTATATGGCCGATGCTCGGTACTCCGTGTCTCGTTACGCCTTTCTCGCAATATGTGAAGAACGCTGCTTTAATGAACCTCTACAGCAAGTCCATGGACGAGAAACCGTTCACACGTATGGATCCTGCTATGTGGGGCATGATCTTAGGTAAGTCGGGTAAACTGCCCGGTAAGTTGGCTCCGGAGATTATCGCTCTTGCCAAAGAGAAAGGGCTGGAGTTCTACAAGGGCGACCCGCAAAAACTCTATCCGAACGAGTTAGACCGCTTCAAGAAAGAGATGAACGAACTCGGTTGGGATTACGGACAAGACAACGAAGAGTTGTTTGAGTTCGCTATGCACGAGAAACAGTACCGCGAGTATAAGTCCGGCCAAGCAAAAGACCAATTCAACAAAGACCTCCTTGAGCGTATGGAGAAAGCTGCTCAGACGGGTAAACAGATTGTCTTCCTCTCCGCAGAGGATAAGCAAGCTATCCTTCACCCCAATACCGAACCGCTGGAAGCACCGGCTAATGGTCGCGTGATGTGGGAACTGGACTTTAACGAAGAGAGTAAGGCTCCTGCTCTTGGCACGTTCTTTGCAGAGGGTAGCGTGATGGCTTATCTACAAACGACCCACGGCGTTGAATCGGTAGTGGCTCCGATGAACTGCAAGATTGCCGGCATAGCTGCTCAACAAGGTAAGATGATTGCTAAAGGTCAGGCTATCGCTTGGCTCGAACAAGCGCAAGCACCTGTGGTTGAGAAAAAGCCGGCTGCTAAGAAATCATGCGCTAAGAAAGCAACGAAAAAATAAAATTAAACACTAGACACTAGACACCAAACACTAGACACAAATGACTTTTATAGAACTGATAAGTAAGATTTTCGGCAATAAGTCTCAACGCGATATGCGTGAGATTAAACCTTACGTAGATAAGATTTTAGAGGCTTATGCCGAAATAGATACCCTCGATAACGATGGGCTTCGTCAGCGTTCAAAAGACCTGATGAACCTCATCCAAGAGAGAGTATCCTCCCAAAAGAACCGCATTGCCGAACTCAAGAAAGACATTGAGGAGTTGGAGATTGACAAACGCGAAAAAGTATATAACGAGATTGATAAACTGGAGAAAGAGATAAAGGATATCTACAAGGACACCTTGATGGAGATTCTGCCCCAAGCATTCGCTATTGTCAAATCTACGGCTCGCCGTTTTGCTCAGAACGAGTTCATTGAGGTGACCGCTACCGACCGCGATAAGGATATGGCTGCGGATTCGCGTTATGACTTCGTCGAAATCAAAGGTGAAAAAGCCGTTTATTGCAATCACTGGACGGCAGGAGGCAACGAAGTGACATGGGATATGGTGCACTACGATGTGCAACTCATCGGCGGTGTTGTTCTGCACCAAGGTAAGATTGCCGAGATGGCTACCGGTGAAGGTAAGACCTTAGTGGCTACCTTACCCGTCTTCCTCAACGCCCTAACACACGAAGGTGTGCACGTGGTGACGGTCAATGATTATTTGGCAAAACGTGACTCCGAGTGGATGGGACCTATCTACATGTTCCACGGTTTGACCGTTGACTGTATAGATAAGCATAGACCCAATTCCGACGAGCGTCGTAAAGCCTATGCTTGCGATATAACCTTCGGTACGAACAACGAGTTTGGTTTTGACTACCTGCGTGATAACATGGCTATCTCGCCGCTTGACCTCGTTCAGCGTGGACATAACTTCGCCATTGTCGATGAGGTGGACTCCGTACTTATTGATGATGCTCGTACGCCGCTTATCATCTCCGGTCCTGTGCCGAAAGATGAGGAGCAGTTCTATGATGAGTATAAACATCGTGTGGAGTTGCTCGTTCGTTCCCAACAGAGTCTGACTACTCAATACTTGACCGAGGCAAAAACAAAGATGAGTAGCGAAGACGAGAAAGAGCGTGAAGCCGGTGAATTAGCCCTCTTCCGCTCCTTCAAGGGTATGCCTAAGAATAAGGCTCTCATTAAGTTCCTTAGTGAAACGGGAAATAAGGTTCGTCTCCAAAAGACCGAGGAGTTCTATCTCCAAGAGAACGAGAAGAACATGCATATCGCTACCGATCCTCTCTATTTCGTCATTGATGAGAAGAACAAAACCATCGAACTGACGGATAAAGGTATTGACACTCTCACCGGTAACTCCGAAGACCCGCAGTTCTTCGTTCTGCCCGATGTAGGTAGTGAGATTGCCGAGATAGAGAACGACGCCACTCTCAGCGCAGAACAGAAACAGCAGAAGAAAGATGACGCTTTGACGAACTACGCCATCAAGTCTGAGCGTGTACATACGGTACATCAGTTGCTCAAGGCATATACGCTCTTCGAGAAGGATGTGGATTATATCATTGACAATAACGAAGTCAAGATTGTGGACGAGCAGACAGGTCGTATCATGGAAGGTCGCCGTTGGTCTGACGGTCTGCACCAAGCCGTGGAAGCTAAGGAGAACGTGAAGGTGGAAGGTGCCACCCAAACGTTTGCTACCATCACCCTTCAGAACTATTTCCGCATGTACAATAAACTGTCGGGTATGACCGGTACCGCCGAGACCGAAGCAGGTGAGTTCTGGAATATATACAAATTAGATGTAGTCGTTATTCCGACTAACCGTCCTATTGCACGTGAGGATATGAACGATCGTATCTACCGAACCAAACGTGAGAAGTACAATGCGGTCATTGACGAGATTGTAGCATTGCGTGAGCAAGGTCGTCCCGTCTTAGTAGGTACGACATCGGTCGAGATAAGTGAATTGCTTAGTCGTATGCTCAACCTTCGTCATATACCCTGTCAGGTGCTCAATGCTAAGTTGCACCAACGCGAGGCAGAGGTTGTGGCAGAAGCAGGACGTAAAGGCATGGTCACCATTGCCACTAACATGGCAGGTCGTGGTACGGATATTAAACTAAC
The DNA here is from genome assembly GCA_024400115.1 of Paludibacteraceae bacterium. Classification (GTDB taxonomy): domain Bacteria; phylum Bacteroidota; class Bacteroidia; order Bacteroidales; family Paludibacteraceae; genus Colicola. Next base: position 39,409 of record JAKSNF010000017.1, on the reverse strand, counting down.
CCCTGAAGTCAAAGAGGCAGGTGGTTTGGCTATCATCGGTACGGAGCGTCACGAGTCGCGTCGCGTAGATAGACAGTTACGCGGTCGTTCCGGTCGTCAAGGTGACCCGGGTTCGAGTGTGTTCTACGTCAGTCTGGAAGATGACCTAATGCGTATGTTCGGTTCCGAACGTATAGCCGCTGTGATGGATCGAATGGGCTTTCAAGAAGGCGAGATGATAGAACATAATATGATTTCGAACTCTATTGAGCGCGCTCAAAAGAAAGTAGAGGAGAATAACTTCGGTATCCGTAAACGCCTTATCGAATATGATGATGTGATGAACCAACAACGTAACCTCATTTACGGTAAGCGTCGTCACGCCCTCATGGGTGAGCGTATCGGAGTGGATATCACGAACATGATCTACGATGTGGCAGAGTCTATCTTGGACCAAGCACGTAATAGTCTTGACTATGAGGCTTTGAGCTTCGATGTGATGCAAGTCTTTGCCATGGAGATGCCCTTTGATGAGGAACATTTCCGCGGAACGAAAGCCGAGAAACTGAATGACGAGTTAGCCGTAGCTGCTATTGAGTCTTTCAAACGTAGGATGGACAAACTCATGACCGTTGCTAATCCGGTTATACAAAACGTATATAAGGAGAAAGGCGCGATGTATGAGAATATCATGATTCCTATCACCGATGGTAAGAAGGTTTATAATATCTCCGTCAATCTGCGTAATGCTGCTGAATCAGAATGTAAAGAGGTCGTGAAGGAGTTCGAGAAACGAATGCTTCTTTACGTTATTGATGACGAGTGGAAGGAGCATCTCCGTCAATTAGACGACCTCAAACAGAGCGTTCAAAATGCGTCTTATGAGCAGAAAGATCCGCTGTTGATTTATAAACTGGAGTCGTTTAATATCTTTGAACAGATGTTAGATAGTTTCAATCGTCGTGCGATAGCTATCTTGTTCCGTGGACAGATACCCGTTCAGTCGCCGCAAGGTGTACAACAAGCCGCTGCACAACAGCGTTCGGACTATAGCCGTTATCGTACGCAGAAGGATGCCGTTCAACGTGCCGCACAAGCCAGTGGTCAAGCCGCTGCCGCAGGTCGTGACACGCGCGAGCAACAGCGCCCCGAACCTATTCGCGTAGATAAGAAACCACGTCCGAATGACCCCTGTCCGTGCGGTTCAGGCAAGAAATACAAACAATGCCACGGAAGGCTTGAATAGTTTAGAGTGGATAGTTTAGAGTGTAGAGTAGCCGCCTAGTTTAAAAGTTTAGAGTTTAATTAGTGTATTTTTATGGCAGCGTTCCGCTCGTCGGGCTGTTTCGGCAGCCCTTGCCGCGGGGCGCTCCCCTACGAAAATGGAAATATTTGGATATAGGAAATTATTAGTCTATACTAAGGCAAAAGAAATCGTTAAAAACGTTTATCGAATACTGCGACGATGTCCCAAGGAGGAACAATATGCTCTATGTGATCAATTACGACGTTCGTCGGTGTCTATAACATCCAATATAGCAGAAGGAACTTCTCGCTATTCCGTAAAAGATAAAGTCCATTTTTTAGAGATTGCTTACGGCTCTTTAATGGAAACAATGAGTCAATTGGAGATTGCTAATGATTTAAAATATATAGATGAAGTAGAATTTAAAAATATTGAGGTTTTAGTGGAAGAAGAGGCACGTTTAATTTCCGGTTTACGTCGTAGCTATCAACCGGAAGGCTCTGAATTATAAGGGGAGCGCCCCGCGGCAAGGGGATATTCCCCGACGAGCGGAGACTATCTTTACTCTAAACTGAGGTACTTATAAACTACTCTCAACTCTAAACTCTCAACTCTAAACTTACAAATTATGCTTAATTTGTTATATATAACATGGAATGTGGACCCCGTCATCTTTCATATAGGTGATTGGGGACCACGTTGGTACGGCTTATGCTGGGCATTAGGAATCTTCCTATGCTACCTTGTTCAAGTCAAACTCTATGCTCACGAAGGTTGCCCTAAGGATTGGGCAGAGAAAATCTTTTGGTGGATGACCATTGGTGTTATCGTAGGTGCTCGTATAGGGCACTGCTGGTTCTACGAGTGGCATTATACCGACGATCCAATCCAAATATTTGCGTGGAACATACATTACCGAAATCCGTATATTGAGAATCCTTTAGCCTTACTTCGGATTTGGGAAGGAGGCTTAGCTTCTCACGGGGGTGCCATTGGCTTGATTATTGCGTCGTGGTTACTCAATAAGAAGCATTTCAGTAAGAAACCGGAGTTTAAGACCTCCATGGTGTGGATACTGGACCGACTGGTGATTGGTGTCTGTATCACAGCCACCCTTATTCGCTTCGGAAACCTTATGAACTCGGAGATTTACGGAGAACCGACCTCTCTACCTTGGGGATTCATCTTTGTTAGAGACGGACAGACCGAACCTTGTCATCCGACGCAGATTTACGAAATGCTGTATTGCATCGTGGCTTTTGTGGTGACGTGGATTCTTTATTGGAAGTATGATGCCTATAAAAAGAAAGGACTGCTCTTGGGCGTGTTCCTGCTCATCGTCTTCGTGACACGCTTCTGCCTTGAGTTTATTAAGTTTAATCAAGAGGCCTTTGAGGATAACTTCCTTCTCAATCAAGGACAATTGCTCTCTATTCCCCTTATCGTGTGGGGCGTTTACCTCGTTGTCAATAGTCAAATATCGAAAAATCGAAATATCGAAAAATCGAAAAGTCGAAAGTGAAACTAAGAGGTATCATAGTATGTCTGTTTTGTGCTGTTGCTGCAACAGCACAAAACGTATATACCCTTTCGGATACGATCTATACCAGAGACCTAAAAGGAACGGTTAGTGAGGATGACTATCTATTAGAACTCGTTGCCGAACAGTCACGCCAACTGCATGAGAACGATTCGCTTTTTATCTTGGCTTTGGTCGAACAACGTCGAATAGATTCCCTTCGTCAAGACTCTATTATCCTCGATTCGCTAAAATCAATCAATAAGGATATTGTTATTCTTCCTCCTTCGGTGGCGAAATTCGCTATTAAGAAATCGTGGATTAAGGATGCCGAGGCGGATAGACAAGATGTGTTCGTTGCTATTCGCGATTATAAGTCTCCTTGGCGTAAGGGTGCTTCTGTTATGGTACAACTCACGCAGAATTATGTCACGAAAAACTGGTACCAAGGTGGTAATACCAGTTTCTCTATGCTCGCCATTGCACAAGGACATATCAATTATCAATCAAATAAATTCTCTTGGCAAAACACAGGAGAATGGCGCGGCGGTTTCTCTACCATCAGTGGCGATACGTGTCATAAGGTCAATACATCAGAAGACTATTTCCGTCTTTATTCGAAAGCCGGTTACGAGTTCTATAAGAATATGCACTCCATCGTTTCGGCAGAATATATGATGAACTTATTGCCCACGTACCAAGAGAATTCGACTAATCTAAAGACCGGTTTTGCTTCGCCCATACGTTTTAATCTGGCAGCCGGTGTCGATTTCCGTCCGGTAAAAGGATTGAGTGTTATCTTCAACCCGATAGCGTATAAGCTGGTCTATGTTATGAATACAACAAAGACCAATCCTAATGATTTTGGTATTGAGCAAGGACAAAATAAACTCAGTGAGTTTGGTTCTTCTATACGTGTGGATTATTTATGGAAACCTGTTCGTGAGTTCACGATGGATACTCGTTTCTATATGTACACGAACTACGCTCGCGTAGAGATTGACTTGGAGATTACCGGCAATTTCATTATCAATCGCTTTCTTTCGGCACGTGTTTCTTTACACCCGAGATATGACAATACCGTCATCCTTGCGGGTGACGCAAAAGCAAAAGTTCAGTTTAAGGAATTACTTTCGATTGGCTTCTCCCATCAGTTCCGTTAATTCATCCCAACGGACAATGGCGTCATGACCATATTTCCAGATGTTGTATCTAATCTTACTCAATGCTACTTCTTCGCCTAAATGTGACTTGGAGTAGAATTTATCTGCATAACAAATAATTTTTTCCTCCAAACTAACGGGTAAATAGTCTTGTACGGGAATAGGCAGTTCCTCGCGCAACACTTGGTCTAATGAGATACCCGTTCCTGTGTGTCGCTCGGCCACGAGTGCATGTCGCGGCAGGCCTTCATTACGAAGTATTTCCGCCCCTAAATATCCATGCTCTATATACGCGTGCGTGCCCGTGCAATATATCTTAGGTGCATTGCATAAGAAAATGCCTATATCGTGCAACATAGCGGCTTCGGCTACGAACAGACGATCGACCTCCCACTCGGGGTGAGCATCTATGATAGCCAGTGCACGGTCCCTTACCTGCTCACTATGGGTGACAAGTATTCGTTTCAGTTCGGGATTATCTCCGTAATATTTATCAATGAGCTCGTAAACCATTCAGTAATGCTTTAGCATCCATTCGTTTCTTGCCCGGCAACTGCAATTCATCTATCGTTATATAACCGTCAGCGCAAGGAAAGTTTAATGTTCCGTTTTCAACGATACAATTAATAAACTCTCCACTCTTTAAACTCTCAACTACTCTACACTCTACACTCTCCACTCTACACTTTAGTATGCTAACGTGAAATATTTTGACGTTAGCATACTCCACGCCGTTAATCGTAAGATTGGCCCATGCGCAAGGGTAGGGACTGAGTCCGCGAACAAAATTATGTATCTCGTCGGCAGTCTTGGTAAAGTCAATCTCACACGTCTCCTTAAAGATCTTTGGTGCGGGACGCAAGTCCTCTATGACGGGTTGCGGAGTGGTAGGAAGAGGCGTTCCCTCTCGGTCGGATTGCTCTATCAAATCAACCGTTCTAAGGATAAGTCCTGTACCTAATTCCATTAGTCGATCATGTACTGAGCCTACGTTCTCGTCTTCTCCGATAGCAATCTTTTCTTGCAGAATCATATCCCCTGTGTCTATTTCATGCTTGAGCATAAAAGTGGTGACACCCGTTTCTTTATCTCCATTCATCACAGCCCAATTGATAGGGGCGGCACCTCGGTATTGCGGCAGCAAAGAAGCGTGCAGATTGAATGTACCCAAACGGGGCATCGTCCATACTACTTCCGGCAGCATGCGGAATGCTACAACAATCTGTAAATCAGCATGATAGGAACGTAGTTGTTCTACAAAATCGGGGTCTTTGAGTTTCTCTGGCTGAAGCACATCAATCCCTTGCTCAAGGGCGTACTGCTTAACGGGAGAGTATTGTATCTGATGCCCTCTACCGGCAGGTTTATCGGGCATCGTGATAACGGCTACCACGTTGTACTTATTCTCTACTAAAGCCCTCAATCCTGCTACGGCAAAATCGGTCGTTCCCATATAGACTATTCTTAATTGGCTCCCCACAACATCTTAGATTTTAAAGAGTTCATAAAACTATTTTCACCCACCTGCACAACCTTAATGGTATAAGGTGCTTTCTCGATATGTATATCTACTTCATCGGATATGATTTGTGACCTACCATCTATACTAAGCATGTAACTGGCGTTACGCGAATGAACTTTTAAGTCTATCTTCCAATCATCAGGAATAACGAGCGGTCGTACGGAAAGACTATGGCTGGACACAGGAGAAAGAATAACACCACGCGCTTGCGGCACCATGATGGGACCGCCTACCGATAGGTTATAAGCAGTACTTCCTGTGGCGGTAGAAACAACTAAACCGTCGGCTTCCATATTGATTATTTCTTCTCCGTTGAGCTTCGCCATCACGATGATCATAGAACTTAGTCCTTGCTTCAAAACGGCTACCTCATTGAGGGCATAGGGGTAAGTGATATGTGCTCCTTCAGAACAGGTCACTTGTAAGAGGGTGCGTTGCTCAATGGTGTACTTACCGGCAACGAGTTGCTCCATAATAAGGTCCACGTTTTTGGTCTGCACATCAGCCAAGAAACCTAAATGCCCCATGTTCACACCAATAATCGGGATGTTCTTGTTTCCAATAGCAGCAGCAGTAGTGAGGAATGTACCATCGCCTCCAATAGATAAAGCAAAGTCGATGGGCTCTCCTTGCGTAGGACGCCATTCTCCATTATCTAAAACCCACTCCTCGGGGAAGGGGGCATAATCGCGTAAGTTTAGTTCCTGACGAAGCTCTTGAGAAAGCCTTATATCTACTCCTCTGCGCAGTAGAAAATCGAGCACATGACTGACTTCGTCAGACATGTTTGTTTTCATTGAATTTCCAAAAACAGCAACAGTCATACTCGTATTTTTAATAATTCGGCTGCAAAAGTACAAAAAAATTTGCATATATCCAAAAAATTTTGTAATTTTGCCGCGTTTTATGACTAGACTCAGCATTAATATCAATAAAGTGGCGACCTTGCGCAATGCGAGAGGCGCCAATCTGCCCGATGTGGAGCAGTTTGCTATGGATTGTGAACGCTTTGGTGCGCAAGGGATTACGGTTCATCCTCGTCCCGATGAGCGCCATATACGCAGAGCCGATGTTTATGCATTGAAGAAGTTGATTACCACCGAGTTTAATATCGAGGGTAATCCGACGGAAGCGTTTATGCAATTAGTGAGCGAGGTGCAGCCTACGCAGGTCACGCTCGTTCCCGATGATCCGGCTCAGTTGACCTCTAACCATGGCTGGAATACGGTGGCGCATGAGGATGAATTACGCTCTATCGTTTCCTTTTTTCATACGCGCGGAATACGCGTGAGTATCTTTGTGGATGCAGACCCTCTTATGGTGGAGGCTGCGGCTAAGACGGGCGCCGATAGGGTAGAGCTTTACACCGGTCCGTATGCTGAGTTGTATGACAAAGACCCTGAGGCGGCTATCGCTATGTATCGTCCTGCGGCTCAGAAAGCTAAAGAAGTCGGATTGGGGCTGAATGCCGGTCATGACCTTAATCTGCGTAACCTTAACGCGTTCATTACCGCTTTTCCGTGGGTGGATGAGGTGAGTATTGGTCATGCGGTCATTGCGGATGCCCTTTATTTAGGAATAGAACAAACTATTAAACGTTATTTATATGCTATTACAAATTGTTGACACCCTCGAGATGTTACCCCCTGAGGTGATAGAGGAACCCGTTCAAGAGTCTATGAACCTCTTTACTATGGCCCATTATGGTGGCTGGATTATGATTGTGTTGGGCGTTCTGCTCATTGGTGCGCTGTATATCTTTATTGAGCGTATGGTGGTTATCTCCGCTGCCGGTAAGGATGACAAGACGTTTATGAACAAGATTCGTGATTTTATTCACGATGGCAATATCGAGTCAGCGCAAAAACTGTGTAAGACCGTAAATACCCCCTCTGCTCGTTTGGTAGAGAAGGGCATTACTCGTATCGGTCGCCCGATGCAAGATGTACAAGTGGCTGTGGAGAATGTCGGAAACTTGGAGGTCGCTAATTTGGAGAAGAACCTCGTTATCATGGCTACCATCGCTGCCGGAGCTCCTATGCTCGGTTTCTTAGGTACTGTAATCGGTATGGTTCAGACCTTCTACAACATGGCGCAGAATGCCAGTGGTATCATTGAGATGAGCGCTCTTAGTGAAGGTATGTACCAAGCCATGGTAACTACCATTGGTGGTCTGATTGTGGGTATCTTAGCTATGTTTGCTTACAATTTCTTGGTTGCTCGTATTGACCGTGTTGTTCGTCGTTTGGAGGCGAAGACAATGGAGTTTATGGACTTAATGAACGAACCTGCTTAATATGTTTAAACGTAGAAATAAAGTGGAAGCTATGTTCGCCATGTCATCCATGACGGACCTTATCTTCCTGCTCTTGCTGTTCTTTGTGATGGCAAGTACCATGTCTTCACCCAACGATATGAAGATCAATCTGCCCCAAGCACGTGCTAAAACGACTACCCGTCAAGTGGTAGCTAAAGTGAGCATTGATAATGTGGGCAATTACTTTGTGGCTTTGGGTAAAGAGAAACCGATTGCTATCAGTCCGGACGACTTAGAGGCTTATCTTTGCAGTATTCAGCAGCAAGATTCTACCATGTATGTGGCTTTGCACGCTGACCAAGATATTGCTTACAAAGAGGTCGTTAAGGTGCTGGATATAGCCAATGAGTATAAAATGAAAGTTGTTTTGGCTACGAAACGATGACTATCGAAATTAAATCACATATTTACGCTACCGTTGGTACTATCGTGGCTATCGTGCTCCTGCTCCTGCTTCTTTTTTACGTGCAGATAGCAGCTCCCCAAGTGCAAGAAGACGAAGGTATCGAAGTCGCCTTTGGCGTGGTCGAAGATGGCGGTGGCTATCAGCCTACCAAAGAGCCCGCTCCGCAAGAGGAACAGAACCTGTATCAACCTTCTGCTCCCTCTCGTCCTTCGAATAACGATATGATAACGCAAGAGGACGAAGAGTCGCTTCAGGTGCCAGAGCAACGTAAGGAAGAAACCCCTAAGATAGACCAAGCAGAGGCGGAGCGTAAGAAGAAAGAGGCAGAAGAGGCCGCCGAACGGGAACGTCGTGAACAAGCGATTGCCCGCGCTAATGCGATGGGGTCACTCTTTGGCACTTCTTCAGAACCTACTTCCGGCAGCGGCACGGGTACGGGAGAACAGCATCAAGGAAACCCGACATTGGGTACGACACCGATAGGCGAGAATTATTACTCTTTAGCCGGACGAAGTATTGTGGGAGACCTTCCTGTTCCTGCCAAGGGAATACAAAAAGAAGGAAAGGTGGTTGTAGATATAATGGTGGATAAGGATGGTAAGGTCGTTTCTGCTAAAGTGGGAACGGGTACGGATACCGGAGAATATGCCCTACAACAAGCTGCGATTGCTGCCGCTTATAAAGCGAAATTTAACCCAACTGATAAACCTACATTGCAGATGGGTAAGATTACATATTATTTTAAACTCAAGTAAGAATGAATTATTTATTTCTTGACAATGGCTTTGAAGAGATAGAGGCCATTACGACGATTGATTTATTGCGTCGCGCTAACATTGAACTCACCACCGTCAGTATCACCGGTAAGCCGATGGTTCTTGGCGCACATAAGGTTGCTGTGCAGGCGGATAGATTGATGGAAGATATTGATTTCTCCGATGCTAATATGCTGATTCTGCCGGGTGGTGCCAGCCATTTGGAGGACTGCAAAGCCTTGACGGACTTGCTCGTTAAGCATAATGCGGAGAATAAACTCATTGCCGCCATTTGCTATGCCCCCTCTGTATTAGGTAAATTGGGCATTTTAGAAGGTAAACAAGCTACCTGCTATCCCGGATTTGAGAACTATCTCGGGGAGAGTTTTCTTGGTGGCTTAGTAATCGAATCACATAATATCATCACAGCGAAAGGTCCCGGACTGAGTTCCGACTTCGCTTTCTGTATCATTGAGAAATTAGCTGGTAGCGACATTGCCGATCAGGTTTATGACGCTGCCCAATATTAATATTAAAAATCACAAATTACAAATTTTATAAGTATGAAAAAAACTTTATTCTTAGTAGCTGCTTTAACTACTTTCACAATGGCTTTTGCACAAGACGAAGCCGAACAACCCAAGAATTGGAAATACTCCGGCGTTATCGGTTTGAACGCTAACGGAACAGGTATGGTTAACTGGGCAGCCGGTGGTAATAACAATATCGCAGGAGATATCTTTGGTAAGTTCAACGTGGGTTATGAGAAGAATAACCTCAGTTGGGATGCCGTTTTGGATATTGATTACGGACTGACCTTCATCGACCAAAAGTACGACAAAACGCAAAAAACCTCTGACCACCTCAATTTTGATACTAAGTTTGGTTGGGCTTTCCAACCCAAGTGGTATCTGACCGTTAATGCCGGTTTCCACACGCAGTTTGACCTTGGTCGTAACTATAGTGGTGATGACAATTTCGACCCGATTATCAGTAATATCTTAGCTCCGTCTTACACGGACATCTCGGTCGGTTTTGATTACAAACCCGTGGACTTCTTCTCCCTCTATATGTCGCCCGTTTCCGGTCGTATCTCGACGGCTTATGTTAGCGATAAGGTAAATGAGAAATACTCGCAACCCGGTGAAGTGGAGCTTCGTCAACAACTCCAAGAGTCTTACGGAACATGGTATTTCGATGATGCAAACAACAAAGTTTATCGTAACTATCGCGCTGAGTTAGGTCTCAATATCAAGGCTGCTTTGAACTATAAGTACAAAGACCTCACCTTAATGTCCAACTTAACCCTTTTCACTCCTTACCAATGGGATAAGGTACAGATGTATCAATTCGTAGGTGGAGAACTTGGCGAGCAAAAGGGCTTTATTACCGAGACGGAGTATCAAGCATTAACTCCCGAAGTAAAGGATTTGTATAACCAAGCCGGTTATCGTGATAACGGTCGTCGTTTCGGTAATTTCGATGTTGACTGGAACGTAACGCTGAGTTATCAATTCCTCAAAGTGCTCAATGTTACTCTCTATACCGACCTCAAGTATGTCAATGGTCAAATGATTGCTGATAAGGACGGTAATAATGCTCACGAGCGTGTTCAGTTCCTTGGCAACCTTGGTATAGGTGTGGGTTACAGTTTCTAACTCTGCACTCTGAACTCTGCACTCAGCACTCTGAACTATGCACTCCCTTGATCAACTCGAGCAGAACGTACGTGCTCTCATTGCGCGATGTGACGAATTGGAACAAGCCAACAAGGCGTTGCTCTTGACTAATGATGAGCAGCGGCAAGAGATTGTACGTTCGCATAGCGAGTTGAATAGCCTACAGCAAGAGTTGCGCCAACTCAGAACGGCTCATACGTTAACCACCACGCCTGAGAATAGGGAAAAAGCTAAACAGCAGATTTCAGCTCTCATTGCTCGCGTGGACCAAGCCATCGAAGTACTAAAACACTAATAAACTATAAACTATACAACTAGACGGCTACTCTAAACACTAAACTCTCCACTCTACACTATGTCTGAAAGACAACAGCATATCGTCCTGAAATTCGACACCCACAACGTGGCACTGAACGTGCCTGCGGATAAGGAGTCTATCTACCGTGAGGCGGCAGAACTGCTGAACGAGCGCTATCATGTCTATCAGCGTCGTAACCCGTCTAAGACGGTAGGGGAACTGTGGTTATATGTGGCATTGGAGGCAGCGGTGAACCTGAAGAATGACGAACGTGAAAAGAGTCTCAAATCCGTAAATGAGAAAATACAAGCCATCAATGAACTAATCAATGGTTCAATAAATAGTAAATCGTAAATAACTAAATCGTAAATCAAAATGACAATTACAACCATTATCATCGCAGTGGCGGCTCTCGTCTTAGGTGCCGTTATCTGTTTCTTGATTTTCCGCTATACATCAGCAGGCATGATTCGTAAGGCTGAGAAAGAGGCAGAAGTAATCAAGAACCAAAAGATCATCGAGGCGAAGGAGAAGTTTATCGCCCTCAAGTTAGAACATGACAATGCCGTTCGGGCTGACGAACAGCGCAAGCAAGCGCGTGAGCAGTCACTCAACCAACGTGAGCAAAACCTCAATCAGCGTCAAGGCGACTTGCAACGTCAACAGAACGAACTGAACCAATCCTTGCAGCAACTCGAGCAACGCGAGAAAGCGATCGAGTACAAACAAACCGAGACAGAGAAGATGCATAAGCAAGCTCAGCAACAATTGGAGCAATTGTCCGGCATGTCCGCTGAGGAGGCTAAGAAACAACTCATCGAGGCTCTCAAGGATGAGGCTAAGACCAACGCCATGGCGTATATCAACGAGATCATGGACGAGGCTCGTCTCAATGCTAATAATGAGGCTAAGAAAATCGTTATCCAAACCATTCAGCGTGTTGCTTCGGAGACGACCGCAGAGAATGCTGTTTCCGTCTTCCATATAGACAATGAGGAAGTGAAGGGACGTATTATCGGTCGTGAGGGACGTAATATCCGCGCTTTGGAGGCAGCTACGGGCGTTGAGTTCGTTGTGGATGATACGCCGGAAGCCATCACTATCTCCGGTTATGATCCTATCCGTCGTGAGATAGCACGTCTCAGCCTGCACCAACTGGTACAAGACGGTCGTATCCACCCCGCTCGTATTGAGGAAGTGGTGGCTAAGGTGGAGAAACAGGTAGAGGACGAGATGATTGAAACGGGTAAACGTACCACTATCGACCTCGGTATCCACGGTCTGCATCCTGAACTGATTCGTCTCATTGGTAAGATGAAATATCGTTCCTCTTATGGTCAGAACCTCTTGCAGCACTCGCGTGAGACGGCTAACCTCTGTGCCGTTATGGCATCGGAGTTAGGTATCAACCCGAAGGCTGCTCGCCGTGCCGGTCTGTTGCACGATATAGGTAAAGTGGCTGAGAACGAGGAGGAACTGCCGCACGCCGAATTAGGTATGAAACTGTGCGAGAAGTACGGAGAGAAACCCGATATCTGCAATGCCGTTGGTGCTCACCACGAGGAGTGCGAGATGACCACACTTATTGCGCCTATCGTACAAGCGTGTGACGCTATCTCGGGTGCTCGTCCGGGTGCTCGTCGCGAGATTGTGGAAACGTATGTTAAGCGTCTCAATGACCTTGAGAATATGGCTATGTCCTTCCCGGGTGTTATTAAGACCTATGCTCTGCAAGCTGGTCGCGAATTGCGTGTCATTGTAGGTGCTGATAAGATTTCGGATAAGGATACGGAGTTGTTAAGTTTTGACCTCGCCAAGAAGATTCAGGATGAGATGACTTATCCGGGTCAAGTGAAGGTTACTGTCATCCGCGAAGTCCGTGCCGTCAACGTAGCTAAGTAAGGAGGCACTTCCATTGTCACCCACTGACGTTAAATAGGGGAAATAACGGAATCCACGCAGGGTGAGGGGAGGGTAGTGTCTCTCTCGCGATACTCGCCTTAGTGAGATTTCGGGACATATATTATCGCGAACAAGTTGGTTTTGTTCCTCAATAATCCCAAAACTATTCGCGAAACGGCGTTTACTAACGCTTGTTATCGACTATCTGAAACCTGAGAAATTTCATAATTAGTCTTCGAAAACAAGTAAGTGGTAGATGTCCATGGTCGTATATACCTTAATTATATATACGCACGCGTGGATTTCTAATGCTTATTCGAGACTATAGGTAATCTCAGGACCTCAGATAGCGGATAAGCAGAGCAGGAATCCGCGTTTTTTTTATCCATTATTATACGCTATTTTTTGCACGTAGACGACCATATGTCTGCGTGCATGTTTGTTTGTAGAGATAATAGGCTGTATAGTGCTTCCTCCTAACGTAGCACTTCGGTGGATGTACGTAGGGTGTAAGATAAAATTGATAAAATATATACGGATTATGTTAGGATTATTTTCGGATTTGATTGATTTATTTCGGAGGGAGTCTCCGCAAGAACGCTATGCCCGTGCCTGCTATGAAGCAGAGATGGAAGAAAAGAGGCAAGCATCCACGCACGTGAGTGCGGATATCAAGAATAATGAGTAAACAATATCAGTATCGGGACCACTTCGTAGGATGTAAGTATAAATAACTTTTAACCTCTCGATGAGGGAGGAAGAGAAAGAAAGAGAAGATAGTCAAGCATGAGACTATAAATAATGCAAGTGACCTTTGAAATAATGTAGAGAAAATTAATCTTGCTCCAGAATCTCTAACATTTCCGCAGGTGTCACTACCATAAGTGTCTTAGGGAAATGTTTTTGATTACCGGTTACAAGATAGGCATCATCCTTGCTGAGAGTGACTTCGTAGAATACGCGATCATCTTCATCAAGCATTGGCTCGTCAAAAGGAACGCGAGAAGATTCAATCCCGTATTCTTTAATAGATGAGATAATTTCTTTCACATCCGCTTTATTAAAGCCAAACTTATCACGATTTAACACATCTTTGTATTCAGATAGAATCTCCTCATTGTATAAAGGTTTAAGTCTTCCGTCTAAAAGGAGTTGTGCTAAACGATATGTGGGAGCTTCATTATTCTTCGTCCATAAAGCCGATACAAAGACATTCGTATCAATTACAACGTAAATCATAGAGCTTGCATTTTACGTTTAGTTGCTCGTTCTGCACGGTAGGCTGCAATTTCGGCATTGATTTCTTCCAAAGTTAGTTCTGGCTCATTGCGACGAATTGCATCTTGGTGCATTCGTTCTAAAGCTTGTTGATAACGAACTTCTGGAGAGATGTTGCTTTTGCCGATTCTAAACGGAATACTGCGAGTTTCTGCTACGGCTCGCATGAAGATGTTCATGGCGGTATTAGCGCTCATGCCAAATTGTTCACATAAGCTATCAAAAGTAGCTTTTAATACTGCGTCCGTACGGACAGTCATAGTTGCTTGTGCCATAATAATGATTGCATTTAGAAAGCATCATGCTTTCAATTTGGCTGCAAAGATAATGTTTTTTTTTGATATGTGCAAATTATTTTGAGAAAAAATGCTATTTTATCTACATTATAACTGTAAAACAATGAATAAAACTTAAGTTATATGTCCAAACTCCTATCTATCGTAATCCCCGTTTATAAGGTAGAGGATTACATCCGTAAATGTATTGAGTCTCTCATTGTGCCCGATAAGGAACAATTAGAGTTACTCGACATCGTCATTGTCAACGATGGTACGCCCGATAACTCTGCTGTCATTGCCAAAGAGTATGAAGCTAAGTACCCGTCCATTATTCGTGTCATTGACCAAGAGAACCGCGGTCATGGCGGAGCATGGAATCACGGCACAGAACTCGCTGTGGGTAAATTCCTCTTTTATCTCGACTCTGACGATTGGTTCGATACCGGCCAATTCAGTAAGCTAATCTCTAAGTTACAAAACACTGACACTGATTTTGTTCTCGTTAATAGTCAGACCTATTATGCTGCGACGAATACGTATAGTCCATCACGCATCATCAATCTTAAGGAGAACGAGATATACAATTTAGAGACCTTCGATTGGTTACATACTCCTCAGATTGGGAATGCCATTTATATTACTCATTGCATTTTTAGGACAACATTATTACAAAAACACTTACCTCTTTATGTAGAAAAGGTTCGTTACGATGATATTATTTTAGAGGGATTAGCAATCATTATCTCACGCACGTTTGTATATTATGATTTGTGCATATATAATTATTATAAAGGACGAGAGGGACAGAGCTATGATCCTAAAGTATATGCAAAAAACTATAGAGATGTCTCAACCGTCCTTAAGGCTACTTTAGCTTTCCTAAAGGAAAATATGCCACAAGAACAGACCAAAAGGAGAGAGTTTGGTATTGATTTATACAACAGTTTTGTAACTTACCACTATGATGAAATAAGTCGTCAACCGAAAGGCTTTGCGAAAGAACATCTAAAGGAGTGGGATGAATACGTAAGAAGCGAAAGAAACGAAGTGCCCCTAACCAAGGTTGTTAAAATGTACCGAGCACTACCTTTTGAATTGTATATCATTTGGTTTAAGATACATCGTTTTCGTAATCGTGCCATTCGATGGATTAAAAGAAAATTAAAGAAATAATTATGGATATCATCATCGGTGCCGGAGTGACCGGACTGACATACGCAAACTTCACAAAGAACCCCTATCTCATTCTCGAAGCGGATGATCATACAGGAGGACTATGCAACACCATCTGTCAAGACGGCTTTGTATGGGACTACTCTGGACACTTTTTCCACTTTCAGAATCCGGAAATTGCACAATTTATCAGCGAAAGATTGGATAAGTCAGGGTTGGTAGAAGTGGAGAAACATACTCAGATTAGGTATAAAGACCGTTTGATTGACTTTCCTTTCCAAAAGAATATCCACCAACTCGAACAACAAGAGTTTATAGATTGTTTAGTGGATTTATTTGAGGCAAACAGCATTACACCTACAACATTTAAGGAGATGCTTTATACCAAATTTGGAAAGTCAATAGCGGAAAAGTTTCTCATACCTTATAACGAGAAACTCTATGCTACCGACTTGAACATGTTGGACGCCGATGCTATGGGGCGTTTCTTCCCTTATGCCGACAAAGAAGATATTATTCGTAACTTCCGGAAGGCAGAGAATAGTTCCTATAATGGGAGTTTCCTTTATCATAGAGGAGGCGCGATCCAATATGTGAAAGCGTTAGAGCGAGATATTCCTATCGAGAATATTTCTTTGCAAGAACGAGTCACTCACATTGATTTGCAGCAGCAGAAAGTAACAACTATTAAACGCGAAATCAAATATGACCATTTGATTTCTACTATTCCGCTGATTAATTTATTGCCATTGTGCGGAATAAACGTAGATACAACTGCTTTATCTTGGAATAAGGTGTTAGTCTTCAATCTTGGTTTTGATGGATTAGGACCGGACAAGCAGAACCATTGGATCTATTTCCCAGAAAAAAAATATTGCTTCTATCGTGTCGGTTTTTATAGCAATATTATTCCAAGTGACCGAATGTCTCTATATGTAGAGATAGGTTATCAGCATGATGCGGTTGTAGACGAGAAGGCAATGCTTCAACAGACACTTAATGGTTTGCGAGAGGCAGGTATCTTAACCAATCAAAACCTGGTGTCCTACCATTCGGTCGTAATGAATCCGGCTTACGTACATGTGAGTCAAAAAGGAATACAGGAGGTCTCAAAATATAAAGATATATTAGCAGCCTACAATGTATCTTCCATCGGTCGATATGGAAGCTGGAATTATAGCTCTATTGAAGATAATATGAAAGAGGCTATTAATTTATCGTATAAATAATAATAAATACTATATTCCAAGAAATAAACCTCTTGGTTGCGATGACTGCTTCTTCAATTCTCATTGGCGGAATTGGCGGTTTGATACTCTCGCGAACAACCTATTTCTGTCCGTGAAAATTCGGAGCAAAACTGTAACTTGCTGATTTATAATCAAATATCAACTCGAATATAGACTGCGGATTTGTGAGGGTTTGCGGATTTCTGCACTACCTTCACCGTATCTGTTCCCGTACCACTCCCGTACCATCCCCGTAGCATCATAGGACAGCCGTGGGATTTGCGTAGCCTTGGCTAAACATTGACTAAGCACTGCTTGTCGTGTGTCTGTAAACTTACCACTAACTAGTGAAATATCTATAGGAATGACGTCATGAAAACAGGCAGATAGGTCATCTCTTGCTCATGATGTAAATCTTTGGTATAAATTAAATAACGATTCCCTATTCTGAAAGAGAATTTCTTGCAGAAGGCATCCAACGAAGCATGTGTCTTGTATCCGGATGATTTGACCTCAATAGGACAGATTTTGCTTCCTTGAGAAAGTAAGAAATCAACCTCATAGTTGTGATTGCTATTGGGGACTGGCCATGTGTGATAGAATAGTTTATGCCCCGATGCGACTAACATTTGTGCAACCATATTCTCATACACGTAACCCAAATCGGCGGACAATTTATCCGACAATAGTTTTTGATAGATAATATTATCAACACAGTTTTTGTCCCAAAATGCTAATGTAGTGAATAGACCGGTATCTGATAAGTATATTTTATATTGTCTATAATCTGCATGCATAGCTAAGCCTACATTCGGGTCATCGGCATGGTGCGCGATATTTACAGTTAAGCTGTCCTCTAAATCATGGAGCAGTTCGGCAAATGCATTTTCTTCTATGGTGGTTCCTATAACGGCCGTCTTTTTGTAACGCGAAGCATTACCTGTTAATTGAGATGGAATAGCTTGGAAAAGTTTGGAGATTTTACCACTTGGGTCTATTTTGTGAAAATCATCCATATATAACTCAATGATTTCGCGCTTGACGGCATCTACATCCGCTAAGTTTTGAGTGGATAAATACGTGCAAACTGCTTGTGGCATTCCTCCCACTAACATATATAGCCGGAATTTGCGTAATAAGTCACGTACGACACCATCACCGATAGAACGACTACTATTAAATGATTGGTGTAATAATGGAATGGTTACGGAATCTTGCATAGCCCATAAGAATTCTTCGTAATCCATCGGATACATAGTTAAACGAGTCTCCTCACTAGGAATAACGATATTCTGGACATTTTTTCGGATGGAAAGCAAAGAACCTGTCTCAATATAATCATAGCGATGGTCTTTGACGAGGTATTTTATTGCTTGTCGAGCTTGAGGACAACGTTGTATCTCATCAAATATGATTACAGAATGTCGTTCATGCAGATTTACTTTGTAGAGATATTGCAACTGTGTAAAAAAATAATCTCGGTCTGCAATATGTTTAATTGCCTCCATTAACTCCGGCTTGGCATCAGCAAAATCTATCAGTATATATGATTTATATTCTTTTCGAGCAAATTCTTCTGCCAAAGTTGATTTCCCTACGCGACGGGCACCCTTGATTAACAGAGCTGTAGTGCCATCTTTTGTTTGTTTCCACTTGAGCATTTGCTCGTACAATTTCCGCCGAAAAATAATAGTTGAATCCATAGCAGTAATGATTAATATTGTAAAAACGCTGCAAAGGTACTAAAAATAAATGATATATGCAAATTTTTGATAGGAATCCCAAAATTTTTTATTATAAAAACCAATGAAATCCCAAAATTTTTTACTATGAAAACCAATGGAATCCCCAAATTTAGATATTTCTCTACATGAAATGAGCAAGATAAAACTCAATAATTATATGCTATAGGACAGCAGGGTCAGAGACCTTGCTCCAGAAATTGCCAACTAAAAATGTAGATTAGCCCTTAGTAAGATGTTTTCCTTTATATAGGGCAGATAGAATAGCAAATCTTGCGTGTGCAAGCAACCGGGGGCGTACCACGGACGAAAAGCCTCATTGTAATACTTCTCTTCCTCTACATCCGCTACCAATACATGCGCCTTGCGGTCTAAGGTTACCGTTATTGTGTCCGACTGAAAAACCAACTCCGCCGGCGTGCTATCTGTCACCCAGTTAATGGGATTGATACAGGTTACTGCCCCTCCTGAGATAAAAGGCCACTGCTTATCTGCACTCGTTACCGTATTAAACGACACCACCTTTCCCCTTGTGGCACTTCTTGCCGGACGGATACGTGGTGACATAAGGTCTTTTCTGCTCAACCGATAACCCATCATATATGCGCCTGCGCAGCGCGCGTACGCTTTGCGCGGCATATGTTTAAGGATATCGCGCACGAGCATGGCTCCTTGACTGAAACCCGCAATAAAGAACTCTTCGTTTGGTGCCAAGGTCTCCAAATAAGCATCAAACTGCCGCAACACATCCTCTTTGGCAACGTCATATGCCATCTCGAAACTATCCTGTGGCAGCAGAATAGCGTTCATCGTAAACTGATGATAGAGTGGGGCAGTAACCTCAATGGCCTCGCCTAACTGCTTTTGTACATAAGCTGCCTCGCGCTGCAACGCCTCGCACTCAGTAGGAGTGAGAGCGGCATTATACACTTCGTTTCCGAGACTATCGGTTTCGGAAATCGTGTTGGTAGAAATCACGTAAAAGAGGCTCGTTAAGAGCGTCAAGAGTAGTGTCATTGCATTGAAAGTTGAGAGTGGAGAGTTTAGAGTGTAGAGTAGTTGCGCCCTGTGGGCGGTAGTTTAGAGTTGTAAAGTCTATCAGTATCCTTTTTGCCGGTTTGGTGGGGGTGGTGTGAACACGCGTTATGCGGAGAGGACGTAACCCATTGGCTGCGGCAAGAGTCAGTATATCACTTTCCGCCTCTGCCGGTAAGATGAGTGCCAACACCCCATCTGGAGCTAATAACTGTGCAGCACAACGCATCAGTTCATCGTAACTCAAACTATCCGTGTGCCGAGCCTGCTTGCGACCGGCTTCCGGACACTTGAGCGCATCCCGAAAATAGGGGGGATTGCTCACTATTAATTGAAAGTGTAGAGTGGAGAGTTTAGAGTGTAGAGTAGTTTCGCCCTGCGGGCGGTAGTTTAGAGTTGCAAGTTCTTGTATTGAGATATGTTTGGCTTCGAGGCGGTCTGCCCACGGACTGGCGGCGAAGTTCTCTGCCGCTTGGCGAGCACTTGCCTCGTCAATGTCAATGCCCAAGATATGTGCCTTAGGAAAACGCTGCGCTAACATCAGTGCAATCAGTCCGCTACCCGTACCGATGTCTAAAAAGTGTAGAGTGGAGAGTTTAGAGTTTAGAGAAGCCGTCTCGTTTATAAGTTTAGAGTTGAGTGGCTCTGCCCAACCGCCAAGCAAGACGCCGTCCGTGCCCACCTTCATGGAGCAGGCATTATCTTCAACGTCGAATTGCTTAAAGTGGAACATAATTTAGAGTTTAGAGTTTAGAGTGTAGAGTTTAAAGTAGCCGTCTAGTTGCATAGTTTAGAGTTTATATGTGTTCCAATAGGTTTTCAAGAGCAAGGTAGATACCAAAACCGAGGAAGAGGACGGCGCAGATATAGCGGAACCATTTCTCAAAGCGTTTGACCTTAGCCGTTAGAACCTCCGTAGTGATGGCACTATAGCAGATAATCCATGCAATAATGATAATCGGCAGACCGGTGCCCAAACCGAAAATAACCGGCATAAACCATGTCCAAGCACTCTCTAAACTAACCGACATCTCAATCATCGTAAAGAAGTACATCAGACGATGCGGGCAGAAAGCGATGGCAAAGAAGATACCTAACATGAATGCCCAGAACCAACTGCTCTTATCATCCACCGTCTGCAACCACTTACTCATACCGTGGTCGTGGTCGTGATGGTGATGACCACTAAAGAAAAGCAAGATACCGCAGATAATCATAAAGGCTGCCAACAGCGGTTCGCCCCAGTGATTAAGGAAATGGTGAATACCATCGGTGTGCGACCCCATGATGAACGGAATACTAACGAGCACATAGGTCAATAACTTGCCCAAAACGAACATCAGACCCGTGATGAGTACACGACGACGGTTATGCATCTCGCGGTCAATGTATCCGATGGCGGCAATGGAGGTAAAAAGTGTGCAAGGGTCTAAAATCATCAAAAATCCGAGCATTAACGAAGTTAAAATTGCAGATAATATAGGAAAAGTAGCCATTTTTGTGTAAATTTTTCAAAATCGCTTGCAAAGATAAGAAAAATTTTGTAACTTTGCAAGCGGAAATGAAAAAAAATAATATAATATTGTTTTTTCTGCTCTTCCTAACCTCTTGCACTCCCTCTTTTGAGGTACATCGATTACAAAAAGAGCTTAATCGTCGCCTTACTTATGCCGACACTCGCACCGAGCTTATTAAGCAGGCTATGTCTTCGGGTAGTATCGACTCTATCCGCTCTGTGGCTCGCTCTTCAAAGGGGGTTCAGTTCTTCATCATGGATGGTTCGCGCATAGTTTATTGGTCAGATAACTGGCTCACAGCGGAGTCAATCAAAGTGACGACCGATAATGACTGGTGTTTTGTTCCGTTCCGTAATGCTTATACCGTTGGCAAGTGGACCCAAGCCGGTGATTATCATATTTTGACAATTGTTCCAATCAAATATAACTATCCCTTCTACAACCGCCACTTTCACAATGCTTTCATAGCTCCTTTCAAAGGCAGCGATGCATGGGAACTCGGAGTGTCACCGAATACCGAACATCAATCACAAAACTCGGAGGACTATGCCCTTTACTCTCCTTCCGGTACTTTCTTGTGTTCGTTGCAACAGCTGGAACATATGGATAAAGAGGATGCTGAATTAAACAATTTCCTATCCGAGAGTTTCAGTTTCCAGCCTCTTCTCGTGCAAGCTAATATGCCGGATGCTAAGGTGGTTGATAGAACTCGAATGAGAACCTATTATATTCTTACTCTTTCGCTTTTTATCATCATTCTTATTGTTGGAATAGTGGGTTTAGTAAAGGCTCGCGGATTCCGTAATATGCGCTTGGCAACGAAGTTACAATACCTCATTGTTACGCTTATTCTGATCAGTTTTGTTTATATCTTCTGGATGTCTATTCGTTATGTTCGTCGTACAAACCAAGAGCGGCAGCAAGTTGCCATCTTACAAAAATGCAAATACGTACAAGCTGCCCTTCAAAACATATATTTCTGGAATGTGAGTTTGACGCCGGCCAATGCCAGCGGTCTGAATATCGACCTCAAAGACCTCAGTTATGCTTACGAAACGGACATCAACGTATATGACTTAAATGGTTCCTTGTTGGGAACTTCTACTCCCATCTTGTTTGACCGAGGCATTCTTAGCCGACACGTCCCGCCCGAACCTTTCTTCTCGGGTAAACCTGTTGTCACGGCGCAAGAGCATATCGGTTCACTTCAGTACTTAGTGGGTTATGTCCCCTTCTATAATGGTAACTATGTACCTATCGGTTTTATCTCTGTCCCGTCCTTTATATCGCACGATGCAATGGTTGTTGAGATTGATAATTACCTTTCCCGCCTATTGCCTGCGTACCTCATTGTTCTTATCTTAGCATTAATCGTCTCGCTATTTGCTACTCGGTCCATCACCAAGTCGTTGAGCCGTATGGCGGAGAAAATGCATCATTATCGTCTTGGGAAAGAGGATAACCATATCCAATATAACCGGCACGATGAATTAGGAGAACTCGTTACGCGTTACAATGAGTTGGTGGACGAATTGGAGTCTTCTGCCCGTCGATTAGCGCGATCGGAACGTGAAGGGGCTTGGCGAACGATGGCACGACAAGTGGCGCACGAGATCAATAATCCGCTTACACCCATGAAGTTAACCATTCAACAACTCCAGCGGACGCGTGGCACTGAGCGTTTTAACGACTATTTCGATAAATCAACCTCTATGCTTATCCAACAGATTGATAACCTCAGCCATATTGCTCAGTCCTTCTCTACTTTTGCTAAGATGCCGGAAGTGAAAGCCTCTGAGGTGGATGTGGCAGCTAAGCTGTCCGGAGTCATTGCAATGTTCTCCAACGGACAAATTCTGGTGCGTTATATCGGTCCCGATGTTGGTGTGACTGCCCTTGCCGATGAGGAACAGATAGCTGAGGTGTTCACCAATATCATCAAGAATGCTATCCAAGCTATGGAGGAGAACCCCAATGGCGATGTCATCGTCCAACTCCAAACAAAAGAGAAATGGGTGGAAATCTCTATCTCGGACAACGGACCCGGGATAGCAGCAGAGATTCAAGATAAGATATTTACCCCTAACTTCACTACCAAGTCTGCCGGTTCAGGATTGGGATTAGCTATCTCCAAGAACATAGTGGAAGGGTGCGAAGGAAAAATAACATTTGAAACAAGTACTAAAGGAACAATATTCCACATATTTCTTAAAAACAAACAAAACTAATAAGTTATCTTATTAATCATGAAAACAACTGAAATTATGCAGCGTTTAGCTGCCAAGCATCCCGGCGAGGCTGAGTACCTCCAGGCCGTGGAAGAAGTTCTCAATTCAATTGAGGAAGTGTATAACCAACATCCTGAGTTCGAGAAAGCGCAAATCGTTGAGCGTTTGGTAGAGCCGGAGCGTATCTATACGTTCCGTGTAACGTGGATTGATGATGCCGGTCAAGTTCAAACGAACCTCGGTTATCGCGTTCAGTTCAACTCGGCTATCGGCCCCTACAAAGGTGGTTTACGTTTCCACAAGGCTGTAACGCCTTCTATGCTTAAGTTCTTAGGTTTCGAACAAACCTTCAAGAACGCCCTCACAACCCTCCCCATGGGTGGCGGTAAAGGTGGATCGGACTTTGATCCCGTAGGTAAGTCGGACGCTGAGATCATGCGTTTCTGCCAAGCTTTCATGCTCGAACTGTGGCGTTGCATTGGTCCCGATAAGGATATCCCTGCCGGTGACGTTGGCGTAGGCGGTCGTGAGATCGGTTTCCTCAATGGCATGTATTCCAAACTCGCTCAACAGTACCACACGGGTGTGCTCACCGGTAAAGGTATGACATGGGGTGGCTCTATCCTCCGTCCGGAGGCTACCGGTTTTGGTGCTCTCTATTTCACCAATATGGTTCTTGAGACCGCAGGTAAGAAGATTGCCGGTAAGACGATTGCTATCTCCGGCTTCGGTAATGTAGCTTGGGGCGCTGCTACCAAGGCAACTGAACTCGGCGCTAAGGTCGTTGCTATCTCTGGTCCCGATGGCGTTTGCGCTATCAAGGACGGTATCACCAAAGAGATGATTGACTACATGCTCGTTATGCGTTCGTCTAACCGCAATAAAGTGCAAGATATGGCTGACCAATTCCCCGATAAGGCTGTCTTCACGGCTGGTAAGAAAGCATGGTCTATACCTTGCGACATTGCTCTGCCTTGCGCTTTCCAAAACGAACTGAGCGAGGACGACGCTAAGGAACTCGTTAAGAACGGCACTTTCTGCTGCTGCGAGGTTTCGAACATGGGTTGCCAACCCGGTGCTATTCACTACTTCCAATCACAACCCGGTTTCCTCTTTGCCCCCGGTAAGGCTGTTAACGCAGGTGGCGTAGCTACTTCGGGCTTAGAGATGACTCAAAACGCTGAGCATATCTCTTGGACGGGTAAGGAAGTGGACGAGCGTCTGCACCATATCATGGAGGCTATTCACGAGCAATGTGTTAAATTCGGAACCCAAAAGGACGGCACTATCGACTATGTGAAGGGTGCTAATATCGCCGGTTTCATGAAGGTGGCACAAGCTATGCTTGAGCAAGGTATCATCTAACCTTTAACCTCTAATCTTTAACCACTAATCATTACTATGTACACAAAGTTTCAACAACACCTGCAATCGACCCTTCAAGAGATTCGCGATGCAGGCTTATATAAGAACGAACGTGTCATCATCACTCCCCAATCCTCGGCTATCAAGGTCGAGGGTGGGGCAGATGTGATTAACTTCTGTGCCAATAACTACCTCGGTCTGGCGGATAACAAAGAGCTTATCGAGGCTGCCAAACAGCGTATGGACGCTCGTGGCTACGGCATGGCTTCCGTTCGTTTCATCTGTGGAACGCAGGATACCCATAAGCAGTTGGAGCAAGTCATCTCCGACTTCTTCGGTACAGAGGACACTATCCTCTATGCCGCTTGCTTCGATGCTAATGGTGGTTTGTTTGAGCCGCTGCTCACCGAGCAAGATGCTATCATCTCCGATGCCCTCAACCATGCCTCTATTATTGATGGTGTGCGCCTCTGTAAGGCAGTGCGTTATCGCTATAAGAACGGCGATATGGCTGACCTTGAGGAGCAACTCAAAGCCGCTCAAGCGCAACGCTTCCGTATCATCGCTACCGATGGTGTCTTCTCCATGGACGGTAATGTCTGCCCGCTGGATAAGATATACGAACTGGCGAAGAAATACGATGCTCTCGTCATGGTCGATGAGTCGCACTCTGCCGGCGTGGTAGGTAAGACCGGTCACGGCGTTACCGAACTCTACAACCTCCGTGGTCAAGTGGAGATTATCACCGGTACGCTCGGTAAGGCGTTTGGCGGTTCGGTAGGTGGTTTCACAACGGGTAAGAAGGAGATTATTGACCTCCTTCGTCAACGTTCGCGCCCCTATCTGTTCTCGAACTCTATTCCGCCTATGATTGCGGCTGCGGGTATCAAGACCTTTGAGATTCTCACGCGCTCCAATGAGCAGCAGGATAAACTGCATGCTAATACGGAGTATTTCGTAACCAAGATGAAAGCTGCCGGCTTTGACATTAAACCCACTCAGTCTGCTATCTGTGCTGTCATGCTTTATGACGCTCGTCTCAGTCAGGAGTTCGCTGCTGCTTTGCAGCAAGAGGGTATTTATGTTACGGGCTTTTATTATCCTGTTGTACCGCAAGGACAAGCGCGTATCCGCGTGCAACTCAGTGCGGCTCATACCCAAGAGCAACTCGATAAAGGTATTGCTGCCTTCATCAAAGTCGGTAAAGAATTGAATGTAATCAAATGAAAGCTTTAGTTAAACGTTATGCCAAGCCCGGTATTTGGATGGAAGACGTCCCGATGCCGGAAGTTGGCGTTAATGATGTCCTTATCAAGGTCACCAAAGCCGCTATTTGCGGTACGGACTTGCATATGTACAAATGGGACGATTGGAGCCAATCGCACTGCACGCCGCCCTATACGATGGGGCATGAGTTCGTGGGTGTGGTTGCCGAAGTAGGTCCCGGTGTGCGTCATTTTCAGGTGGGCGAACGTGTCACTGCCGAAGGGCATATCGTCTGCGGTCATTGCCGTAACTGCCGCCGAGGCATGGGACATGTGTGTGAGAACACTATCTCCGTCGGTATCATGGGCAAGGACGGCTGTTTTGCCGAATATGTCACTATTCCCGAATCGAATGTAGTCAAACTCAACGACCGTATCCCGGACGACTTTGCGGCTATCATGGATCCGTTCGGTAATGCTACTCATACGGCGCTTGCCTTCCCCGTTTTGGGTGAAGATGTGCTTATCACGGGTGCAGGACTGATTGGTACGATGGCGGCGGGTATTTGCCGTTATGCGGGAGCCAAGAACATTGTGGTCACCGATATCAATCCTCTCCGTTTGGATATTGCCAAGAAGATGGGTGCCACCATCACGGTGGATGGCAGCAAGGGCGAAACGCTCGATGATGCCATGCAGCAACTCGGTATTCACGGTTTTGATGTAGGACTTGAGATGTCGGGTGCACCGGCAGCCTTCAATGATATGATTCGTCATATGTACAAAGGCTCTAACATTGCGCAATTAGGTATCTTGCCTTCCAATACGCAAGTCAACTGGTCGGATATTATCTTCAATGCTTTAACCATTAAGGGTATCACCGGTCGCCGTATGTGGGAGACGTGGTATCAGATGGAGCAGATGATTCTTGGAGGCTTAGACCTCAGTCCGGTTATCACGCATCGCTTTAAGTTCGAAGACTTCCAGAAGGGCTTTGACGTTATGGTCAGTGGCCAGTGCGGCAAAGTGCTGCTGGAGTGGTAATGTACTGCTAGAATGGTAAAGTGCTGCTGGAGTGGTAAACTAATAAAAGAACCTGCGATTCCGCAGGTTTTTTTATTCTTAGAGAGAAGGGACATCGTTCGGCAACCGTTCGATGACCCTTCTGTGCGGGTATAATCGAAACACACTGATGATACACTACAATCGAATAGTGCATTTGAACTTCGGTTCGTATATAAAGAAAAAAGACGTCATCTCGACGTCTATTTTTCCAAGGTATTAGTCTGTTAATTTTTTAAGGTACAAAAAAGATTGTGTTGTATCAATTTCGAGTGCAAAATTACTGCTTTTTTTTGATATGTGCAATAGCCTTTTCTATGTTTAGCAACACATTTTGTCACCTATACTTGGCAAAAAACTATGTTCTACAACATATTTTTGTTTTTATCCCCCTTTTTTACCCCTATTTTTGTGCCAATTCGATAACTTCTAAATCCTTTATTTCATGTCCCTCGATGGCGAACCTTAACAAAGTCTGTACTGTCTGCCAACCTTGCTTACCGGCTGCCCCCGGATTCATGGTCAAGAAACCATAGTGGTGGTCGTACTGCACCTTCAAGATATGGCTATGCCCACAAACGAATAAATCGGGTTTCTCTTTTTCAAACATCGGTATCAGCCATGGGTTATACCGTCCCGGATAGCCGCCTATGTGTGTCATCAACACATTCACGTCCTCTATCTTAAAACGATAGAACTCGCTGAGCGTGTACCTCACATCTCCGCTATCCATGTTCCCGAATACCGCCCTTGTGGGTTTGAACTCCCGCAGGGCTTGTAACACCTCGGCGCTACCTATATCTCCTGCATGCCAAATCTCGTCCACGTCCTTGAAGTGCGTGAATACGCGTTTGTCGAGCAAACCGTGAGTGTCTGATAGGAGGCCGATGCGAGTCATAGGAGTAGGGGAGTAGGGTTATTTGTGGGTAACTTTGTTGAGAATAAGGATAGCAAGGAGGATGGCGATGAGAGCTACGAGCACGAAGAACGCTACATCGCGTAAATCAATCACGCCACGTCCCATGCTCAAGTAATGATCTTGCATAAGCAACCAATAAAGCACAAAATTAACAACCGCTCCGGCAATGAAAGCTACAATCTGACTCTTGGTGCAAGACCCTGCCATCACTCCCACACTAATCATCGCCCCACTAAGCAGTAGCAGTCCTATCCAACCTCCGATAAACTGACCGAGGTCTATATTGCCTATGGGTTCGGCAAGCCAATAAACGATGAAATAGTGCACCAAACAAGGCAGAATACCAATGATAAGCAGCGTCCACGCCGCTAAGGTTTTCTCTACCACAATGCGCCATAAGGATAGACCTTTGGTCATCAGTAAATCCCACGTGCCGCTTTGTCTCTCTTCGGCAAAAAGACGCATCGTCAGTGCCGGACAAAGAATCATAAACAGCCAAGGTGAGAGATAGAATAGCCCATCCACTTGGGCATAACCCGAATCGAGGATGTTCCACTCGCCGGGTATAACCCAAAGGAAGAGACTGATAGTCACAAGGTACAACCCAATCACGATATAAGCGACGGGGGAAGAGAAATAATATGACAGTTCTTTTCTATACATGCCTTATTCGTCCATTGTGCGTCCCACCGGATCCCAGTAGGGAAGCATAACGTGCTTCGTTTTCAGCAAGTCTTGTATCTCTTGCGGAACGTATTTCTTTTCAATAGCTACACCGAAGATATATTCGTGGAACCACGAGTCGGTCAGTTGCAAGTGACCTTTCCAACCGGACTTATCGCCCCAGCTGTTCTCTAATAACCATTTAATCGGTTTGCCGTTCTCATCTAAGTCAACCGCCACCAAAGCCATGGCGTGAGTGCTGTTAGAAGCAAAGGTGCGGATACGTTCAGCTTTGTTCATGGGGAAAGGAACGCCCATTAATTCGTCATAGTTATAAATATCAGGATCAAGCAGTCCGCGCTCCGAGTCACGACACTTGCCCACATCTGAACTCGTGTACATAGCTACACTGTCTTTGAGGGAGGCAATGCACATCTTCTGAATCTCCTCTACGGGCAGGTTGATATACATCCAGTTGGGACCTTCGGGAGTGTAGTTTCCTATTTCGGTCTCGTACACCTTATAATACTCGCGCGTAGGCATGTTCTTGAAGAAGATATACTCGGTGGTGATTCCTGCACGCACATATTTAGCAGCAAAGGACTTAGGAGTATATGTCTCACGGCTGATAAGCGTATCTTTCTTACCATATTGAGCCCACTCAAACTCTGTTGGCGGAGTGCCAAAGCACAAGGTCAGAATACGATATATTTGTTTGAGTTGCTCCTCTTTCATGGCGCGTATTTCGCTCTCTTTCCCCTTACTATCGCGGATAGCAATAGCGAACTCACGCAACTTAGACTGAATGAGGGGTTTGTATTTAGCCGTATTCTCAGCCACGTATGTCTCGTGCATGATATTGGAAGGAACGACACCGTATTTATTGACCAAGTCTGCTACGGATAGGAAATCGCCTCCATCTCCAATCGGACTCTTTAATAACGCCTGAACGGTGCGGTCGTCCTCTGCCAGTTTGCGGGTCTCAATGATACGCTCGAGAAAACGGTTACTCTTCTCCAATTGGTCATAGAAGAAGAGGTAGTTCTCTGAGAACTCCAACTCCTTGATATCAAAGCGACGCATCACATCGGCTCTAATCACGTTCAGTCCGCAGAAGAGCCAGCAACGACCCGACTTCTTTTGGTTCGTGATTCCCTTGCTCTCCACGCGATAGGTGAAGTGGTGATCTAAGGCATTCATGTTGTCTTGGTTCATCGCCAGTTTCTGCATGTCGGTGGAACCAATAGCATTACGGATAGCCTTGTCTTGGGCTGTCTCTTGATAACTGCTTCTTAATGTCTGTAGCAGTTCGGGAGTCAGACTCTGTGCTGCCAGCGTCAGACTCATTGCCATCGTGGCAAGAATGATAAGTGTTTTTTTCATAGGTATAGTGTTTGTTTATTGTTGATCCTTTGTTTTCGGGAAGAAGAACCAGAAGCAGATAGCTACTACTAACGCAAATCCGGCAAAGATTAACCACGCTGTTTGCCAACCTGACTTCATGAGTTGTGCTTTTTCTGCAATCGTTGGTAAGTTAGCGGGATCAATAGCATCCCACGCAATGTGTTGGCTTTCTCTAACGAAGCCTAATACTTTTGTTTGAACTGTCTCGCGCACAATACCAAGTGCTGCTTCATTGGTTTGGTTAATAGAAGGAACAATGCGGTTCACGATGGCTTGTGCTCCTAATGTACCAATCGTTGCACCTACTCCATTGGTCATCATCATGAATAGACCTTGGGCACTACTACGTTGGGATTTATTGATTTCTTGGTCAACATAAAGAGCACCCGAGATATTAAAGAAATCAAAGGCAAAACCATAAACAACGCAACTGAGCACTAACAGTACGATACCGGGGAAACCAGGGTCTCCTACACCGAAGAGACCGAATCTCAATACCCAAGCAATCATTGCCATAAACATCACGTTCTTGATACCGAAACGCTTGAGGAAGAACGGGATAGCCAAGATACAGAGTGCCTCGCATATCTGGGATATACTGATTAAGATACCCGAGTGCTGAACGCCAAAGCTGTCTGCCCAATAACTAAAGTACTCAAAACTACCAAGGAACGGATTAGCATAACCGTTGGTTACTTGTAGGCACATGCCTAACAACATAGAGAAGATGAAGAAAAGCGCCATCTTCTTTTGCTTGAACAGTCCGAAAGCCTTCAATCCTAATGCATCTACTAAAGACTTTGTGTCGTTTGCGACAATGGGACAAGCAGGCAGAGACATGGAATACAAAGCCAAAACAAGGCTCAGACCACCACTGATAACGAACTGACCGGGCGTGTTCATGAACCCAAGCAGATCCACAATCCACATCGTTACAATGAATCCCACCGTTCCGAACACACGAATAGGCGGGAAGTCCTTCACCGTGTCCATATTCGCTTTAAGGAGTGCATTGAATGCCACGGAGTTCGTGAGGGCAATGGTCGGCATAAAGAACGCTACGGAGATTGTGTAGAGCGTAAACAGGGGCGCAAAAGCAACCGCATTTCCGGCAGAATAAGCGTAAATACCGGAGGCTAACATAAACACACCTGCCAAACCGTGACAGAGACTGAGCGCTTTCTGCGCTTGCATCCAGCGGTCGGCCACAATACCCATAATGGCGGGCATAAATAGACTAACGATACCTTGTACCGAATAGAACCAACCGATGTTGTTTCCGAGACCATGACTACTTAAGTAGCGACCCATGCTCGTTAAATACGCACCCCAAACAGCGAACTCTAAAAAGTTCATTACAATGAGGCGAAACTGTAATCCTTTGCTTTTCATAATTAGAACTCTGATGTAAAGTGAAACTTTATATGTTTATAATCATTCTGTGCCATGTTGAGCACGTAAGCGCTATCTGCCATAAAGACATCGCGTCCCTCTTTATCGGTCGCCATATACTGTACCTTGCGTTTCTTAAATAGCTCCAACTCCGTCTCAAACTCGGGGTCATTGGGCTCCGCCGGTGCAACCCAGCAAGCTTTGTACATAGGTAGGTTCTCCCATCGGCAGAGGGCGTTATACTCATGCTCCAAGCGGTACTGAATGACCTCAAACTGCAACTGACCAACTGTGCCAATGATCTTGCGACCGTTCATTTGGTTAACGAATAATTGTGCTACACCCTCGTCCATGAGTTGGCGAATACCTTTCTCCAACTGCTTTTGCTTCATCGGGTCAGCGTTCTCAATATACTTGAACATCTCCGGAGAGAAAGAGGGCAAACCCTTGAAATGCAAACTCTCGCCACTGGTGAGCGTGTCGCCAATCTTGAAGTTTCCTGTATCCGGCAAACCGACTACATCACCGGCAAACGCTTCATCCACCGTCTCTTTCTTCTGTGCCATGAAACAGGTGGGCGCACTGAACCGCATCTGTTGCTCCTTGCGCACGTGTTTGTAGTATTGGTTGCGCTCGAAGCGTCCCGAACAGATCTTAAAGAACGCAATACACGAACGATGGTTGGGGTCGAGGTTAGCGTGAATCTTAAAGCAGAAGCCCGTGAACTTATCCTCCATCGGGTCAACGGTGCGCTCTTGCGCCTCTACCGGTCTCGGACTGGGTGCCAAGCGAATAAAGCAGTTTAACATCTCCTCTATACCTATCGTCTTATAGGCACTGCCGTAAAAGACGGGAGCTAACTCGCCTGCCTCATAAGCGGCTTTATCGAAACGAGGATAAACCTCTTTGATTAAGTCCCAATCGTCTTGGCTTACGTCAGCGGGTTTGTCGAGAAGGATAAAATCCGTTCCCTCCACTTTGTATAGACTGCTCACCGACTCAAAGCGTTCGCCTTGACCCTTAGCCCATGTCATGGGAGTGACGTGAATACCGAGTTCGGACTCTACATCGTCCATCAGGTCGAAGGGGTCTTTGCCTTCACGGTCCATCTTGTTCATGAACACCATCACGGGGGTCTTACGCATACGGCACACCTCCATCAGGCGGCGTGTCTGGGTCTCTACACCTTTGGCAGAGTCAATCACGATGATAACCGAATCGACGGCGGTCAGTGTGCGGAACGTGTCTTCCGCAAAGTCTTGGTGACCGGGGGTGTCCAATATGTTGATGTGGAATCCCTCGTAGTCGAATCCCATAACGGAAGTGGCAACCGATATACCACGTTGTTTCTCTATCTCCATCCAGTCGGAGGTGGTGGTCTTGCGTATCTTGTTAGACTTGACGGCACCGGCGGTGTGGATGGCACCTCCGTAAAGCAGTAACTTCTCGGTTAGTGTCGTCTTACCGGCATCGGGGTGCGCTATGACCGCAAACGTCCGCCTCCGTGCTATTTCTTCTTTATAATCCATAAAATTTTTAATTCTCTATCCACAATCCACCATCCACCATCCACAATCCACATTTAACGAAGCTTCGCTTCGAACTTCGTCTCGAACGTCTTCTTGAGGCGCTCCATGATATTCTCAATCTGCTTATCCTTGAGCGTGTCTTCCTCATCTTGCAGGATGAAACTCAGGGCATACGATTTCTTACCCTCTTCGAGGTTCTTACCCTCATAGACATCGAATAAGAACACGTTCTTAAGCAATTTACGCTCCGTCTCAAAAGCGGCACGTGCCAAGTCTGCAAACTCAACCTCTTTGTTCACTAATAGAGCAAAATCGCGTTTCACTTCGGGGAACTTAGGCAGGTCGCTGATGACCGGCTTATACTGTTTGTTGAGTTTAACGAGCGCATCCCAATAGAGGTCTGCGTAGAAGACTTCGTTGTCTATATCAAAACTCTTGCGGGTAGCGGGACTAACAATCGCCATATAACCGATGATGGCTTTGTTGGGGGCTTTGATAACGAGTCCGTCGCTAAACAGATTAGCTATACCGCAAGACGTATCGCCATTGGGGTCGATAGCGGGTTCGAGACTACATTTGTCTATGTTCACTCCTAAGCGAGTGAGGATAGCGTTCACATAAGCGTGCAGCTGATAGAAGGACGATTTCTCCTCCTTGCGAACCCAACTGAGTTTGCTCTTGTTTCCCGTCAACCACAGTCCCAAGTGCATCTCCTCCGAATAATTATCAATGGGCTCTCTTTCAACTCTCAACTCTCCACTCTCAACTACTCTACACTCTACACTCTCCACTCTACACTTATTGAAATGATAGCAGTTGCCGAACTCATAGAACCTTAGGTCGCTGTTCTTACGGTTCACGTTGCGAGCGATACTTTCCAAGCCGCCAAAGAGCAGCGTTTGGCGCATCACGCCTAAGTCTTGACTAAGCGGATTCTTAATCTTCACACAACTATCCAACCACGATTGTCCTTCAGCACAGCGGTCTTTCAGCGTAGCGGTCATATAGTAAGACATCTTCGTCAGCGAGTTATTCATTATCTCGTTGAAGCCTTGGGCAGTCAGTTGTTCGGACACTTTCTTTTGGAGAGCCTCCACGTTCGGTTTGGGGCAATAACTCAGGTTCGTGTTTACTTTCTCGGGGAACTCGATATTATTGTATCCGTAGATACGCAGTATATCCTCCACTACATCGCATTCGCGTTGTACATCCACACGATACCTGGGGACCTTCACTAACCACTTTCCTGTCGCCTGTAGGCTGTCGCCTGTAGCCTGTTGCCACGTGAACCGCATCTCCAATGCGCTCATGATGGTCTCAATCATCTCCTTGCCGAGTTCTTTACCAATCAGTTTATTCACGCGATCGAGCGAAACCTCCACCTCAAACGGTTCAAAGGGCTCTCTACACTCATCAACGGGTTCCATCGCAATCGTACCTCCTGCCACTTCTTGCATCAGTAGGGCAGCGCGTTGGAGTACGTACATCGTGTTATTGGGGTCGCAACCGCGTTCGTAGCGGAAGGAAGCGTCTGTTTGGAGTTGGTGGCGACGAGCGGTCTTACGAATAGAGACGGGGTCGAAGTAAGCGGATTCGAGGAAGACATTAGTAGTGGCTTCCGTTACGCCCGAGTCTAAACCTCCGAACACGCCGGCAATACACATCGGTTCGTTGGCATTGCAAATCATGAGGTCGCGAGCGTCCAATTCGCGCTCTACGCCGTCCAAGGTAACGAATTTCTGTCCTTGGTTAGCGTTCTTAACGATGATCTGTTTACCGGCAATCTTGTCCGCATCAAAAGCGTGGAGGGCTTGCCCCATCTCAAAGAGTACGAAGTTTGTTACATCTACGATATTGTTGATAGAACGAAGACCGATACTCGTCAGTGCATTTTTGAGCCAATCGGGTGACTCTTTGACGGTCACACCCTGTATGCTCACACCCGAATAACGCGGACAAGCGTCCGTGTTCTCCACACTTACCTTTATTTCGAGGTCATGATTATCCACCTTAAACGCACTAACATCCGGTTTCGTTAATGTAATTTCCGCCTCTCCGCCTGTAGCCTGTAGCCTGTAGCCTGTAGCCTGATAATAAGCATATAAATCGCGTGCTACACCGTAGTGGCTGGCGCCATCGCTGCGGTTGGGGGTTATATCCACTTCGATGAGTGTGTCGTCCTCTATGTGGTAGTACTCCTTAGCGGTCATGCCGATGGGGGTGTCCTCCGGCAGAACGATGATACCGTCATGGCTGGTGCCAACGCCTATCTCGTCTTCGGCGCAGAGCATACCGAGGCTCTCCTCGCCGCGGATCTTACCGCGTTTGATAACGAAACTCTCGTCGCCCGAATAGAGGCGCGTGCCGATGGTGGCTACAATCACTTTCTGACCGGCAGCTACGTTCGGTGCTCCGCAAACGATCTGCACGGGACCCTCACCGTAATCGGTGGTGGTGATATGCAGATGGTCGCTGTTAGGGTGGGGGACGCAAGTCAGCACTTGTCCTACTACGAGACCTTCAAGGCCACCCTTGATTGTTTGTACTGTTTCGACGGTACCTACTTCCAATCCGATGGAAGTGAGGATTTTTGCTACGGTTTGTGCATCGTCCGTGAGGTTGATGTACCGTTTAAGCCACTTATAAGATATATTCATTGTTGTTGTATTTAATTACGATATGTTGATTCTGTAACACTTTGTATGCTTTCTTTTCTCCTCTTATTTGGGGTAAAGCCAAGGGCTCATTATTCCCTACATGCGGGTTCTGCTTCAATGTGAAGTAATAGTGACTGCCCACATCGGTTGTCATATCTACTCCGTATTGCCAAATCTCATTGCCTAAATAGGTGAGCGTCAATGTGATGGTGGCAAAATGGTAGTTCTCCCCGTAGAAGAAATAGTCGTTGAAATCCGATTGGTTCTGGAAGAAAAGGGGCGAATAGACTTTACCGCTCTCCATTGTGTAAGTGCCTTCGGTTAGTCTGTCCTCCGAAGGCAACATAACGTTTAAGATGAGATTCGGATAGTCCTCCATATACGAGAAATTGAACTCGTAATCGTAAACGCGTCCTTCCTTCAAATCAAAAGCTCCTACATAAGTAATCACTACCGAGTCCATCGTCAGTTCCTTTTCCTCTTGGGGTTTGGGTGGGAAGGGAGCAACGTAAAACTCGTTATAACTCGTTACGTTGATGCTGAACGTGGAACCATGCTGCGTCGTTACCGACCCTGCCACATAGACCGTATCGCCCTTCTCGTTGAGGGAGAAAGTGAGACTGCCGTCTTTTATGTAGTAGGGGGTGTATTGTCCCCAATCGTCACCTCTAATGGCGACATAAGAAGGATAATCGTTGCGGTTTTGATAGCCCGGTGAGGCAATGAAAGTGCCGCGTGCACTATCGGCAGAGAAAGTAAACGTGCCCACGGGCATAGCGAAACTATCTACCACAAGGTCTAACTCCACCCAGTCTAACTTCTGATTCAGCGAATCAATGAGGTTGATGTTTATCCAACCTGTCTTCTCGCGATTGTCTCTTATGTTCACTATCTGACCGTTAAAGGCTTGACTGACTTTCTCGGTAGGCTCAAAGCGGTAAGGGTCTTCTGTAACAGGACCGGGTTCGCCGCCTGCCTTGTATTCAAAGCGGAAAGGAGCAATAGCATAGGTGTAACTGGTGCCATTGCGTGCCGCTTGTATAGTGGCACTGAGTTCGCAGGTGTCCTCGTTGATCTTGGTTATCGTGAGGGTTATTTCGGAGTCTTCTTCGCAGAAATATTGATTCCCATTGTCCTTCTTCAGTCCGCTGTAGTAGTAATCAATCGTACCGTCTTGGGCGCTGAACGAACCGATGATAGACTCCGTCTTAGGCCAAACATCCATGACCACCTGATACGTGGCGCTGGAAGTGGCAGCCGTGATGTTGAGGTAGTAATTAGCCTTATCAACGGTGAGGTCTTGAATATCCACCTTACTGGCAGTTAAGTTATAAACAGCCCACGCGGGAGCGCAAGCACTAAATCCTAATACGAGTGTAAAAAACAACTTCTTCATTTCCGAATACTCAAAAAATCGTGCAAATATACAACAAAAATTTTGTATGAGCAAATTTATTTTCTATTTTTAGGTAAAAAAGATAGATTCATCTATCTAAATAGGCGTATTTTCATCTTCTGTTAGGAGTTTACTCATAAAAAGAAGATAAAATAGGGCTATGGGAAGGCGACAGCCGTTTTGCCTAAAAATAGAAAATCTTTGCTCATTAATAAACGCGCGAACGTACATTGGGGGGAATTGCGAAGCAAGGCGGCGTCCCAATATACAACTCATATTAATAAACGCGCGAACGTACATTGGGGGGAATTGCGAAGCAAGGCGGCGTCCCAATATACAACTCATATTAATAAACGCGCGAACGTATATTGGGGGGAATTGCGAAGCAAGGCGGCGTCCCAAGATACAGCTTTTTTTTGATATATGCAAATAAAAGTACAGAATTGTACTTATTTTGTATAAAAACGGCAAAAATCGCGTATTCCACAACGTTCGCAATGAGGCTTGCGGGCGGTGCAGACATAGCGACCATGAAGCAATAACCAATGATGTGCCTTAGGGATGAGTTCGGCAGGAATGTACTTGGTCAGTTGACGCTCGGTAGCCAGCACGGACTTACTGTTCGTGGTCAGTCCCAGTCGCTCGGAGATACGAAAGATATGCGTATCGACCGCCATGGTCGGTTGGTTCCAAATAACCGCCATCACCACATGAGCTGTCTTGCGTCCTACCCCCGGAAGGGAGATGAGTTGTTCCTCATCACAAGGGACTTGACCGTTGTAGTCGGACACTAACTTACGCGCCATGGCAGCGAGGTGTTCGGCTTTGGCGTTAGGATAACTAACGGAGTGAATAAAGGAGAAAACATCTGCCGCAGAGGCTTGTGCCATGGCTTCGGCAGTAGGGTAGGCGGCAAAGAGAGAAGGCGTGACCATATTCACGCGCTTGTCTGTACATTGA
Organism: Paludibacteraceae bacterium; assembly: GCA_024400115.1. Classification (GTDB taxonomy): domain Bacteria; phylum Bacteroidota; class Bacteroidia; order Bacteroidales; family Paludibacteraceae; genus Colicola. The sequence continues at coordinate 1,591 of JAKSNF010000017.1, read as the reverse complement.
GCAGAGAGAATAACGGCAACGAGCAACTCAAAGGGATTGCTGTAATTGAGTTCGCTTTGTGCTTGAGGCATATTCGCCTCAAACCACTCTAAAATCTTACTATACCTCTCCTTGACTTTCATCATAATAGGTCTTGCTCAGGAAACGGAGCAATTGGGTGGCGTCGTTGACTACCACTTCGGTTTCCGCCGAGATAGGTTGCTGTTGCAAACGCAGGAGCATGACTTGATAGAGCAGGGTGAGGCAAGCCTCCACATCACTCATGGTGGGGTTGTCGGTCTTCGACTTGAAGACATTAAGGCTGGGCTGCAAGTGAATCATCACGGCACGATAGGGCGCCTCGGTGTCCAGTAGTTCGTTGTGTAGGTCTTCTAACTCGGAGAGGGCGTTTTGCGCCAATTGGAGGTGACCCGATTCGGTAATGCCTTCGAGGTGCATCATGTCCATGATGTCCGATAACTCGGGATTAGCCATCGCGTTCTCGGGGAAGGCACGGAGATAATCCTCTAACTGCCAGAGGTAGAGGATGTATTCTGCGATATTATCTTTCTTCTTCTTCATAATCAAAATCATCGAGTTCGTCGAGGTAGTCGGCGGAGATGAACTGTTCTATCTCGCGGCGGTCTTTCTTGGTGGGGCGACCCGTTCCGCGGTCGCGACCACACTGACCGGCTAAACGAGCCAGTTCGAGCAGTTCGAGTTGGTCCTTAGTCGTCATGTCTCGCATATAGTCGGGCACCAGTTTGGCGCCAAGGCGGTTCTCGCTAAGGCGCAGCACCTCGTAAGTGTAGGTGATGGGACCCTTGCGAACGCAGAACTTATTACCGACCGTGATGGTGCGAGAGGGTTTGAGTTCTTGACCGCTCATGGTCACGCGCCCTTTCTTACACGCTTCGGTGGCAATACTGCGGGTCTTGTATATCCGCATCGCAAACAAGTATTTGTCGATTCTCTCTTCCATAAATCTCTCAACTTTCAACTCTCAACTCTCAAACTAGACGGCTACTCTAAACTCTCAACTCTCCACTCTAAACTAATTAAACAGGTTCATCGTCTTGTCGATGCCTTGTAGGCAGAAAGAGGGGATAATCTCGCAAACCGTCTTGAGTCTCTCTTGAATAATCTTCTCCTCTTCCTCCGTCCAGTCGCCCAAAACGAAGTTTATCTGTGCTCCGCGGTTGTAGTCGTTACCTATACCAAAACGCAGGCGGGCGTAGTTGGGGGTGTTAAGAACTGATTGGATATGGCCTAAGCCGTTGTGCCCTCCGTTACTGCCTTGCTTGCGAATGCGGATAGTGCCAAAGGGTAGGTTAAGGTCATCTACGAGCACAAAGATGTTCTCAAGCGGAATCTTCTCTTCGTTCATCCAGTAGCGAACAGCGTTGCCGCTGAGGTTCATGAAAGTAGAGGGCTTGAGTAAGACCAGTTCGGCGTTCTTGACACGACCCTTTCCGACAAAGCCGTAACGCCTGTCCTCAAAAGCAATGTTGGACGCTTCGGCAAAAGCGTCCAACATGCGAAATCCTATGTTGTGTCGGGTGTTACGGTACTCGTCGCCGATATTGCCGAGCCCGACAATCAAATATTTCAT
>JAKSNF010000016.1 GCA_024400115.1 Paludibacteraceae bacterium | reverse complement strand
CATAGGTAGCGCAGAGGCTATCCGTTTGCTCGGTGGTCGTCATAGCAGGCCAAACGGCTACATCTAAGACGAACTTAGCACTATCGCAACCGAGGATGTTCTGGTACATGTACTCACGGTGGTTCTCACCAATCACAAAGTCAGTGATTATACTGTCACGACTGCCGAGCTTCCAAGTGAAGGAACCGTAGGTAGCGCAGAGGCTATCCGTTTGCTCGGTGGTCGTCATAGCAGGCCAAACCTTGAGTTCATAGATATAGATACTATCGCGGAAGGTACTATCTTTATAAACCGTTTTTACGATAGTGTCATTGAAGGTCGTATCCTGCATCGGCGTTACCGATTGTAAGCGAGAGATGAAGAGTTGTTGGTAACAGAGAGTATCCTTAACCGTTACGCTTACTGTATCGTAAGGCAGGGTCTTCAAGATAGCATAACGTTTACCTGCCAATTTTCCGGCAAGGTCAGTACCGTCATTCTCAATCACCGTTGTAGGAGGATTGTTGCGATCGGCTTTTACCAAACAATTAGTAGCCACGAAGATATTAGAAGCAGCAACACCAGCATCACATCCGCCACCGATACCGGAGGCACTAGTTCCACCGTTTGCTATAACCGTACCGCCGTTGATAGTGATATTGTAGCCGGATTGCATATATCCGCCACCGATACCGGCAGCCCCATCTTGACCGTTTGCAATCAGTTGACCGGATTGGTTGGCTTGACCATAGATAGTAAGTGAACTGTTGTATTGGTCGGATACTTCGATACCGGGAGTCCCACCGAGAGGAGTCTCTCCCGAAGCGGTGAGTTTAGCACCGTCAGCAAGAATAAGGTTAACTGCACCCCGGCAACGAGCACCTCTGGAAAGTTGTATGTCCGTACCTTTTACCACATACCATGTGGTATCACCTGCTACACCCCAAGTAACTTGTTCGGTAGCGTTCTCTACCACCTTATACTCCGCGCACGTAAGCGTATCCCAACGAGCGATACCGCTGGTCACGTCACCTTCCGTATTGTAAACGGGAGTTATATACGGAACAGCAGGAGCAACTGGGACAATCGACTTGGTAGTTACCGGACGTACGGAGTGACCGTAGTAGCGATAGTAGTAGTCCCTATCCACGCTGACCGGGAAGAAGACGAGGTAGTACGCGTAGCGCGAGTAGTCCTCGTAGAGCGAAGAGGACCAGTAGTAGCCGCCGAAACCGACATCGCTGAGCGACGAATTGTTGCGGAAGCCGGAAGCAGGCAAAAAGATAGAGTTGGTGTTGCCTTCTGCTTTGCTTGTAATGACATAACCTTTTATGCCGGTACTATTATAGTCTTCTGTCCATGTCCATGTGCATTCCGCACGCAATTCGTCTTGTTCTGCTTTGGTCGGCATACGCCAATCGCTACCCCAATTGGCAGTGGCAGCATCGAACTCCGGTTTTAGAATGTTGGTAGTAGCATCGTATGGGGCGGGGCTCCATTCGGTAAAACTGCTACTAGCGCAATAGGACTGCCAAGCATAGCCGGTCTCTTTGCCGGTTTTGTAATAGGGTTCTGTTTCGCCCCAAGCGAAGTAATCGCCATACTCCTCCGGTTTGGTTGCACCGACATTGAAGGTTGCCCATTTTAATCCGCTTGGCAAACCAAGATCAACACTCTCGAAATTGGCAGGAGCCGTAGGATCCTCACTTAATTCAAACTTACCACCATACCAATTGCCATCCTCGTCCGGTTGGTTTTCTTTCGCCCAAGTGCCATGCAAAGTCAAAAGAGCAGGAGAGTCTTCACCAACACCATAAAAGGCATCTTCACCGATAGCATTTTGGCAAGCATTGCTTTCAAAAGTAACGGAAGTCAAACCTGAACATAGTCCGAAAGCACCTTCACCAATCTCTGTTACACCGGCAGGGATGGTAACGGAAGTAAGACCGGCACATTTTACGAAAGCACCATATTCAATCGTAGTTACACCAGCAGGAATGGTGATGGAAGTAAGACCGGAAGAATAGAAGGCAGTCTCTCCAATCGTGGTTACACCGGCAGGGATGGTGATGGATTGCAAAGCGATGCAACCATTGAAAGCATTCTTTACAATCGTCGTTAGATTTTCAGGCAAAGTAACGGAAGTCAAACCGGCACATTGTGCGAAAGCACCAGCTCCAATCTCTGTAACACTGGCAGGGATGGTGAGGGATTGCAAAGATTCGCAACCAGCGAAAGCAGTCTGTCCAATCGTTAGTAAACCTTCAGACAAGGTAACGGACTGCAAAGATGGACATTCGTAGAAAGCATTCTTTCCAATCGTGGTTACACTTGCAGGAATAGTAACAGATTCCAAAGATGAGCATTGTTCGAATGCAGATTCTCCAATCTCCGTTACAGCAAAGTCAACATCTAAATACTTAACCGTATCCGGAACGATGTAAGTAGCGCCGGTATAGTTATTGTCAATCACCTTCACGGTGTTGGTGTCACCAACGGCAGTAACCTCAAACTTCAAGACGGAAGTGGCATCCGTGAATTGGTCACCGACTTTGGGGGTAGGAGCGCAAGGCGTTGTGAAGTCGCCAGCTACGGTAACGATATGACCTTCGCTGAGCGTTACGGTTACATCATTGGGGGTATAAACCGTAAAGCAGATATTATTATCTACGTCAGCGGACAGCCCTTCGACAGCCGTTGTCTTACTGAGTTCAGTATAGCCCCAAGCGTGTTCCCAAGTTCCGTCGGTTACTTTGAGTTGATACTCTCCGGCGGCCAACATCGGGAAAGTATAAGTGCCATCCGTCATCTCAATGGCATCTGCTTGCCAAGCTTTCTCTTCGCCAACCAAAGCAGCATTACCGGTAACATAGAACTTATCTTCTACCGGTTGCGGTGCTTCGCAGGTAACGGCAAACAAGTTCGTCTCGGGAACCCAAGACTCAAAGTACATCGTGTCGCACAAAGCATAGTTGGCTGTTTGATTCCATATGTTCTTACCTTCACCGTCCCAGATAATCTCTGTAGCACCCGTAGCGCAACGTACCAATACAAGGCTATCTACGGTCTCTAAAATTTCTGCCGTATAAATATCGTCTGCCTTATTCGCAAGTTTAACCGTCTCGTTAGAACCGTCCTTACCCCAAGTGATAGCAAACATAGCAGGATCACTGGCGGCTGCTTCACCGGCTACAAAGACAAACTCTTTGCGAGCTACAGGAGCAGCTATAATCTCCAAATCATCCACATACATATACGAAGTCTTACCGTTGCCCTCGTAGAACAATACGATACGACCTTTGTCTTTGTACTTCTTCAGAGGTACAACAACTTCGGTCCAGTAGTCGTTACCACTTTCGTCGTTGTACGCAAAGACAGTACCATTAGCAGACCAACTATATGGATAAGTAACCTTATCAATGGCCTCGAAGGTGGTAATGTCCGTTTCGTCTGCAATCACACCGATAGTCAACTCCTTGTTGTAGTTGTTATTGGCAGCGTACAACTTGTTGCGGCTTGCGCTAGACGAATACGTAGCGGTATAGAAGTAAGCGGCACGCATCCAGAAGTGGAGGGCTGTGCTATCCATATCTACATCCAAATCAGGCAGGATAACGTACGAGTCATAATACGTAGATGTGTTGTAGAGCTGCAAAGCACGGTCATGTACCGTTGCTGAAGCGTCATACGCCTCACGGCTGTATTGATAGGTAGCCGTATTGACTTTCGCTTGCGGAGTATAGGTATAAGTCGTAGCCGTTGCTTTCACGGCCTGACCGGCATCCCAGCAAGAAGGAATGAGATAAGAAGTGTTGCCCGTGTAAGCATAAGATGCATCCTTGAAGTCCCAATGGGCATTCTCCATAGTGTAAGGAGCGCAAGACGTTGTGAAATTGCCCATAGGTGACCATGCAGAAGTATCTCCTACACCACAGATAGTACGAACTTGTACGTAGTAGTTGGTGAACATAGTCAAACCTTCAAACTTCATCTGCTGTTCATTGGTTATTCTGTCCACCAGGACGGTCGTTTTGTCATCAGCCAGGAGTTGAACCTGATAGTTGGTACCGACTTCTTCCCAGCCCATAGTAGCATCGTAGGCATTCACCTCCACCTCGGTCAAATGCACCGGTTCCCAGCAGGAAGAAATAGTATCTACCTCCATGCTGTAGATATAGATATAGTTTGCCACGCCGTGGTTCTCGGAGAGGAACATGATTTGTTTGCCGAAGTTACCGTCTTTGTCACCGGCGTAGTTATTGAAGCGAACGATGTAAGTTTGTGCCTCGTCCAAGTTCTTGGCATGGTTAGTTTTTTGGATAGCGGTAACAGCCTTAGGCAGATCTACAGTCTCAATAGGTTCAAAGGTAGAGAGGTCAGCGGGGTTGGTGATAACACCTACCGTCAGTTCACGCAGATAAGCAGCACCCGTACCACCGGAAGCGGTGAATTTAACTTGGAGACGTTTGATACTATCTACATCAATAGGAGGCATAATAGCGTATGCACCTTCGGAAGCGGTGCTGTTGAACATATACAAGTGACTACCTGCCATTAAGGAAGGAACAGCTGTTGTACCCTCACGACGACCAACTATCCAGCAGGGGAATTCGGAAGCACCGAAACCGTTCGCAGCAAAGTCAATAAAGCCATAACCTTCAGTGGTCCTCGCTACACAAGTGGTTTTGAAAGTAAGCACATCGGACCACTCGCCCTTGTTGTCGTCACCGCACAGAGCACGAACATACGTGTAATATACCTTGTTGGTCTCAACGCAATAATCTACCACGAACGGATTCTCCGAAGTGATAGAGTCCTTAACGATAGCAATATTTCCCGCGGCGATCTCGTCAGGGGTAAGTTCCTCTTCGGCAACCACGATTTCCCATTGTGTAGCGCTACCCTTATTCCAAGAAATGGTAGCGCCTATTTCGTTGGGATTGATTGCTTTTACACCCTGTACCTTCTCACAGTCGGGTGTTGCCCACAGTCCCACGCTTAGCGTCAGGGCTGCAAATAAAGAAAAAATCTTTTTCTTAGCCACAAGGGCACGATAAATTTCATTTTTCATAAGCTTTAATTTTTGAGTTAATAATTATGTTTATTTAGTCGGTTTTTTCCGTGTATAAAGCTAGTGGACACACAAAAAAGCCCAGCACCTTTTTGGCGTTGGATTTAAGACTAATCTACAAATTTTGTGCAAAGGTACTACTTTTTTTTGATATATGCAAATTTATTTGCAATTTTGCACAAAAAAAAACCGCCTCGATTGCTCGAAGCGGTCTGATAATATATCCAGCGTCGCTAAACGCCAAAATAATCATTATAATTCTTGACCTAGAACGTTGTAGTTCTTCTCAGCCTTTGTTGTAAAGAGAGATTTAAGCGAGTAAATGAAAATAGTTATAAAGACCATTTTCGGTAGATGTTCGTTCCTCTTTTCCTGTATATATTACTTGTGTTGATCTGATAGAATCACCATATATTTTCCGTAAATAATTCAATCCGTCGTAAAAAGAAGTATTATCTTCATGAGCCACTTTTATTTCGTAAGCATCTACTGACAACCCCTCTTCTTTTAATATATCCACCTCTTTTTTGTTATCACGATAAAAATAGAGAGCGGAATTTGAATTTGAATTATACTGTTGTTTCAACAAATCGCAAACGATTAAGTTCTCAAAGATAGAACCACGTAGGGGATGAGTATCTAATTCTTGAGGATTACGAATACCCAAAAGGAAACAAACCAAACCGGTATCATAAAAATATATTTTAGGTGCTTTGATAAGTCGTTTTCCTATATTTCTAAAATAAGGAGGTAACAAAAAAGTAATATATGACGTTTCTAATACACTTACCCATTGCTGAATAGTTGCCACTGATACGCCTACATCGTTGGCGATACTTTGCGCATTTAATTCTGTTCCAACTCGTGCTGCCAATAGTAAAACAAAACGTCTAAATTGATTCAGATTCTTAAGGGAGATAATATCCGTAACATCCCGTTGCAGATAGGTTTGGTAATACGCCTTGTACACATCCGTCGGGAATTGATTCTCACTCCAAACAGATGGGAAAAAGCCTTTCCACATATACTCATTTACAGATAATGGTTGCTCTTTGGTTAGTTCGTGTAGAGAAAAGGGCAATAATGTATGCACAGTGGTTCGTCCTGCTAAAGATTGTTTAACCTTTCGTAACAAAGATATATTGCTACTGCCGATTAAAATATATCTACGTGACTTGTCCTCATCTACAGCCACCTGAACAGCGGAGAATATTTCCGGCAAGTTTTGAGCCTCGTCAATAATAACTCCCTGCGAATGATTGCGAACGAAAGTCATTATATCTGTCGCAATCTCCTCACGAGTAATCGGATTCTCAAGATTATAATACTCATAATCAGGGAACGTCATTTTACATAGTGTTGTCTTACCTGATTGACGCGGTCCCGTAATGGTTTGAACCGAAAAAGATTCGTTTAATCGTAAAAGTTCACTTTGCAAGTCTCTGTAATACATATATTTAATATAGTTTGGTACGGATTTATAGTTGCTCTTTAATTCCGGCTGCAAAGGTACAACTTTTTTTTGATATATGCAAGAAAAAAGTGAATTTTAACAAAGAAATTGTTAGATTGTACGCTTTTGCAACTTTTTCCTTTTTGGCCCCAAGGTTACTATTTAAAAAGTTCTTCTAAGGGGATGGACAAGAAATCTTCAGCAGAAAAGCCGTCACCACCGACAACTAATGATCGCCAGGGTTTGAACTGCTCATTAAATAATACCAGTCCTTGATTCAGTTGTCTCCTCCCCGACTTAACCTCAATAGCCACTACTTTCGCATTGCGTTTAAGTACAAAGTCAACCTCATTAATGTTATCTCTCCAATAATACACTTGATAGCCATAAACAGACGCCTGACTAACAAGATATGCTCCAATGGCTGATTCCACTAAGTGTCCCCATACATCAGGATTAGATTCTGCTTGTGCTAACGTTAGGTCATCGTAAACATTATGCAATGCGGAATTGTACACTTGAAACTTAGGAACCGAGTTGTACTTACGTGCAGTGTCTTGTGCGTATTTTTGCAACCCGCAGAGTAATCCGGCTTGATCTAATAGACCAAGATATCCGGCCAAAGTTGTGAGATTGCCGGCATCCTGTAACTGCGCCGCAATCTTCTTTAAAGCCAAGAGTTTCCCCGAATAACTGCACCCTATCTCAAATAACTGACGGAGTAATTGGGGCTTTAAAATACGTGTAGAATAGATAACATCCTTGGCAATCGAAGGCTCAATTAGGGAGTCTAAAACATATTGCTTCCAACGCACAAAATCGTTGATATATGGAGCGGCACCGGGATAACCACCATAATAAATATATTGCTCTATGGTCCAACCAAACGCTTCGCGCATTTCAGTAAAAGACCAGTGAGGCAAACGGATCAACTCAAATCGACCCATTAGGGATTCGGAAAGCCCCTGCATGAGCAACATGCGAGAGGACCCTAATAGCACCACCTTCAATTGGGTCTGCGTAAAAGTATCCTTATCCCACTCGGCTTTGACGGTTTCGCTCCAATTAGGAATCTTATGAATTTCATCTATGACTAATAGGCGCTCCTTTTCATTACCTTGCTTCATCTTGAGCCGAGCTTTCTCCCACACCATAGATAGCCACATTTGCCCGGGGTTTACTACATCATCGGCATTATAGGCATCAAAGGGAATGCTAATTGCCTCCAACACTTGTCGCATTAGGGTGGACTTCCCCACTTGTCGAGGTCCAATAATCACTTGCAAGCGTAATCGCGGCTCATTCAGCCTATCTATAACTTGCTGATATTGAATGCGTTTATACTCCATAACGAAAAAAGTTCAAAGTTGTTATATAAAAAGTTCAATTTACTGAACAAAAAAGTTCAATCTGCAGTTTGACGCTGCAAAGATACGAAAAAAAAATGAATCTACCAAATAATTATTAACTTTTTAGGAATAAAATCCGCAAAAGTTATAACTTTTCGGGAATCAATGCCAAAATTTAAGAAAAAAGGCGTGGCAGCGGCCGGATTTGCGATATATGCAAACAATACAACTAAAAAGTGAAAATTATTTTCAGTTTGCACAAAAAAAACCGCCTCGATTGCTCGAAGTGGTCTGATAATATATCCAGCGTTAGTACTGTTGCAATATTTTATATCTCCCGCTCACTCGCTTTGCTCTTTATTACGCGAATTACGCGGTATTATTGCGCCCGCAGATTCCGCAGATTTTACAGATTTTTGGTCTCCCGCTCACTCGCTTTGCTCGTTATTACGCTAAATTTGCTGCCATGGCTATAAGCCTCGCTTTATGCTTTTATTCCAGGCGGCTAAAGCACGCCCTGTGCTCGTCGGTCAAGCCTCATACGATGTCATTGCTCTGCAAAGACAGGGGTATTTCGGCTTGCCCTCCTTAATTACGCAGATAAAGTATGTCTTGTGGCTCGATTGCCTTATTACGCAGATGATATAAGTTTCAGCCCACTCTCCTTAATTACGCAGATAATATATGTTTCGTCTGCACCTCTAACCAGTAGGCGCTTGCGCCGTCCTCTCCCCTCTCACCCACACCCACATCTGTGGAATTTCTCTTCAATAATTTCCCAGTGACCACCTTTATCGGGACCGATACGGAGCAAGTAACCTTGAGTTTGTAGTGTTTTTAGGTGCTTCTGAATCGCAGATTGAGCAATTCCTATTTGCTCGGATAACTCTTTACGGGAAGCGAAGGGATGATTGGTCAAATAATGCAATATTTGTTCTCTTGTTTTCTGACCACCTTTAATGGTTTTCTGACCACTTTCCTGACCACCCTCAATGTCTTTTTCATAGGTTAATATATCCTGCTGCAAGTGTTCACAATGAAGATGGTGCATACAATGTATAAATAGGCTACTATCTTCTTGTTCCCGTGCGTCAATCAGTGCCTGTATATAAGTAGCCTTATCTTGTTTAAGGACTTTAGTGGGTAATACACCCCATTCCATTTGGAGTAAGTTCATTAGCAAACGACTTGTCCTACCATTGCCGTCAGCCCAAGGATGAATAGTCACTAACTCGTAATGAGCCCAATAACTAAGTTCATAGACGGCATACATATCCGTCGGATCTATGACTGCACGACGACGATTCAGTTCTTCACAGAACGATTGAAGTTTAGCAGGTACTTTCTGATAGGCCATATACGATTTACCTCCTAATCCCGCCGTTACATTTAATAATCGTAATTCTCCTTTGGCGGCGGAGAAACTGCCACCAATAGCATTATATTCGCTACCGGTATGCGCCATCACTTTGGAGGCTAATAGCACTAACCAATCGGTTGTAATAGGTTGATGTTTTTGTATCCACTCTCGACCATAATCATAGGCTGCTTTAAGGTCTATGTTCATCATCTGCTCCATTAGAGTGCGTTTAGATGATGTAAGTCCCTCGTCAAATAGCAATTGTGCCTCTACTTCAGTGACGGTTGAACCTTCTATCGCTGTAGAGTGCGCAATGATAGAGTACAAGTAGAACTTTTCATAATCCACTTGATTGGATATACCTAACTCTTTATGCTTACGCAAGAGATTGACTAATATGTCTTTGATACTAACCAAAATGTCCGTTTTTCCAACATTTCACGCTGCAAAGGTACAACTTTTTTTTGATATATGCAAGAAAAAAGTGAAAATTGCATAAAAAAGCGCACTTGGCGTTACCAAATGCGCATGAGATAGGATAGCCCGAAAAACTTTCGGGCGAAGAAACCGGTCATGGAGAACGGTTCTTGACTATGGACGCTTGTGACGATTAAACGCTGAACGAGGGTTGAAAATGTCAAGCCATTGTTCGGGTGTTTTGCCATCAATGGTGCCCTGCGTGCTCATAGGTTTACAATAGGTTATAAAAGTTGTGACTATGTTGTGACATTGTTGTGACTATGTTGTGACTTTGAAAGCCCCCTACCCCCCCCCTAAAGGGGGAGGGTGAAAGGTGAGAGGACGGCGCAAGCGCCTACTGGTTAGAGGAACGGAACGAGAAACGAGAAACAAGGCGCGCATAAAATGCACGCAAAAGGGACGAAACATTCCGCATGCAATGCGGAGACAAAGGAACGAAAAATCATAGAGAAACTGACATGTCAGTTTGTCAGTTTCTCTGCAAGTTACTAATAACAAGCAGATTATATCAAACTGACATACTGACATGTCAGTTTGATTAGCCAACCTACGCTTTTTCTAAAATTACACTGATTTTGCAAATAAATTTGCATATATGAAAAAAAAGTTGTAATTTTGCGGCAGATTTTGAATTTATTATAATTATACAGAACGCGTTCATTATGAAAAAGACATTGCTTATTTGTACCTTGCTCGCTATGACGAGCATCGTTGTGCATGCTAACGAACCCTATGTGTTGCGTCATTGCTTAGTTGGAGATACCATCGCGACGCTTCAGGAAGTGGGAGGACTAGCCGTGCTTGCCGTTGAAGCCAATCTAACGGAAGATATAAATAAAGTGGAAGTTGTTCAACGAATTGATAACTATACTGTCGCTTGGTACGGACCTAAATGGAAAGATTATAAGAGCAATAATGCTGCTAAGATTATGGTTGATGGCGTGCTTTATATCCGTCACAACGACGGAATCTATAACCTACAAGGTATGAGAGTTGAATAAACAACTCACCGCCTCTTGCATCTGCGAGGGGCGGTTTTGTTTTGTGGGCAAAGGAAAAGACTGAATAGGAGGCAAAAATAGCCTAAAATGGTAAAATATATAAAATATATTTGCATAATTCATTTTTTTTTATTACCTTTGCAGCCGCTTTCAATAAAATAGATGAAATAACAATTAACTCAAATAAATTTTACTATTATGAAAAAGGTATTTTATGCTTTAATGGTGGTGGTTTTAGCAGCCACAATGTCAAGTTGTGTACGTATCGAAGGTACAGGTATTATGGAAGTAGGTGTTGCAGATGAGACACCAACCGGTTTGCAACAAGGGAACTTTTTGGGTTCCCCCTTACGCTATTTCACCGGTATTGCAAAATACTTTGAAGCTAATTGCAATTGTATGTTGGCAAGAGACACCTATACTTCTTGTGAGTGCATGTCTTACGATTCCTATACCCAAAGAGAATGGGGACGCGTGATTAAAGCCAATGTACCTGCAGCAGTAAAAGCTATTGATGCTGAACTTAAACAGGAATATCCTTATCCCAGTGATGAAAAGATAACTATCCGCGTGGTGTATTATATTCCTGATCGTCAAGACAATCCGGAGGTTTATGATGTACAAGTTCCGGCGGAATACTACAGGGATCCCGTTAAATGACAACTAACTAAAAAATTATAAAACAAAATGGACAACAAGAAACGTGTTTACACCTTCGGTAATGGAAAAGCAGAAGGTAATGCCCAGATGCGAGAGCAGCTGGGCGGTAAGGGCGCTAACTGCGCTGAGATGAATCTTGTGGGTGTTCCGGTTCCTCCCGGATTCACAATCACCACAGATGTATGTAACGAGTATTATCAAGTAGGTCAAGAGAAGATCGTTGAGCTCCTTAACGATGACGTTATGTCTGCCGTTAAGCATATCGAGACGCTCATGAACTGCAAGTTCGGTGATCCGAAGAACCCGCTGCTCGTCAGCGTTCGTTCGGGTGCCCGCGCTTCGATGCCCGGTATGATGGACACTATCCTCAACCTCGGTTTGAACGATGTAGTAGCAGAGGGTATGGTAGCTAAGACCAATAATCCTCACTTCGTATATGACAGTTATCGCCGTTTCGTACAAATGTACGGTGATGTTGTTTTGGGTATGAAACCCGTGAACAAAACGGATATTGACCCCTTCGAGAAGATCATCGAAGAAGTGAAGGCTATCCGTGGCGTGAAGCTGGATAAGGACCTCAACGTAGATGAACTCAAGCTGTTGGTAGCTCGCTTCAAGACCGCTATTAAGGAAGGTACGGGTAATGACTTCCCGACCGACCCAATTGAGCAATTGTGGGGCGCTATCTGCGCTGTGTTCCGTTCATGGATGAACGAGCGCGCTATTCTGTACCGTAAGATGGAAGGTATTCCGGATGAGTGGGGAACCGCTGTTAGCGTAATGGCTATGGTCTTCGGTAACATGGGTGAGACCTCCGCTACGGGTGTTTGCTTCAGCCGTGATGCCGCTACGGGTGAGAACCTGTTCAACGGTGAGTACTTAGTTAATGCACAAGGTGAGGACGTTGTAGCCGGTATCCGTACCCCGCAACAAATCACGCTCGAAGGCAGCCGCCGTTGGGCTAAGTTGCAAGGTATCTCCGAAGAGGAGCGTGCCGCTAAGTATCCTTCCATGGAAGAGGCCATGCCGGAGCTCTACAAAGAGTTGAATGGTATCCAACAGAAACTGCAAGCCCACTACCGCGATATGCAAGACATGGAGTTCACCGTACAAGAAGGTAAACTATGGTTCTTGCAAACCCGTAACGGTAAACGTACCGGAACGGCTATGGTTAAGATCGCTATGGACCTCGTTCGTGAAGGTGTTATCACCGAGAAAGAGGCTATCATGCGCTGCGAACCTCAGAAACTGGATGAACTACTCCACCCCGTTTTCGATAAGGACGCACTGAAGAAAGCAAAGGTTATTACGCAAGGTCTGCCCGCATCTCCGGGTGCTGCTTGCGGTCAAATCGTGTTCCACGCTGATGACGCACAAGATTGGCATAAGAACGGTCATAAGGTTATCATGGTTCGTTTGGAGACCAGTCCTGAAGACCTCGCCGGTATGGCTTCTGCCGAAGGTATCCTGACCGCACGTGGCGGTATGACCTCTCACGCAGCTGTTGTAGCTCGTGGTATGGGTAAGTGCTGCGTATCGGGTGCAGGTGCTATCCTCGTTGATTATAAGGCTAAGACCGTTACGATTGAAGGCGTGGTTTATAAAGAGGGCGACTATATCAGCTTGAACGGTTCGACCGGTCAAGTCTATGCCGGTGAGATCCCGACTAAGGCTGCTGAACTGAGCGGAGACTTCAAGGACCTGATGGACCTCTGCGACAAATATACTCGTCTGCAAGTACGCACGAACGCAGATACGCCTCGTGACGCACAAGTGGCTCGCGCCTTTGGTGCTAAGGGTATCGGTTTGACCCGTACCGAGCACATGTTCTTCGAGGATAAGAAGATCTTGGCTATGCGTGAGATGATTCTGGCTAAGGACGTTGAAGGCCGTGAGAAAGCATTGGCTAAACTGCTGCCTTACCAAAAGAGCGACTTCAAGGGTATCTTAGAAGCTATGGACGGTTGCCCCGTTAATATCCGCTTGCTCGATCCCCCATTACATGAGTTCGTTCCCCACGATTTAGCCGGACAACAAACGATGGCTCAAGAGATGGGCGTTAGCGTTGAGGAGATTCAACAACGCGTTAACTCGTTGGCAGAGAACAACCCGATGTTAGGTCACCGTGGTTGCCGTCTGGGTATCACCTTCCCCGAGATCACCGCTATGCAAACACGCGCTATCATCAGCGCCGCTTGCGAGTTGAAGAAAGAGGGTAAGAACCCTATGCCGGAGATCATGGTTCCGCTCATTGGTATTCTGTACGAGCTCAAGCAACAAAAGGAGATCATCCTTAAGGTAGCTAAAGAAGTGATGGCCGAGTATGGCGTAGAGGTTGAGTTCGAGGTAGGTACGATGATTGAGATTCCTCGTGCAGCCCTGACCGCTGACCGTATCGCTACAGAGGCTCAATACTTCAGCTTCGGTACCAACGACTTGACACAGATGACGTTCGGTTACAGCCGTGACGATATTGCTTCCTTCTTGCCCGCATACTTGGAGAAGAAAGTCCTCAAAGTGGATCCGTTCCAAGTACTCGACCAGAAGGGTGTTGGTCAACTCATCAAGATGGCCATCGAGAAAGGTCGCGCTATCCGTCCTGCACTGCGTACCGGTATCTGCGGTGAGCACGGTGGTGAACCCAGCAGCGTTAAGTTCTGCGCCCGTATCGGCATGAACTACGCTTCTTGCTCGCCCTTCCGTGTACCTATCGCACGTCTGGCTGCTGCACAAGCTGCTGTAGAGGAAGCGTAAAGTGAACTGACCGCTGCGCCGGAAGACCGGCTTCGCTGAAAGATAAAAGAATAGTCGCCTGCGGGCGGCTGTTCTTTGCAGCAATTGCGCGCAGGCGTACGCACGCCTATAATATATATAATGATATGCTTAGGAGAGTCCTAAAATACATTCGAGATAATGCCCTCTTGAATCCGCACGACAAGGTACTTGTTTGTGTGAGTGGTGGCGCAGATAGCGTCGCCCTCTTGGATGTGCTATGCCGAGGGGGCTACGAGTGTGTAGTGGCTCACTGTAATTTTCACCTTCGCGGAGAAGAGAGCGACAGAGACGAACATTTCGTTCGGTCGCTCTGCTCCGAGCGAGGTGTTCGTTTGTTGGTCAAACACTTTGACACTTTTTTGTACGCGCGCGAACATAACGCGAGCATAGAACTCGCTGCGCGCGAACTGAGGTACGCTTGGTTTGCGGAAGTCGCCAAGCAAGAGAACTGCGCCGCTATCGCCGTAGCGCATCACCAGAACGACCAAGCGGAAACGGTACTCATGAACCTCAGACGCGGAGCCGGCGTGAAAGGACTATGCGGCATTTGGCCTTCTAGAGAGTGTAGAGTGGAGAGTGTAGAGTGTAGAGTAGTTGAGAGTAGTAAGTTGAGAGTTATTCGACCGCTATTGTGTACGACACATGACTATATATGCCACTACTTGCGGGATATACGACATATCGACTGGGTGGAAGATTCAAGTAATAGCGACACGAAGTATCGTCGCAATGCCATAAGAGAGGAACTGAAGAGTTATAGCAAGGCGGAGATTGAGCATATAGCTAAGACGGCAGAGATAATGCAAGCCTTTGTAAGGGATAACACACGCCATTACGGACTGATTGGTAAACCGCTCGAACACTCGTTCTCTAAACAGTGGTTTACGGAGTTCTTTGAGCGAGAGCATGTGTTGGCGGATTACTCGGAAATCGCAGGACAGCCGGATGGCGTCCGCTCCAATTTTAAAGCGCAAAGCGCTGGCTGTCCTATAAAAGAATGTTCAAAGTTGGACGGATATAATGTGACCTATCCGTATAAAGAGGAAATTATGTCCTATTTGGATGAGATTGATGTAGTGGCACAGAAGATTGGGGCGGTGAATGTGGTAAAAGGTAAAAAAGGATATAACACCGACTGGATTGGTTTTACGAAAGCGATTAAACCTTATCTAAGGAAAGAAGACAAGAAAGCGCTAATCTTAGGCACCGGCGGAGCTGCCAAGGCCGTTAATTATGCGCTACATAAATTAGGAATCAAGACGCAATACGTCTCACGGGACGCAAGCAGGGGACTGCCCTACTCTGCGTTGACCGAAGAAATAATGCACGAATATACGATTATAGTTAACTGCACGCCGTTAGGAATGTACCCGAACGGGAACGCTTGTCCGGATATTCCGTATCCGTTCATCAGTTCGGCACACATTTTGTTTGACTGCATCTATAACCCCGAAGTGACGCTATTCATGCAACGAGGGCAAGAACAAGGAGCACGAGTGGTGAACGGACGGAGGATGCTTGAGGAACAAGCGAAAGCAGCATGGAGTATCTGGAGAGTTTAGAGTGGAGAGTGTAGAGTTTAGAGTAGTTGAGAGTTTAGAGTGAATATGAAGAAAATTGTGATTATATTGGCAGCTATGTGCTGCGTGATGGGGGTGAAAGCCCAAGTAGTGAACGAAGGTGACGCTTCGCTGGTATATTATATGCCTAAGAACGCCCTTCAAGTGAAAATCCATTATAAAGCCACTACCTATAAGGCGGGTCCGTATAAGGACTTTGCCAAAGAGTTATTGGGCATCGACGACGTTATTCAGCGTAACGAGAGCGATTATGAACTCACCAAAGCAACGGTTCGTACCATAACGAGTCCCGATTTCTCGCGTCCGGTAGTAGTAACCGCCAAAGCGAATATACCTCTTCAGTTACTGGCGTTAACGAAGGACGGACTCCTCGCCGGTTATAATGTATCGTCCAACGAACTGCACCCCGCTTTCCCGACTCAGCAAGAACCCCAAGGTCCTCAAGGCAACCATCGCTCTTTTGATAGAGTGAAAGCCAAGACCTCTATTCCTGAGGAAGTGACGCGTGCTGTAACCAAACGCGAGAAAGCCGAACTATTAGCTAAACAGATTTACCGTCTGCGCGAGACACGTATCTACCTGCTCAGCGGAGAAGTGGATAAGATGCCTACCGACGGAGAAGCCACTAAAGAGGTGCTGCGTCAGTTAGAGGCAGAGGAAAAGGGTCTGACCGAACTATTCACCGGAACGAAGTCCATTCGCCACCTCTCAGAGACCTTTGTGTACGAACCGACGCAAAGCGAGCGCTATGTTCTTTGCCGTTTCTCAGAAGCGGACGGGCTCATTGACAAAGAGGACGAAGTAGGCGAACCGGTCGTGCTCAATGCTCAAGTGATGAGACAGATAGCCGGCGAAGCACAAGACGAGACAAAGGATAAAGGACAAAGGACAAAGGACAAAGTCATGCTTAGTCCGATAATGTATAACCTACCCGGTTGGCTCGATTATACGATTGAGTACGGCGTTCAGTGCTTGGCAAGTAAGAGTTTGCCTATTGCACAGTTCGGTATAGCCGTTCCGTTAGCGCAGAACCTATTCACGGGCAAAGTATTACCCCAAATAGTCTTTAACACCCAAACGGGTAACATCAAAAACATTCATCAGTAATGAATCGTCGTTTATTCTATATCATTGCAGTTTTAGCGCTGGTAGTTAATGCTTATGGGCAAGAACTAAAATGCAACGTGACCCTCAATTATGAGGCAGTGCAGAGTGCTAATGCCCAGACGTTTGAGCACCTCAAGCAGTCGATAACTGATTTCATGAACACCACTCGGTGGACCAACATGACGTTCATGGAGACGGAGAAGATTGACTGTAACATGATGATTATCGTTTCGTCCGTGTCGGAAGACAACCTCTACACCGCCGAGTTACAAGTGCAGAGTAATCGTCCTGTTTATGGCACGACCTATACGTCTCCCATCATCAATTTTAGGGACAAGAACTTCAATTTCACCTATCAAGACTATGACCAGATACTATTCGACAAATCTGCCTTCACGGGCAATCTGTCGGCGATGTTGGCTTATTACGCCTATCTGATTATCGGTTATGACTGTGACTCGTACGCCAAGTTAGGCGGTACTCCCTATTTCCAAATATGCGAGAACATATGCTCCATGGGTCAAGGTGCGTCTATGAACGACACCGAACAGAAAGGCTGGAAAGCGTTTGACAGCAACCGTAGTCGCTACGCCTTAACCAATAACCTCATGGACGACGCTTTCAAGGAGTATAGAGCCTATTCCTATACCTATCACCGCTTGGGACTGGATGAGATGAGTGCTAATGTTACCAATGGTAGGGCTCACATTGCGCAAAATATTAAAATTCTGCAAGACGCTAATCGGGCTCGTCCGGCAACATATATCGTTAGTACATTTATGGACGCTAAAGCAGACGAGTTAGTCAATATCTTCAGCAAAGGCACGAACGAGGAGAAAGAGAAAGTCTATGATGTGCTAACGGCTATTGACCCGACCCGCACAGACTTATACGATAAGATAATGAAGTGATATGTTAACTCATTTATACATAAAGAATTACGCTCTTATATCCCACTTGGATATAGACTTCAGTTCGGGTTTCTCCGTTTTGACGGGTGAAACCGGTGCCGGTAAAAGTATTATCCTCGGGGCATTATCCCTCGTGATGGGTGCTCGTGCAGACACCAAGACCATCACCGAGGGAGAAGACCGCTGCGTGATTGAGGCTACGTTCAACGGCGAGAAAGAATATATCATTCGTCGCGAACTCAATAGCAACGGGCGTTCCCGCTCGTTGGTTAACGACGAGGTAGTGAGTCAATCCGAACTCAAAGCCCTGGCACGACAACTCGTGGATATACACTCGCAGCACGAGAACCTACTGCTTAATGACGACAGTTTTCAACTCAGTATAGTAGATGCCATTGTACAGGGAGCAAGGAGCAAGGAACAAGGGCGGAGAGCCTCCGCAGGCATATTTGAAGCATATACCGAGAAGTATGAGGCTTACTGTAATGCCAAACAGGCATTAGCAGACCTAAAAGCGTTGGCTACTAAGTCTTCCCAAGACCAAGACTACTTGAGTTTCCAACTCAATCAGTTACAAGAAGCCCACTTAGTATCGGGCGAGGAGCAGGACTTGGAGACGGAGCAGTATCAACTGAGTCACGCCGACCAGATACAGCAATCGTTACAACAAGCTATCTACAACCTCGATGGCGACGAACGAGGCGTGCTATCGCAACTGCACGAATTAGACCTTAGCGACGCCTCGGAAGAGTTGCAAGAACGTCTCAAGAGTGCCGAAATAGAACTGAAAGATATATTATCCGAGACAGAGCGTTTAGCCGAGCACATAGAAGCTGACCCGGCACGTTTGCAAGCCGTAGAAGCGCGAATAGACCTTATCAATAGCCTTCTCAAGAAGCACCATAAGCAAACAGTGGACGAACTCATCACCCTTCGCGACGAGTTAGAGGCACAATGCTCGCGTTTTGAACATTTCGAAGAGGATATACGTGCATTGGAAGAAAAGGTTACAGGCTACAGGCTACAGGCTACAGGAGCGGCACAAGAGTTAACAAAGAGCCGCAAGGCCGTGAGGGAGACTATCGTCAAAGACCTTACGGAGAACCTCAAAAAACTCGGTATTAACCACGCTAAAGTCGATATAGAGTATAACACCCTACCCGATTTCACGCCAAGCGGTATAGATGATATACAGTTCCTCTTTGCCGCCAACCTCAATCAGTCGCTACGGCGCGTGAGCGAGGTAGCCAGTGGTGGTGAGATAGCGCGAATCATGCTTTGTATTAAAGCCTTGATTGCCTCTACCAACGGACTACCGACCATCGTCTTTGACGAGATAGATACGGGCGTGAGTGGAGCCGTATCCGTACAGATGGGTACAATCATGAAGCAGATGGCGCAGTCAAGACAGATTATAGCCATTACTCATAACCCGCAGATTACGGTTCAAAGCGACACACAGTACCTCGTTTATAAGCAAGACGAGGAGAACCACACCGAAACACATATTCGTCAACTCAATGCTGACGAGAGACAACAATACATAGATCAATATTATGCTACCATTAGCCGAGCGATTGCGTCCAAGAACGCTGAATGATTATATAGGACAGAAACACCTTGTGGGACAAGGCGCCGTTATCCGTCAGATGATAGAGCAACATAACTTGCGCTCGTTCATTCTGTGGGGTCCTCCGGGTGTGGGCAAAACGACGCTGGCTAAGATTATAGCCCATGAGTTGGAATGCCCGTTCTATACCCTGTCAGCCGTGACCAGCGGCGTGAAGGAAGTGCGCGAGGTTATAGACAAAGCCAAACGCGATGCCGCTATTCACGGAGGACTCTTTGCCGACAAGGACACCCAACGAGGCGTTAGTCCTATCCTCTTTATTGACGAGATACACCGTTTCAGTAAGTCGCAACAGGACAGTTTACTCGGAGCCGTGGAAGACGGAACGGTAACCCTTATCGGTGCGACTACGGAGAACCCCTCTTTTGAGGTTATCAACCCGCTGCTATCGCGTTGTCAAGTCTATGTGCTTAAACCCTTAGGCAAAGACGACTTATTGGAGTTGATGAACCGCGCCTTGACAGAGGACGAGTATATCCGCTCCCGCCATATAGAGGTCAAGGAGACCGAGAGCCTGCTGCGCTATAGCGGAGGCGATGCACGCAAACTACTCAATATCATTGAGCTGGTGGCGGGTGCAACAGGCGACAGGCAACAGGCAACAGGCGAGCGGAGAACCTCCGCAGGCGATAAACCAGCGACTGGTATTATTATTGACAATGATACGGTGACGAAGTGTTTGCAGCAGAACCCCGTGGCGTATGATAAAGACGGAGAATTGCATTACGATATCATCTCGGCTTTTATCAAGTCTATTCGCGGAAGTGACCCCGACGCGGCTATTTATTGGCTCGCTCGGATGGTGGCTGCCGGAGAAGACCCTGCTTTCATTGCGCGCCGTCTCGTTATCAGCGCCAGTGAGGATATAGGTCTGGCTAATCCTAATGCGATGTTAGTTGCCAATGCTTGTTTTGATACACTACAGAAGATTGGTTGGCCCGAGGGACGTATCCCGTTGGCGATGGCAACTGTTTATTTAGCGACCTCGCAAAAGAGTAATTCTGCCTATTTGGCAATAGATAAAGCCCTTGCGGAAGTGGAGAAGAGCGGTAATCAACCCGTGCCTTTACACTTGCGTAACGCTCCTACCAAACTGATGGAGGAATTAGGCTATCATGATGGATATAAGTATGCCCACAATTTCCCTAATCACTTCGTTAAGCAGCAGTTCCTGCCGGACGAGTTGATGGGAACGCGTTTCTGGGAAGCGCAAGGTAATCCCCAAGAGCAGAAGATGGCAGAGTGGATGAAGCATCTGTGGGAATAGTGTAGAGTGTAGAGTGTAGAGTTTAGAGTAGTTTAGAGTTTAAAGTAGTTTAGAGTGGCTGGGATATATGTACATATACCGTTTTGCGTGAGTCGGTGCAGTTACTGTGACTTCTTTTCGACCACGTGTTTGGATAAGCGGCACGAATACGTGGAAGCCGTTATCAACGAGTGGCACGAAAGGCAAGACTATCTACAAGGCGAAGCAATACAGACTATTTACCTCGGTGGAGGAACGCCTTCGGTATTGGAGATAGAAGATTTGAAAAAACTCTTGAGTGCCCTACCCGTTTCCACGGCACAAGAGATAACGATGGAAGCCAATCCGGGGGACTTGACGGAAGATAAACTTAAAGCGATTCGTGCGATGGGAGTGAATAGGCTGAGTATAGGTATTCAGTGTTTTGACGACGAACTACTGAAACGCATCGGGCGAAGACATAACAGTCAACAAGCAATAGAGGCGGTACAGATGGCTCAACGCGTGGGGTTTGATAATATATCGATTGACCTCATCTACGGACTACCCGAGCAGACGTTGGAGCATTGGAAGAAACAAGTAGCCACGGCGTTGCGTTTGGGTGTACAACATATATCGACGTACTGTCTCATGATTGAACCTTCGACGACCTTAGGGCGACAGTTCGATGCGGGTATAATCAAGGAAGTGGACGAGAACTCTGAGAACAGTATGTATGACTACATTTGTAAGGCTACTAAAGCGAAGGGGTATTATCATTATGAGATAAGTAACTTCGCACTATCAAACTATGAAAGCAAACATAATTCGTCCTATTGGAACGGAACGCCGTATATAGGTCTCGGAGCCGGAGCACATAGTTATAACGGACACTCGCGGCAATGGAATATATCCGATTTGAAGCAATACTTGAGTACACGTCCGTTTGAGGTAGAAAAACTTAGTGAGACCGACTTGTATAATGAAAAAATAATGCTTTCGCTCCGCACTGCCAAAGGATTACAAGCCGACGTAGTGGAGGAACAAAAGATACGCCCGTGGATAGAACGGGGATTTATAGAGAAGAAAGACAACGCTTATGTCGCCACCCAAAAGGGACAACATATACTCAACACGATAATTGAAGATTTAATGATATGACAAAACAAACTAATTCATTTTTTAAGAAATTCATTCTTTGGTTCTGGGGGATTATTCTCTTGGGCTGTGTAACGGTGATTATGATTTTTGTAGGTATATCCAACGGTTGGATAGGTTATCTACCGCCATTGGACGAACTGCAAAATCCAAAGAACCAGTATGCTTCCGAGATTTACTCCTCTGATATGAAGTCACTCGGTCGATATTACATCAACGAGAACCGCGTAGGTGTAGCCTATTCTGACCTAAGCGAGGATGTTATTAACGCTCTTATCGCCACTGAGGACGTGCGTTTTTATACACACACGGGAGTAGATGCTAAGTCTTTCTTACGTGCCTTGCTGTCGTTAGGCAAAGCCGGAGGCGGTAGTACACTCACGCAGCAATTAGCTAAGCAGTTATGGTCACCTCGTGTCAATAATATCTTTGAGCGCGCCATGCAGAAGCCTATTGAGTGGGTTATTGCCACTAAGTTAGAGCGTCTTTATTCGAAGGACGAGATACTGCTTATGTACCTCAATCAGTTTGACTTCCTTTATAATGCGGTAGGCATCAAGTCCGCGGCACAAGTCTATTTCAGCACGACTCCGAAAGACCTAAAGTTAGAACAGTCGGCTATGTTAGTGGGAATGTGTAAGAACCCGGCTTACTATAACCCTATTCGTCAACCCGAGCGTACACAAGCGCGTCGTAATACGGTTTTGAGTCAGATGTGCAAGTATGGTTACATCACTCCTCAGGTTCGAGACTCGTTGCAAGCTCTGCCCATTGAGTTGCATTATCAGTCGGTGGATCATAAGCAAGGTACGGCTCCCTATTTCCGCGAGTACTTGCGTAAGGTGCTGACTGCCAAGGAACCGGTAGCCTCGCAGTACCCGGCGTGGAATAAACTACAGTACAAGATAGATAGTGCCGAGTGGGTCAATAATCCGCTTTACGGTTTCTGTAATAAGAACACCAAGCCTGATGGCTCGCATTATGACTTGTATAAAGACGGCTTGAAGATCTTCACGACGATTGACTCACGAATGCAACGATATGCCGAAGAGGCAGTGAGTGAACACATGCAGTACATGCAGAACCTCTTCTTTAAGGAGAAACGCAAGAAGTCTTATGCCCCCTTCTCTTCCGATTTGACGACAGAGGAGATAAACACCATCCTCAATCGCGCTATGCGTCAAACAGATCGTTGGCGTAATGGTAAGCAAGCCGGATTAAACGAGAAGAGTCTCATCAACTCCTTCTATGAGCCTACCGAGATGCGCGTGTTTACATATAACCGAGGAATGGTTGACACCACGATGACCCCCCTCGATTCTATTAAATGGAACAAACATTACTTACGTTGCGGTTTCATGTCAATGGATCCGCACACGGGTTATGTGAAGGCTTATGTTGGTGGTCCTAACTTCACGCAGTTCCAATACGATATGACCACCCTCGGTCGTCGTCAGGTAGGTTCAACGATTAAACCCTACCTCTACACACTCGCTATGAACGAAGGCATGTGGCCGTGTGAGCAGACCGTTAATGACTCGATTACCTTATATGACGAGATGGGCAACGCTTGGACACCCCGTGACGAGCACGTGGATAACCAAGGACAGATGGTGACGCTGGATTGGGGTTTGCAGAAGTCCAGTAACTGGATTGCCGCCTACCTGATGTCCCTCTTTACGCCTTATCAACTGGCTAACCTGATGCGCTCCTTCGGTATTCGCGGACAGATAGATGCTGTGGTCAGTATGTGCTTAGGCACCTGTGAGGTAAGCGTAGAAGAGATGGTTGACGCTTATACCACGTTCGCTAATAAGGGTATCCGTATTGAACCCTTATATGTTACTCGAATAGAGGACAATAACGGCAACCTCATTGGTACTTTCGTTCCCCGTACCCACGAGGTTATTAGTGAAACAACCGCCTATAAGATGATTTATATGCTGCGCAATGTGGTGGACCACGGAACGGGTGTGAGACTGCGTTTCCGTTATGGTTTGAAAGCGCCCATGGGTGGTAAGACCGGTACCTCGCAGAATAACTCCGATGGTTGGTTCGTGGGATTCACTCCGTCGTTAGTCAGCGGTGCTTGGGTTGGTGGTGAAGAACGAGCTATTCACTTCGACGCCATGTCCAACGGCCAAGGAGCTGCTACGGCATTGCCTATCTATGGTCTGTATATGCAAAAGATTTATGCTGACCCGGATTTAGGTTATACCGAAGACGAGACCTTTGATATACCTGAGTGGTTTGACCCCGAAGCAGGTTGCAAGTAGCGGAGAACTCGATAACTTCGAAACCTCGAAAACTCGAAACCTCGAAAACTCGAAAATGAAGAATGTATATAAAATAGTATTAGTAGCCCTACTCCTCTACTCCCCTACTTCCCTACTCCAAGTAAGGGCGCAGTTCAATACCGATCGTATCACAGCGATTGGTCGTAATGCGCTGTATTTTGATGACTATGTGCTATCTATTCAGTACTTCAATCAGGTCATCAAACTCAAGCCTTATTTGGCTGAGCCTTATCTGCTACGCTCGGTGGCTAAGGTACAATTGGGCGATTTGCAAGGAGCTTTAGGAGATGTGAATAAAGCGATTGAACTCAATCCTTTTAATGCCGGCTATTTCTATACGCGAGGTTTTATCTATCGTCAGTTGAACCAATTAGATAACGCACTCAACGATTTCTCACAAGCTTTGTTCTTCTCCCCTCAGAATAGGACCTACCTATCTATGAGAGCCGATGTCTATGCCCGTCAAGAGCAATACGATTTGGCGAAAGCTGACATTGACTTCCTTTTACATCGTGAACCGCAATCGGCTTCATTACTTTACGAGAAGGGCGTTATCTGCGTTCAGCAAAAGGATACTACTTGTGCGTTAGATTGTTTTAGTCAAACTATTGTGTACGATTCGCAGAATCCTGCTAACTGGTCCGCCTTGGGTATGATTCACTCTATGCTGCATCAGGACGACGAAGCTATCAGCGACCTTTCCAATGCCATCAAACTGGGTTCGCAATGGGCAGGAGACTATATCAATCGCGGAATCATCTATTATAGAAAGCATAACTACCGTAACGCATTGGCTGACTATGACAAAGCTATCGAATTAGCACCTAACGACCCGCAGGTTTATTATAACCGCGGTGTACTGAGGCAAGAGTTAGGAGATAAGAACAACGCCCTTTTGGACTTTGACAAGGCTTTGTCTTTGGATCCTTCTCGACCCGAATATGTCTATCAGAAGGCTGTCACGTTGATGGAACTCAAGCAATGGAAGCAGGCAGTTAGTTGCTTTGACGAACTCATTGCAAGTCATCCTTATTTCTTGCCGTCTTATTACTTAGCAGCACAAGCCAAAACGGCTTTAGGGGAAGGTAAGGCAGCTTATAAGTACCGCCAAACGGCCTATGAGTTGGAACAGCAGAGTGCCTCTGTCGGCAATCATCAAGACTCTATCCAACAATCAACAACAAGCAATAGCCGCACCATCCACACCGGCGTGACGGTAGCGCAGTCTCAACCTAAGACGAAAGACCATCGCAAGGAGTTCTCCTCTCGTGCGGCACAAAACCAATTAGACGAAGCTAATCGCATCGGTTCCGATACCCGTGGTTCGATTCAGAACCGATATGTGGATGTGATTAACGAGCCTAATTTCAGCCTTAGTTACTACCATAGTCAGAACGGCGTTCAATCCACCAATCGCTCTACGCCTGCCACTAATTATACCCACTCGGCGTTGGATATCTTCAATCGACAACGTCTCCTGCCGGCACCGCTTTATGTCTCCTTGCAAGACCTAACGCTAACGGCGGATATGGTTAATCAGCACTTTGACCGAATCAATCGTTTATCCGAACGATTGGAACGCGAGTTAAGTGCAGACGCTTTCCTAACGCGGGCAATGGAGTTCTCGCTGGTACAAGACTACTCGTCTGCTATAGACGATTGCACACGTGCGTTACAACTCATCAACGGCTCTGACTATCATAGTGACGAGACGGAGGCAATACTCACTTTCTGCCGCGCTAATTGGCGTTATCGCTTATATGAGTATCAGCGTTCAGCAGGGGAGTTGACCGTATTATCACCCATAGATTACGAGATCATGCTCCGAGACTATGACCACACCTTGCAGTTGCTGCCAGACTTTAGTTTTGCGTATTATAACAAGGCTAATATCTTATGCACACAAAAAGAGTTTGAGGAAGCGATTAGACAATATACGAAAGCTATTGAGTGCGACAATGATTTTGCCGAAGCGTATTTCAATCGTGGTTTGACGTATATCTTCCTTGGTCGTGAAGGCGATCATGAAAAAGGTCTTGCTGACCTTAGTAAAGCAGGCGAACTCGGTATTTATCAAGCTTATAACCTCCTGACCCGATTCAAATAGTTGAAAGTTGAAAAAAGTATATAAAATAGGTCTTTTGTCCTTGCTCCTTATTCTTTGTTCTCCTGCAAGGGCGCAGCTCCTCTACGAGGTGTCGGGCAATAGTGCTAAGGGTAAGTCATATATCTTTGCCACTAACCCTTATGTGGATGTGAGTTATTTAGATTCAATCTATCAGCCCGAAGGGCGCTACTCCAGCCCGAAGGGCGCTACTCCTCTACTTCCCTACTCCCAATGTGAACGCGTAGTGACGGAGTTTGCTTTGCAAGATTATGAGGCTATTGCCGTTATGCGTCAAGCTGCTTTATTGCCGGACTCTATCGGACTAAGAGGCCTCTTTGCACCCACCGATTACGAGTATATACGAACGGCATGTCTCTCCTTATTAGATTTAGATATAGACTCGTTAGGTCGGCTCAAACCTTCCTACCTAACGGAACTCTACCGTGACGAACTCCTTCACCGCTGGTTGTTACCCAATATACAACACTCAACACAGGACACCCTACTCCCCTACACCTCTACACCTCTACTCCCGATATCCATTTATTTTGAGGCATTAGCTGAAGAAGAAGGAAAACCTGTTATGGGCTTAGATAATGCTTCCGAGACGATGTATATTGCCTTTGACCGCGAACCCATCGCTTGGCAGTGCCAAGAACTGAAGAAAGTGATTGATTATCCGGAGAAAGAAGTGGAACAGGAGCGAATCATTCGTGATTTATATTTGCACGGACGTTTGAATGACATAGCCTATCAAATAGCTCGTCCGGATAACGAGACCTCCGTTTCCTATTCCGATTATAAAGTCTTTAGTCAGCGCAATAAACAATGGGTTAAACGCTTAACTCCCTATCTAAAGGACGGACGAACGTTTGTTACGTTGAATGCCATTTATTTAGGAGGAGACGAAGGACTGCTGGCTCAACTCCGTGCCGCAGGGTTCCGCGTCAAAGCCGTTAAAATCAAACACTAAACACCAAACACTATACACCATGAACATTCAAGATTACATTTCTGCTAACAAGCAGCGTTTTTACGACGAGTGGGCGTCCCTCATTCGTATTCCATCTGTCAGTTGTCAACCCGAGCACAAAGCGGATATGCTTCGTTGTGCCGAACGTTGGGTTGAACTGCTACGTCAAGCCGGTTGTCAACATGCAGAGGTGATGCCTTCCAACGGCAACCCCTTTGTCTTTGCCGAATACACTCCCTCTCTAAACTCTACACTCTCCACTCTAAACTCACAAGTACCAACGGTGCTTGTCTATGCTCACTATGACGTGATGCCGGCAGAGCCGCTTGAACTGTGGCAATCTAATCCGTGGGAACCCACTATTCGTGATGGTCGTCTCTACGCACGTGGGGCGGACGACGATAAGGGGCAGGCTATGATTCAAGCCAAAGCCTTTGAGTACCTCGTCAACGAGGGGTTGATGAATTGTCACGTTAAGTTTATCTTTGAGGGCGAGGAAGAGATAGGTTCACCCTCTTTGGAAGCTTTTATTGAGGAGCACAAAGACCTACTCGCTTGCGATTTCATTCTCGTTTCCGACACCTCTATGATTGGCAAAGACACACCCTCTCTCACTACCGGTTTACGCGGTTTATGCTACTGGCAGATAGAGGTTACCGGTCCCAATCGTGACTTACATTCGGGTCACTTCGGCGGTGCCGTTAAGAACCCCATTAACGCCCTAACGGAGATGCTCGCTCAGGTCATTGACGATAAAGGACGCATCACCGTTCCGCATTTCTATGACGATGTAGTACCCATGACAAAAGAGGAGCGCGACATGATTAGCCAGATACCTTTCGATCTGCAAGCCTATAAAAAAGCTATTGACGTAGATGATGTCTTTGGTGAGGACGGCTATGTAACTTTGGAGCGCAACTCCTGCCGCCCGACGTTTGACATTTGCGGTATTTGGGGTGGCTATACAGGCGAAGGCAGTAAGACCGTTCTGCCCTCTAAGGCTTACGCTAAAGTGAGTTGCCGCCTCGTTGCCAATCAGAACCACGAAGTCATCTCAAAGGCTTTTGTTGACTATATCCAATCTATCGCCCCGAAGGGTGTTCGCGTGACCGTTACGCCTATGCACGGGGGTGAAGCCTACCTTTGTCCTATCGACTTACCGGCTTATAAGGCTGCCGAAGAAGGTTTTGCTATTGCTTTTGGCAAACGTCCTATTGCTGCACGCCGCGGAGGTAGTATTCCGATTATCGCCTCTTTTGAACGCATCTTAGGCGTTAAGACTATCCTCATGGGCTTTGGTTTAGAGGCCAATGCTATTCACTCGCCCAATGAGTCAATGGATCTGGAAGTATGGGAAAAAGGCATCGTTGCAGTAACCGAATTTTATAAACATATACAATCATGAAAAACGAAGTTAATCGTGCCCTTGTGGCTAAGAAACACTCCATCTTAAAGGTTATAGGAGCTACCCTACTCCTCTACTCCTCTACCCCTCTACTCCTCACGAGTTGCGCTCCCAAGGCTCCGCATAATCCTATTATGCCTATTCACCTCACGGGAGATATGACCACTGTTCTACTCACCGATTACATCCCCGGCAATCCCGACACGATTTTTATTGAGGGAAATAAGTTAAATGTTATTCGTCAAGGTGAAACGGATATTGTAGCATTGCCTCAATTGCCCGTTGAGCAGGCGATGTTCACTACCGGCTGCGAGGACAAGGTGGTTCGCGTAGGCTTTAGCAAACCCGTCACAAACCCGAAATTCGTAGTGATGATAGACAACATCACTCTTGATTCCTACGCTTTTGACGAAGCAACGCAAACCCTCACTATCAATCTCTCAGCGAAGCAATCAGCGAAGCGTTCTTTCTTACGCGTTTATGCCGTAGATGAAGACACCCTCTTTAACGACATCCTTATTCCGTTAGAGGACGGTTGTCCCATCACGAATGCGAGTCAACTGAATCGTCATGACGATAATGCGCAAGTACTATACTCGCTTTTGGTGGATCGCTTTAACAACGGCAATAAGGACAATGATTGGAAGATTAACTCGCCCGAAGTATTAGATATAGTTGATTATCAAGGCGGAGACTTGGCAGGTATTACGGCTAAGATTGAGGACGGTTTCTTCGACTCCCTCGGTATCACGACACTTTGGGTTAGTCCTATTACCCAGAACCCGTGGACGGCATGGGGACATTATGAGTTCAAGAACGGCAACAAATACGATGATTCTCAAAATTCAAAATTCATAACTCATAATTACACCAAATACACCGGCTATCACGGTTATTGGCCTATCTTCGGTACGGTGGTTGAACAGCGTTTCGGTACGCCGGACGAACTAACGACCTTACTTAATACCGCGCACGCACACGAGATGAACGTTATTCTCGACTATGTAGCCAACCATATGCACATCGAGTCGCCCACTTATGTTCAGCACCCCGATTGGCACACGGATTCGATTCTGCCCGATGGTCGTCGTAACTTCGAACTATGGGACGAGGCACGCCTCACCACTTGGTTTGATGTTCATATCCCCACCCTCGACTTGGAGCGTGAGGAGGTTTATCAAGCCATGACTGACACCGCCCTCTATTGGCTCGAGAACTATGACTTCGACGGTTTCCGTCACGACGCCTGCAAGCATATCCCAGAGTGTTACTGGCGCACCCTCGGTGCTAAGATTGCGGAACGTTTCCCCGACCGCCATATCTGGATGATAGGTGAGACCTACGGCAGTCCAGAACTCATCAATATCTATATCAAAACAGGCATGCTCAATGCCCAATTTGATTTCAATGTTTATTATACTATTCTGCACGCCTTAATGAGCGAACAGCCTATGTCAGATATAGACCGCACTATTCGCGAGTCTTTGGCCACTTACGGAGCACACCACACGATGGGTAATATATCCGGTAATCATGACCAAGCACGCTTTGCTTCCATTGCCGGCGGAGCACTCGCATTCACGGACGATGCCAAAGAAGAAGGTTGGACGCGAGAGGTAGGAATAGGCGATGCCGAGAAAGCCTACCGTCTCACCATGCTGCAAGAGATGATTAACTTCACTATCCCGGGTGTGCCCTGCGTTTATCAAGGAGACGAGTACGCTCAACCGGGCGGTAACGACCCCGACAACCGTCACATGATGCGCTTTGAGGGACTGAACGAAGACGAGCAAGCTTTCCGTGCTAAAATGCAAGAACTCATTCATCTGCGTCGCACGTGTATGCCGCTTATCTATGGTGACTATATCCCTGTTTATGCCGACGAGAACACATTGGAGTTCAATCGCGTATATATGGGTCAAGTTGTTAATGTAAAAATCAATCGCAATGAAACAAGTACTATTACTGTGGACGGCACTCTTGCTTTTAGCTTGTAATAATCCAATGCCTACTCCGGATGATACTCGCCAAAAACAAGACACCACACACCAACCACAGGACACTACACACCAACCACAGGACACCACACACCAACCACAGGACACCACACACCAGACACAAGAAGCCCTACTCCCCATCCGCGGAGCGGACTTATCGTGGATAACGGAGCAGGAGCAAATGGGCGTGCTCTTTTATGACTCTTTAGCACAACCACAAGAGGTTATGTCTTTGCTCAAGAGTTATGGTATGACCGCTGTTCGTCTTCGTGTGTGGGTCAATCATAGCACAGGCTGGTGTAACCTACCCGACGTGTTAGTTAAAGCTAAGCGCGCTGCTGAACTCGGTCTGAATGTGATGATTGATTTCCACTACTCGGATTACTTTGCAGATCCCTCTAAGCAAACTAAACCCACTGCTTGGAAGAACTGCAAGTTTGACGCCCTACGCGATTCGCTCGTAGCACACACCACAACCGTTTTAACCGCTCTCAAAGCGGAGGGCGTCACCCCTGCTTGGGTACAGATTGGAAACGAGACCCGCAACGGTATGTTGTGGCCAACGGCACAACTATGGAACAGCCAAGGCGACCTGCCCGATGGTTGGAAGAACTATGCCGCCCTCACTACAGCCGGTTATGATGCCACCAAAGCCATCTTCCCCGAAGCCATTGTGGTGATACACATAGATAACGCCTACGAGAACAACAACTGGTTCTTCCGTAAGATGAAAGCCAATGGCGGTAAGTTCGATGCCATTGGACTGAGTCACTACCCCATGATGCAAGCATGGTCAGGCAAGTCGTGGTCAGAAATGAATAAACTGGCTCTTAATAACATCAAACTCCTTCATGGCGAGTTTAACTGCCCGATTATGTTATCCGAGATAGGTACTCTATCTGCCAAGGCACAAGTACCAACGGCGGTGAAGGTGATAGCCGATTTGCGTGCTAAACTGGACACACTGCCTTATTACGATGGTGCCTTCTATTGGGAGCCTACCTGCTACAATAACTGGAAACCTACGGAATATACCAAAGACGGTTGGGGATCCTATAATATGGGCGCTTTCACCTCTAACGGTCAACCAAATCAAGCACTTATACAACTATGGCAACACTGATTCTAACCATCACTTACCTCACCTCGTGGCTATTCAGCCAAACACCTGATAGTCTTTCAGCGCAGCGGTCTGTGGCTGTGCCTCATGACTGGGCAATCACCACTCCTTTTGACCGTGCCAACGACCTCCAAACGGTGGCGGTGGTGCAGAACGGAGAGACCACAGCAACGGATAAAACAGGTCGTACCGGTGGACTAAACTGGTTTGGAACGGCGGAATATAAGACCACCATCTCTTTATCCGACCGTCGTGATAGTGTTTACACGCTGTACTGCGATGGAGCCATGTCGCACGCTCAGGTCTTTGTTAACGACTCGCTCGTGACGTACTGGCCCTACGGCTATAACGCTTTCCATTGCGATATATCGCCGTATCTGAGAGATGGAGAGAACACGATTGTCTTCCGCCTTCGTAACCAACCCGAATCGTCTCGTTGGTACCCGGGAGCGGGTTTGTACCGTCAAGTTAAACTCTACCGTCAAGCCCACACACACATTCCCGTTTGGGGTGTGCACATAACGAACGACACCATCACCGTGGATGTTGCCAACCGCACCCCCTCTACTCGCGTAGAGATAGAAGGATACTCTAAACTCTACACTCTAAACTCTAAACTAAATATGTGGAGTCCGGAGAATCCACATCTCTACACCGCTCATATTCGCGTCTATAACGGCAACACGCTGGTTGATAGTCGCGATGTACCCTACGGCGTTCGCACCTTGGAGTTTAAGCCCGATAGCGGCTTCTACCTTAACGGAGTACCCACTAAGTTCAAGGGCGTGTGCTTGCACCACGACCTCGGTCCACTCGGTACGGCTGTTCATCGTGATGCGCTTCGTCACCAACTGACGATGCTCAAGCAGATGGGTTGTAATGCCGTTCGCACTACCCATAACATGCCTTCTACCGAACTCGTTGAGTTATGCGACGAAATAGGACTGATGGTCATCGTTGAAGCGTTCGACACGTGGACACGACCCAAAGGAAAGAACGACTACCACAATGAGTTCAACGAGTGGTGGGAGCGCGATATAACGAATATGATGCTGCACTTCCGCAATCATCCTTCCGTTGTTATGTGGTCGATTGGCAACGAGGTCTGGGATCAGACCCTCCCCGACGGACCGGCTACGGCTAAGATGTTGCAAGACAAAGTGCACGAACTTGACTCCACGCGCCTCGTGACCTGTGGTTGCGACCAAGTAACGGCTATCATGAGCAACGGCTTTGGTGCCGTTCTCGATATTCCCGGACTGAACTACCGCACCTGCCATTACGAGGAAGCATATCAAAGACTGCCGCAGAAAATGATACTCGGCTCTGAAACGGCTTCTACCGTCTCTACTCGTGGGACTTATACTTATCCCGTGGTGATACGCCCCGATGCTTTTCACCCGGGTAATCAGTCTTCGGGTTACGATGTGGAGTACTGCTCGTGGTCGGGTCTGCCCGATTACGATTTCCAACTGGCAGACGATAACCCTTGGCATTTAGGTCAGTTCGTTTGGACCGGTTTTGACTACTTAGGCGAGCCCTCGCCTTATGACACGGACGCGTGGCCGTCTCACTCGTCTTACTTTGGTATCATCGACCTTGCCTCGCTGCCCAAAGACCGCTACTATCTCTATAAATCGCAATGGGACACCCAATCCCCTACCCTCCATGTACTGCCCCACTGGACGTGGCACGGACGTGAGGGAGAGGAAACACCCGTCTTTGTTTATACCTCTTATCCCGAAGCAGAAGTGTTCATTAACGGCGTCAGCCAAGGTCGTCAACGCTTTGGTCAGAGTGAAGCGCCTAAGGTAGGCGATTTCGAAGTCGCTTCTTGGGGTTGTCCTGCGGAGGCGGATATACTGCCACGTTATCGCCTCATGTGGATGCACACTATTTATGAACCGGGCGAACTCAAAGTTGTTGCTTATAATGAAGCCGGTGAGATTGCCGATGAACGCATCGTGCGCACGGCGGGTAAACCGCACCATTTAGTGGCTGAGTGGGCGAATAAGGACGAGAATCCCGAGGAACTGAATTATATCACGATTAGTGTAGTGGATAAGCACGGTAACCTCTGCCCCGAGGCGGATAACCTCATTACGGCTACGGGAGTGGTCAAAGCCGCTGCTAATGGTGACCCCACCTGCCTCTACCCGATGCAACCATCTACCAAACACCAGACACTAAACACCAAACACCAAATGCCCGTCTTCAAGGGTCAATGCACTTTCATTACCTATAAAGGTCAAACAACGTTCACTTCAAAGGGTTTAAAACCTGTAACAATAAACATTAATCATTAATTAACAATCAATCATTATGAAAAAAACACTTTTCTTTGCAGCACTCGTTAGCTGCTTTGTCTTGACCGCTTGCGGTAAGAAATGTTGTGAAAAAGCTCACCCTTGCTGGGCGTACAACACCACCATTTATGAACTCAACACCCGCCAAGTAACGGCTGAAGGTACTTTTGCAGCAGCAGAGGAGCAGATTCTGCCTCAACTGAAGGAGAACGGCATCGACATTATTTGGGTTATGCCCTGCCAACCCATTGGCGTTATCACCCGTAAGGGTACGCTTGGTAGTTACTACTCCATTAAAGATTACTGCGACATCAATCCCGAGTTCGGTACTAAAGAGGACTTCAAGCATTTCGTAGCTACGGCTCATGAGATGGGCTTTAAGGTTATCCTCGACTGGGTAGCTAATCACACCGCTCCCGATCATGCTTGGGCGCAAAACGAAGACTGGCATTATCGTGACAGTCTGGGTAACCTCATGGTTCAGTATGATTGGACCGACATTGCTAAACTGAACTACGGAAAACAAGAGATGCGTCAAGCTATGTTTGAGGCTATGAAATGGTGGCTGGACGAGATGAACATCGACGGTTTCCGTTGCGATGTTGCCGGCGAGGTTCCTACGGATTTCTGGAACTGGGCAATAACGGAACTGCGCAAGGATTATCCCACTATCTTCACCCTTGCCGAGAACGAGGACAAAGCACAAGAACTCACCGAGACGGCTTTTGATATGTACTACGGTTGGGAGTTGCACCACTTAATGAATAACGTAGCTCAAGGTAAGAGCACGGTGAATGACCTCTGGGCTTATTTTGCTAAGGTAGATACCACGCTCCGCGCCAAGGCTATCCGTATGAACTTCACCTCCAACCACGATGAGAACAGTTGGAACGGAACCGAGTTCGAGCGCATGGGCAATGCGGCTCATCTGTTTGCAGCTTTCACCTATATCGTTCCCGGTATGCCGGAGATTTACACGGGTCAAATCAATGGTAATAACCACCGCCTTGAGTTCTTTGAGAAGGACGTTATTGACCTGCCCACAGAGGGTAAGGCTCCTGAATTCGCTCTCTATCAAACGCTCAACGCTTTCCGCGAGAATAACAAAGCGCTGTGGAGTCCTGAGATAGGTGCACCCATGTACCGTTTAGACGCAGATAACGACGCTATCTTTGCTTGTGTTCGTCCCTTCGTTTGCGCTAAGTGCAATAAGGAGAACACGGTTATTGCCGTTATGAACATGTCCGCAGAGGAGCAAACCGTTACCCTTCAGTTAGGTGACTATGCCGGAAAATACACTTGCCTTTGTGGTCACGAGGCAGAGTTAGCAGCAGAACAAACGTTCACTTTAGCTCCTTGGCAATATAAATTGCTGAGTAAGTAATGCGCAGCGGTCTTACAGCGTTAGCGGTCTTGCTTGGGTTTTCTCTCCAAGCAATGACCTACAGCGGTCGTGTGGTCAATCGTGCCGGTGAACCGTTGCCTTATGCCACGGTCTATCCGATGGACGACCCCGTTAAAGGTACAGCTACTAATAACGATGGCTACTTCACGTTCGAGGCAGACCTTGCCTCGGGCAGTGAGGTGGTCATCTCCTATATCGGTTACGAAAAAGCCTCCGTCCTCGCCGACAGTCTTACAGCGCAACGGAGTATCGGAGTCGCCGGAGCGACCAGCGAAGGCGGTCTTATTATCTTAAAAGAACAGCCCATCGGTCTCGAAGAGATGGTCGTCAGTGCCAATCAGCCCAAGTACGCCAATAAGCGCAAGCAGATGGCGTTGCTCTTGCAAGCCGTTTATGAGCAATTGCAGTCCGATTGGCCAATCACGCCTACTGCTTATCGCATGGTGTCCGATGTAAGGATGGATAGTGAGGATAAGCCCTGGGGCATTGAGCAGATGATTGCCACTGTCGTTACCTTACCCTACAACACCCTACCTCCATCTTACAATAGCGACACTCCACAAGACTCTCTCCAATTCCACGGCGAGTACTGCAAGCGTTATTTTGCTCCGGCTATTCGCAAACTTGCAGATAGTATTTATACCACGGATATTCTCGAGCAGATGGGTTCTAAGACGCGCAAGGCGGCTTCTGCTATTGATTCGGGCGTTGTGGTGCACAAAGGTTTATTTGCCATGGGCAATGCCAAAGCTGAGTTTGGAGAATATATGGACGATGTGCGCCATTGGTCGGTGAATAAGGAGAACGATGATGTGACCGTGCTAACCTATACTGTTAAGAAGAGTTTCATGCTCATCTTCCGCGTCCAATATACGGTGCATTTTATTGTAGATAGTCGAACCTTACGTCTTGTGCGTAGTGCTGAGCAAATAAAGATGAAGATTAAGATTCCTTTTGGAGTTAAGTTAGACGCGGGTCAGTTGGCAATGCTGAATATGCTTAATCTTAGCGAGCAACAAATCAATAAGTTCCGTTTACGTCAAGCCACGGCGGATATTCATTTTAATACGCTGTATCAGCAGCAGGGTGAGCATATTTATATTTTGGAAAAGAACCTGCACACCGACGCTACTATTATTGGTGCCAAGAAGCAGGCTATACCTTTGGAGGTTAATGCCACGCAGCGCATAACGCAAATCACGCCTAATGCCATCCCTCTCACGCGAGACCAACTCACCCGCCGCCTCCAACGGGAAATAGTGGAGATATACTAATGCTCTATAAAAGGATTTTGCACTAAAAAAATGCAGATTTTGGCAAAATATGCACCAAAAAAATGCATATTCCAACGAAATATGCACTAAAAAAATGCAGATTTGGTTATTCCAATGTAATTCCTCTTTGGGCATTCGGGCTGAATTATTAAAAATAGTGAACCATAGGTTTTGTAGGGGCTATGTAGGTCCTATGATGCTACGGCATTGCTACGGGTACAGAGACGGAAGAGGCAGTGCAGAATTATAATTGATAAGTAGGTCCTCCGCAGGTCTAAAATCGGGTTTTAATCGGGTTTTTATTAAGCCCTGCGTGGAGGCTGCCAAACCTCTGCGAGGAGGGGTTGGGATTAGAGTGCGGAAACAGCGGAAACAGCGGAAATCCGCAGAACCCGCACTTTCCGCTGCCATATTACACTACTGTAAATCAGCAAGTTACGCGTTTTTTACGACTTTTCGCGGACAGATTTCGTTTGTCCGCCAAGTCCGCCAAGTCCGCCACTGCCTTTTCCGCATTCGTTGACACTTTCCTAAAAAACTTGACATCTTTCACTCTCGAAGTTGGACATCTGGTCATCGCCAACTATGGTCCCCCCCCCATTAGGGAGTTAGGGGGCTTCAATGGTTTATAATAATAGTAGGGTATGTGTCACAAAAATAGGAATCAAAATGCCACAAAAAATAGGAATTTATTTGCATAATTAAAAAAAGTTGTATCTTCGGACGCCGCCTGCCGCAAGCGGCATTCCCCCGAAAATACATTCGCACGTTTATGAATATGAGCAAAGAATTACGTTTTTTAGGCAAGGGCTATGCCCTCCCATCCAAAGTCCACAAATCACTACCATAAACAAGTTTCCGTAGTGATTTTTGTACTTTATATGGTTAGATTTCATCTTTTTTGCCTAAAAAACGTAAAAATATTTGCTCATACCAAATTTTTGTTGTATCTTTGCACCCGAATTGCGGTATTAGCACATCGGTAGTGCATAAGCTTCCCAAGCTTAGGAGGAGGGTTCGACTCCCTTATGCCGCTCTTTTTTTGTATGTGCAAGCCGGTTCATCGCTACCGGAAGGTAGAGGAAAGTCCGGGCTGCGTAGAGCACCGCATCGGTTAACGGCCGACAGGCAGTAATGTTTGGTCACTGGTACAGAGACGAGTCGCCTTCGGGCGGGTGAAACGACTACACTGCGGGCAGCAAACTCATGTAAACCGACGTCTGAGGGCGGCTCGTCCGAGTCGGAGGGTAGAGCGCGATAGAGTCGCTTAGTAATAATCGACCAAGATTAATGATGAACACCCGTAAGGGTACAGAACCCGGCTTATAGGTTTGTGCATACTTTTATAGACCGCTTCACTGTATGACCGCCTACGGCTGAAAGATTTAATATTAATATACTATGAGACATTCTTTCTTTTGTACCCTGTGCCTCTTTGGTTTGGCACTATCCCTACCCCTCTACTCCGCTACTCCTCTACGCCCACGCATTGACCGCGCTGAACCGCTGTCTTGGTGGACGGACATGAACTGCCCACTCACCCTGATGCTACAAGGTCAAGACTTGGCAGACGCTCAGGTTAGTATCAAACCCGCAGAAGGACTGATCGTAAAGGGTCAGCATAATGCCGAGTCGCCTAATTATCTTTTCGTCGATTTAGACGTACAGAAAGCAGGCACATACACTATCACCCTCAAGAAAGGCAACAAGAAAACTTCCGTTCAATACACCATTAACACCCGTCGCAAGGGCAGTCGTGAGCGTGGGTCGTTCACTACGGCTGACGTTATCTACCTCATCATGTCCGACCGCTTTGTGGATGGTGACGAGACGAACAACACTGTCAAGACCTGCGCCGAACCGGCTCGTAAGGACTTCATTCACGGTCGTTGGGGGGGCGATATACAAGGAATCATCAACAGTTTTGACCATATCATTGAGACAGGTGCCACGGCTATCTGGCCTACTCCCCTACTCTGCGATAACGAGGCAGAGTGGTCCTACCACGGATACGCTTGCTCCGATTATTACCACATCGACCCCCGTTACGGTACGAACGAACTATACCGCGAGATGGTTGCCAAAGCGCACGAGAAAGGGCTGAAGTTCATCATGGATATGGTTCCCAACCACTGCGGTTCAACGCACTGGTGGATGAAGGATTATCCTTATGCTGACTGGATTAACACCTTCCCCGATTATACGACAACCAATAACGTCTTCTCGGCTAACTACGACATCAACGCCTCCGTTTATGACCGCGAACTGAATAACTCTGCTTGGTTTGACAAGGCCATGCCGGACATGAACATCCGCAACCGCGACCTCTTGCACTACTTCAAGCAGTGGGCTATTTGGTGGATTGAGTATGCCAACCTCGACGGTCTGCGCGTAGATACGTATCCGTATATAGAGAAAGAGCCCGCCTCCGAATGGTGCCAAGCTATCTTGGACGAGTATCCCAACTTTAATATCGTAGGTGAAACGTGGACGCGTCCCGCTTCTAATGTGGCCTATTGGCAAGCTAACGCGAGGAACTACGACGGTTTTAACTCGCACCTGCCTGCGGTGATGGACTTCCCCGTAGAGGAGGCTATTCGCCAAGCCTTAGAGAACGATGGTAGCGGTTGGGGAAACGGCATGATGAAAGTCTATGACGCTATGTCGCAAGACCACCTCTACGCTAACCCCTACCAACTCTTGCTCTTTGTGGGTAACCACGATATGGATCGTATAGCTGATGTGGTGAAAGACAACGATTATCGTCGCGTCAAGTTAGCGCTCACTATGATTGCCACGATGCGCGGTATTCCGCAGATCTTTGCCGGTGACGAGTACGGCGTTCGCTCGTCCGATATGTCGATGGGACACTCGGGTTTGCGTCGCCCTCTGCCAGAGTACAGCACCTTATCTACGGAGCAAAAAGACCTCTACGCTTTCCACTCTAAACTCTTTAGTTTCCGCAAGGCAGAACCGATCATTTGGAATGGTAAGACGATGCACTTCGCCGGTCGTGACAACACGTACGCTTATTTCCGCTATACGGACGAGGGAGCCGTCTTCGTTTTTATCAACGCTTCCGAGCAGGAGCGCGAAGTGCCCGTTAGCCACTACAACGAGATTCTTGGCGAGTATAATCCCCAAGGCACGAACATTATGACCGGCGAGAGCATAGACCTCTGCCCCTTCACGGCGCGTCAAAAGCCTATTCGCGTCGCTCCACTCAGCGCCTTAGTCGTTAAGTTAGAGCGATAATTAATCATTGCTCATAAATTGCAAAAATAAATGCCTGTCGAGAGTTCGACAGGCATTTATTATTACGCCCTTGGGCATGCGAGACTACTCAACGTAGTCAATTAATGAACGTACTGTGTGTAGAGAGGATAAAACTCATCCACTAGTTCCGCTTGATTATAGCGGTCTGCCATCTGCAACGCATAACCGAAGATAGCCGACTGATGTCCAAGAGTTTGTTGAACAGACGCTTGCAAGTTTTTCCTTATGTTTTCTCCCCACTCTAAATACTCGACACAATTATTTGCCAACTCACGGATAATGGTATTAGCCATCTTAACATCCTCCTCACCGCCCAAGCGATAAAACAACTGTGCATATCCAACAGAGGTGTAATCGGTTGAAGCAAAGGGCAGATTATAGGTCGGCAGCACCTTCAGCGAATAATTCAGCACCTCACGAGCCTTATCGTACTGACGCTCTTTATACAAAGCCTCTGCCAGTTCCAAGAACATCATACGATGCGTGTGGCACATACGATGTAAGTTCTCGTCAATGTAAACACCCGGATGATCGAGGTTACCAAACTTAAACTTATGCATCATATTTTCGTACATCACCTCCGTATTCACACGTGGTTGACCATCTGCACTACGTGTAGGCGTGACGCGGTAAGCCAAACCGGTTAACTCAAAGTACGGTTTCAGGCCTAAGTAATAAGAGTCACCACAAGAGACTGCGAAATAGAACGGACGCTTCCAGTCGTTATGCTCTAACATCTCCATTATCATCATCTCCGAGCGAGTATAGTAGTTCTTAGAAGATATAGGTATCTGCTCTCCGTTTGGTCCGTCGAAATAGAGATGATTTGTTGGTAGTGGCACTTCTCTATGTTCCGTTATATTAGTTATTTTCTTTTCTTTCAGCATTGCAACCTCATCATTGTATTTCTTCTGCGAGATAGCACCTGAATTGAGCATCCGTTCCAGACGTTCCATCTCCTTCTCCTCAATCTTACTTGGACGAATACGCTCAAAGGCTTCATCAACAGAGGAAGAGGCACTCTCTTGTGAATAGACATAAACGATTTCATTTACATTCTCCACATAATCTTCATACTTCCACTCTATCGGCAGTGCTTGAGACTCATAATAAGGACGTTTCATCTGATTGATATACCAGTCTGTCTGGAGATAACTGAGGTTACAAACACGCAGATCCGTTCCTTCACCTTCTACCTCTTGGTTATACCACAAGGGGAAAGTATCGTTATCACCATTGGTAAAGATAATACCCTGCGTCTCGCACGACTTCAAGTAGTTAGCACCAAAGTCACGGCACGAATATCGCGGTGAACGGTCATGGTCATCCCAGTTCTGCTGAGCCATCAGAGCCGGTACACCAAGCGTGGCGATAACAACAACAAGGGCTACAATCGGATTCGTCATAGAATCATTATCCCAAGAAGGATTATCTATTCCATCTATTTTGTTCATTTGCGTTGTGAGCCAATCAACTATACCGAGCACACCCAGACCTATCCAAATGCAGAAGGCGTAGAAACTGCCCGCGTACGCGTAGTC
This sequence comes from Paludibacteraceae bacterium, assembly GCA_024400115.1. GTDB lineage: Bacteria > Bacteroidota > Bacteroidia > Bacteroidales > Paludibacteraceae > Colicola. The sequence continues at coordinate 10,292 of JAKSNF010000016.1, read as the reverse complement.
ACGCTCGCGCGGTTGATAAGGTGTCTGATTGAGGTAGATAACAATCGCCAAACCGGTAAGGAAGAAGAGTAAGAAGACAATCGTAAACGAACGCAGTCCTTCTTTATCCTGTTTCCCTGCACGCTTGATTAATTGCCAGATGATACCTATTAGACCTAACAGCAGAGGCAACATATAGTAAACGTTATGTCCCTTATTCTCCTTTAGAATCGTCGGTAATTTGGACTGGTCGCCTAACCGAGCATTGTCTATGAACGGGATACCCGAAATCCAGTTACCCTTCGTTATGTCACCATAAGACTGCAAATCGTTCTGACGTCCGGCAAAGTTCCACATAAAATAACGCCAGTACATGAAATTGACCTGATAACTAAAGAAGAAACGCAGGTTCTCAATAAAAGTAGGACATTTGGCCGATTGTCTTTGATCACATTCCATGTAGCGAACCGTTTTCCCTCTTATTTGTGCCCATTCTTTGTAAGCATTAACATGTTCGCCTTGCGAAGAGTACATGCGAGGGAAGAGAGTGCAGAAGTCGTCATTGTAAACATAGGATGTTTTATATCCTGTCTTTACATAAGCATCGGACTTTCCTTCTTCCTTTGGTGCCGGAGCATAATACGCAGCGCCCTCTTTGGTTACAGGAGCACAGGAATAATAACCTTGATTCATATGTTTCTTGTAACGCTCTACAGGCGCGTTGTAATACTGGCCATAGAATAGCGGGCGGTCACCGTATTGCTCGCGGTTAAGGTAAGACTTAAGGGCAAAGACGTTATCCGGACTATTCTGATCCATCGGCGTGTCGGCATTTGAGCGAATAACCGTAGCGGCGTAAGAGCCATATCCGACAAGAATAACCGCAATCATCGTCACCACCGTATTAAGAACAGAGGAGGATATTTTCTTATTTAGCACATTCGCGATAACCAGCACTGTACATATTAGAAGAATACCAATAATCACACTGCCCCACAAGAATGGAACACCTACGAAAGTAGCAGCCACTATCGTTGCAAAAATAGAACGCCAATCTCCTTTCTCTCGTTGCTTATTTTCTGACGCCTTAGACGTTTCCAGTATAGCCCAAACCAACGCAGCAAAGGTCAAAATCAAGTAAACGAACAGACCCGTATTAAACGGACAACTTAAGCCGTTAACAAAGAGCAACTCGAACCAACCTGCAATCGTGGGAACACCCGGGATGATACCGTAAAGGATAACCACCAAGATGAGACACGAAACGAGGAAAGCAGTTATCACACCCTTCCACGAGAAAGCGTAGCGGCGGAAATAGTAAACCAGCACGATAGCCGGTATCGTCAGCAGGTTCAGCAAGTGCACACCAATACTCAGTCCCATAAGGTACATGATAGCAATCAGCCATCGGTCGGAATGAGGCTCGTCTGCCTGCTCATCCCACTTGAGGATAAGCCAAAAGACGATTGCCGTAAACAGGGACGAGGAAGCATAGACCTCTCCCTCCACTGCTGAGAACCAGAAGGTGTCCGAGAACGTATAAGCCAATGCACCTACAGCACCGGCGCCAAGAAGACCAATCGTCTTGGCTAACGTGTCGGGCTTCACTAATTTGCGTCCTAATGCCGTAATCGTCCAGAAAAGGAAGAGAATAGTGAACGCAGACGCTAATGCCGAAAGAGCATTAACACACATCGCCACATGAGCCGTATCTGACGCAAAAAGCGAGAAGAAATGCCCCATCATCATGAAGAACGGTGCTCCGGGCGGATGACCTACGTCAAACTTATAAGCACTTGAAATAAACTCACCGCAATCCCAGAAAGAAGCGGTCGGCTCCATCGTAAGTAGATACGTCGCTGCTGCGATAGCAAACACTACCCAGCCACACACGATATCCCAAAAATTGAACTTTTTCATTTATAATTATTGTAAAACGCTGCAAAATTACAATTTTTTTTGCACATATACAAATTTTTTTGTAACTTTGCGCGCTTTTTGGAATAATTTAACTATAAAACAGATATATTTATGAATTTAGATGACAGAATCATTGCGGTTATCGGCCTTGGATATGTAGGCCTTCCGTTGGCTATTGAGTACGGTAAAAAGTACCGCGTTATCGGTTTTGACGTTAACCAAGCTCGCGTTGCCGAATTGGAACGTTGGGAAGACCACACCAAGGAGGCTGATATGGTAGGAATGAAACAAGCACGTGATGCTTATGCTTCCACCCACAAAATCGGATTAACCCTAAGTAGCAACATCGAGGACCTACGCCAAGTGAACACTTATATTGTTAGTGTCCCCACCCCCATTGACCGTTTTAACAACCCCGATTTGACGCCCTTATTGAAAGCGTCAGAGACGATTGGTAAGACCCTTAACAAGGGAGATATCGTCATTTACGAATCCACCGTTTACCCGGGTTGCACCGAGGAAGACTGCGTACCCGTATTAGAGCGCGTAAGCGGACTGAAGTTCAATGTGGATTTCTTCTGCGGCTATAGTCCCGAACGAATCAACCCCGGTGACAAAGTCAACACTCTGACTAAGATTAAGAAGATCACTTCCGGTTCTACGCCCGAGGTGGCAGACTTAGTGGATGCACTTTACAACTCTATCCTTCTCAACGGAACGCACAAGGCTCCGAATATGAAGGTTGCCGAAGCGGCTAAAGCCGTAGAAAATAGCCAACGAGATGTTAATATCTCGTTTATGAACGAACTGGCGCTCATCTGTGACCGTGTAGGTATAGACACTAACGATGTGATTGAAGCTGCCGGTACTAAGTGGAACTTCCTCAAGTACCGCCCGGGTTTGGTGGGGGGTCACTGCATCAGCGTGGATCCGTATTACTTAGCGCACAAAGCCAAATCGTTAGGTTACGAACCGCACGTTATCTTGAGCGGTCGTGCCGTGAATAACTCCATCTCTAAGTTTATTGCCGACAAGACCTTAAAACTCATGATTCAGAAGGATCATAAGATTAAGGACTCTAACGTGCTTATCTTAGGTGTTACCTTTAAGGAGAACTGTCCTGACTGCCGCAACACAAAAGTGATTGATATTGCCAACGAGTTGGAAGACTTTGGTTGCAAGGTCGATTTATACGACCCGTGGGCTAATGCCGAGGTGGTTAAGCACGAGTACGGCAAAGAGCTCATTGACGGCATTGACCCCAACAAGCATTATGCAGCCGTCATCGCTTGCGTTAGTCACGATCAGTTTAAGACCTTTGATTTTAAGAAATACCATGACCAAGGCGCGGTTGTCTTTGACGTTAAGAACTTCGTTGACCGCAGTTTGGTTGATGGTCGTCTCTAATCACCTTATATTCTTTTGCTTATGAAGATCGCAGTTGCCGGAACCGGTTATGTAGGTTTATCTATCGCTACCCTACTCGCTCAGCATAATGAAGTGACAGCCGTGGATATTATCCCCGAGAAAGTGGATATGCTCAATCGTCGTCAGTCACCTATCCAAGACGAATACATCGAGAAGTACCTTGACGGTCAGGACGCGGAGGGCAACCCTATTACACTCAACCTTACCGCCACTTTGGACGCCCGACAAGCGTACAAAGCAGCCGATTTTGTGGTCATTGCCGCTCCCACCAACTACGATAGTCAGAAGAATTATTTCGACACCAGTGCCGTTGAATCCGTTATTCGGCTTGTCACGGAAGTTAATCCCAACGCTATCATGGTGATTAAATCGACTATTCCCGTTGGTTTTACGGAGAGTATTCGTCATAAGACGGGTAGTTCAAATATCCTTTTCTCGCCCGAGTTCCTAAGGGAGTCCAAAGCCCTTTACGATAACCTCTATCCCAGTCGTATTATCGTGGGAACGGACTTGCACGACGAGCGTTTGGTGAAGGCAGCGCACACGTTTGCCGGTTTGCTGCAAGAGGGAGCTATCAAGCAAGATGTGCCTACTCTCTTCATGGGTTTCACGGAAGCCGAGGCGGTCAAACTGTTTGCTAACACCTATCTGGCACTGCGCGTCAGTTACTTTAACGAACTGGACACCTATGCTGAGATGAAGGACTTAGACACGCAGGCTATTATCAACGGCGTTTGCCTTGACCCGCGTATCGGAACGCACTATAACAACCCCTCGTTCGGTTATGGCGGTTATTGCCTACCTAAGGACACCAAGCAACTGCTGGCTAACTACCAAAACGTGCCCGAGAACCTCATTGAGGCTATCGTGGAGAGTAATCGCACCCGTAAGGACTTTATTGCCGACCGTGTGTTAGCCAAGGCGGGATATTATGCTTATAGCGAGGACAATAGTTGGAACAAGGATGCCGAGAAGTCTATCACGATTGGTGTCTTCCGCTTGACGATGAAGTCCAACTCCGACAATTTCCGCCAGTCTTCTATTCAAGGAATCATGAAGCGTATCAAAGCCAAGGGCGCTAATGTGATTGTTTATGAACCTACGCTGCCGGACAACACCAGTTTCTTTGGCAGTAAGGTGGTCAATAACATAGATGAGTTTAAGCGGCAGAGCCAAGCTATTATCGCTAATCGGTATGATGCCGTTTTGGACGACGTACAAGATAAAGTTTATACACGAGATATCTTTAAACGAGATTAGACATGGGCTTTTTTGGATTATTTAGTAAAGAGAAACAAGAGACCTTAGATAAGGGTCTGGAGAAAAGTAAGGACAGTGTATTATCTAAGATCAGTCGTGCTATTGCCGGTAAAACGACCGTGGATGACGATGTATTAGACGACTTAGAGGAAGCGCTCATCACATCCGATGTGGGCGTAGAGACTACCTTAAGAATTATTGAGCGTGTACAGGCGCGCGTAGCGAGGGATAAATACCTCAACACCTCTGAACTGAATAATATCTTAGTTGATGAGGTCTCTTCCCTTTTGCAAGAGAATAACGCTCAAGAGGTGCCTGATTTTGATGCTCCCCTACCCGCCAAACCTTATGTTATCATGGTAGTGGGTGTTAACGGTGTGGGCAAGACAACCACTATAGGTAAGTTAGCTCACCAGTTCAAGCAAGCCGGCAAGAAAGTGTATCTCGGTGCGGCAGATACTTTCCGAGCCGCTGCCGTTAACCAACTCTGTATCTGGGGCGAGCGCGTGGGTGTGCCCGTTATCAAGCAAGAGCAAGGCTCAGACCCTGCTTCCGTTGCTTATGATACCCTATCCTCTGCCAAAGCCAATGACGCTGATGTAGTGCTGATTGATACCGCCGGACGACTGCATAATAAAATCAATCTTATGAACGAACTGACCAAGATTAAGAACGTGATGCAGAAGGTCGTTCCCGACGCACCACACGATGTGATGCTCGTCTTAGACGGCAGTACCGGTCAGAACGCTTTTGAGCAAGCCAAACAGTTCACCAAAGCCACGCAAGTCAGTTCGCTTGCCATTACCAAACTGGACGGCACAGCCAAGGGCGGTGTAGTTATCGGTATCAGTGATCAGTTTAAGATTCCCGTTAAATATATCGGACTGGGCGAAAAAATGGAAGACTTGCAAGTCTTCCATAAAGAACAATTCGTTCGTTCGCTTCTTAAGTTAGGCGATTAACGTCTCATCGAGCCTCCGGACGAGCGAACAGCACCTCCGCTGAAGCCGCCGGACGAGCGTACCGAACCTCCGCTATATCCACCGCCACTGTAACTTCCTGCACTACGAGTGCTATTATATGAACCGGAATACGAAGAACTCGGGGTCGAGGTGTAACTCGAACTCCGAGTTACGTTTGTATTACGTTGGGGCGTAGTATAGGTTCTCGTTTGGGTCGAAGCCTGCGTACTGCGGGTCGTCGTACCTGTGCGAGTAGCAGCCGTTGCTCCGGCATGACGAGTAGTCAAACCTGCACTGCGTGTCTCTGTACCTGCGCTGCGAGTAGCGGTAGCGGTCGTGCTTGTACTGCGTGAGAGAGTCGTTCCTGCACTGCGTGTCTCTGTACCGGCGGCGCGAGTAGCGGTAGCCGTTGACCTCGTAGCGTTGGTAGAGGCTGTGCGAGTAGCAGGCGTTCTCGTTGAGTTAGCAATGGTCGTGCGAGTAGAGGCAGTGCGGTTGGGCATATAAGAACTTTGCTCTGCGTAGTGTGCACGTGAACTGGCGGTAGCGCTACCGACACGCGAGGAGGCAACAGGACTGGCAACTCGGGCTGCCGTTCTTACCTCATGGGTCGTGCGGAAAGAGCAATAAGGATGGGCGTGGTGGTACACGTGGATGTGGTGTGCGTACCAATCGTGACCCCAGCAAGGAACGGGATGCCACCAACCGGGCCAATAGCCCCAGTAATAAGGCGAGTTCCAGCAGTACCAATGAGGTCCCCAGAACCAATCGTAGATAACAGGACGATAGATATATACAGGCGTGATAACGTAGTTAGTACCATAAATCTTCTCGTCACCGGTGATAGTCACTTGTATATTCTGCGCCTCATCTTTCACTACGCGAATAGAAGCCACATCTTGGAAGATGTCCTTTGCCAGAATAGCTTGCAACACGATAAGGTGGTTATCTCCGCTACCCGTCTCTACCACGCGGATATAGTCGATGTCACCATCGCCGTTGAGGTCTAAGTTAACAAACGACGAATCCGGGTTATTGAGGATTGCTTCGAACTGCTCCAAGTCTTTAGCCGACGCAAAAATCTTAGCTACGGCTTTCAAATCTAAACCGGCAGCAATTTCACTACTTGTGGAAGAAACGGTAATCGTCTCATCCGCTTTAACCGACTCCGTAACGCCTAGCGCTAACAGAAGAGTCAACATCCAAGTCAAACGTCTCATAACTAAACTAGATTTAAATTGTGATGCATTTTCTCCTTCTTCGTCCTCATATACTTAATGTTATAAGGATTAGGAGCTACTTCTATTGAAACGTTCTCTACAATTTCTATGCCAAAACTCTCCAACCCTACTCTCTTGACCGGATTATTGGTCATCAGACGCAGTTTCTTAGCGCCCATTATTTGGAGTATTTGTGCCCCTACGCCGTAGTCGCGCTCGTCCGGTTTGAAACCCAAGTGAACGTTGGCTTCTACCGTGTCCTCACCTTGCTCTTGCAGTTTATAGGCGCGAATCTTATTCATCAGACCGATGCCGCGTCCCTCTTGGTTCATATAGACGATAATACCCTTACCCTCTTTTTCTACCATCTGCATTGCCTTGTGCAACTGCTCTCCGCACTCGCAACGTTTAGATGAGAACACGTCGCCCGTCATACAGGACGAGTGAACGCGACACAGGATTGGTTCGTCCTCTTTCCACTCACCTTTAACGAGTACAATATGCTCTAATCCGTTGCTCAGTTGGCGGAAAGGTGTGAGTTGGAAATCGCCGTATTCGGTAGGCAGGAAGACCGTCTCACCTCTTTCTACGAGGGGTGACTCAACAGGTCGATTGCCGGCGTCGTGCGCCATCCTGTAGGCTATGAGGTCTTTAATCGAAATGAGTTTGAGGTCGTACTGCTCCGCCACTTGCTCTAATTGCGGCAAGCGCGCCATCGTTCCGTCCTCGTTCATTATCTCTATCAGAGCGGCTGCCGGATGTAGCCCTGCTAAGCGTGCCAGATCAACGGCTGCCTCGGTGTGTCCTGCCCGTTGCAGAACGCCATAAGGATTGGCGTATAAGGGATTGATATGTCCGGGGCGACCGAAAGAATCTGCCGTTGATGTGGGGTCGGCTAAGGCGCGGATAGTGGCGGCACGATCATGAGCACTCACACCCGTGGTGCAGCCTTCTAACTTATCAACCGTGATGGTGAACGGCGTTCCTAACATCGACGTATTATTGGTCACTTGATGAATCAGTCCTAATTCGGCACAACGACTCTGAGGCAGGGGGGCACAGAGTACGCCTCTACCGTGTTGCAGCATGAAATTCACTTTCTCGGGGGTTATCTTCTCGGCTGCAATAATAAAATCACCTTCGTTCTCGCGATCCTCGTCATCTACGACAATCACGAATTTACCTTCTCTAAAGTCTTTGAGCGCTTCTTCAATTGAATGCATTTGTCTTTTATGTTTAGTATATACTCTTTCACTTTATTAAATACTTTCACCCACGCTTCGGGATTGAGCAATGCGGAATCGGTAGCGGCTTTGTAGGTGAGGAAAATACCGATGGGCAATAGCACAAACGAACTAAGCCACATGCCTTGCCAACAGGGCCACAGGGCTTCACGTGCCATCTTATAGCCTGCCGTGTCGATAATGTAATAAACGATGAACATGATAACCGAAATCACCACCGGTGCGCCTAATCCTCCCTTACGGATGATGGCACCGAGCGGGGCACCGATAAAGAAGAAGATGAGACACGCAAAGGCCAAAGTGAACTTACGGTGCAGTTCTATCTCGTGCTTAGTGATATAGCGTTTATAATCTTGCAGGAGCAAGGCGTTATAGGCTATGGCATCTTGCTGTTGACGGGCTTTATCCACCATCGTTGTCATGACGGTGCGTTGTTTGCTCTCAGACATACGAGAAAAGATGGAATCCGTGTTTAAACCGGTTCTCTCTTTTTCCGTCTCTACGGGGAGGACGGTCTTATCTTTCGTTTGTTCCCGTCCAAAGTAACGAGTAGAGATTAAGGCTTGACTTTGTTCTTCGCTTTTCTGAACCTCCAGCGCGTGTACAGAGTCTATCGAATGTAATAGTTGCTGCGCGTTCTTACTCACATGCTGATCGTCCAAGACCGATTCGTCGTAACGATTGAACTCCGAATTAAAGTCAACTAATATCTGTTTTTCCTTAAACGTCTCTCGACGATAAGGCACGTTCTTATCCGACGACACACGCTGCTGCTGTTGATTGATGTTCTCAAACGATTCGCCGCTATACAAGCAGAACACGAGGTAGCGATTATCGTCGGTAAACAATATCTTTCCCGAATCAGCCACCATGACCGTGGCGTTCTTAAAGCCCTTCGAGTAGTCGTAAATCATTAAGTCTTCTAACTTACCCGAGCGGGGGTTCTTCTTTCTCACGTAGATATTATAACCGCTAATGCCGTCGTAGAACTCACCGGCAGGAATATCCAACTCCGGCGACTTCTGCCTAAGAGAGAAGATGAGTGCCCACAGTTTGACTTGCGATACGGGTAGCACGTAATTACTGAAGAAGAAAGCACCAACACAGATAAAAGCAATCGCTATCGTTAGAGGACGCATGATGCGGAAGAGGGATATACCTGCCGCTTTCATGGCGGTCAGTTCGAACTTCTCACCGAGGTTACCAAAGGAGATTAGAGACGCTAACAAGATAGCCAGCGGTAGTGCCAAGGGAACCACCGACGCCACAGCATAGACGAAGAACTCCGCTAATACGCCCACTTCCACACCTTTACCTACCAAGTCCTGCACATGCATCCACACGAACTGCATAAGGAGAATAAAGATACAGATAAAGAACGTGAGCAAGAACAACACAAGGAAGTTCTTGAGCAAATAAATATCTATTTTCTTAAATACTCTCAACTCTAAACTTATAAACTAGTCGGCTACTCTAAACTCTAAACTACCCTTCGAGGTTTTCGCTCACGAAAACGAGGGGTAATAAGTCGGCTGCTGACTCAAACACGTATATCTCTTTCTCTCCGTAGAGCAGCACTTCCATTTTTTGGCCATAGCGGTGCTCCGTCTCGAGCATCACTTGTCGGCACGCGCCGCAAGGAGCTTGGGGTTCTTCCGTAAAGTGCCCGCCTGTGTAACAAGCGATAGCCAAACGGAGAACAGGTTGTTCGGGATAAGAGGCTCCGGCAGCGAAGAGGGCACTGCGTTCAGCGCATAGTCCACTGGGATAGGCAGCGTTCTCCTGATTACAACCGCGTACTATCTCTCCGTTTTGGAGCAGTACGGCAGCTCCGACATGGAACTGCGAATAAGGGCAATAAGAGCACTTTGTTTGTTCTTTAGCGATGGTCAATAACTGGCGTTGTTCATCGCTGAGTTCATCCCAAGTCAGCACTTTGACTTGTGTCTTAAAAATCAGTTTTTTCATAAGTTCTTTGCCTTTGCGGCGCTAACAGACCGCAAAGATACGATTTTTTTCTGATATATGCAAATATTTTCTACTTTTTTTATGTTCTGTCCCTTGTTAGCACATTTTATCTACATCTTTTTGTTCTTTTGTCCCCGCATTCAATGCGGGTTATCTCGCCTCTCACCTGTAGGCGCTTGCGCCGTCCTGTAGGAGCTCTGCTCCGTCCTCTCACCTTTGTACCCTGTCTTTTCTTGTTTCTTGTTTCTCGCTTCTCGTTTCTCCCCTCTCACCTGTAGGCGCTTGCGCCGTCCTGTAGGAGCTCTGCTCCG
>JAKSNF010000015.1 GCA_024400115.1 Paludibacteraceae bacterium | reverse complement strand
CGTTTCGGGCTGCAAAAGTACAACTTTTTTTTTATATGTGCAAATTTATTTTTTTTCTTGCATATATCAAAGATATTTAGTATCTTTGCAGCGTGAAAAAAAATTTTTACTATTATGAACCTCTTTATTGTTATTCTTTTAGTAGTATTTGGAGTAGGACTTTTGGTTGCTGAACTATTCCTTCTCCCCGGTTTTGGAGTAGCCGGACTGTTTGGTTTTGGTATGCTGATAGCATCCGTAGTAGTAGCCTATAAGTACATTAGTGCTTTGGCGGGTCACATCACTTTAGGAGCCGTACTGGTTCTGTCCATCTTGGCAACGTACGCGTTCTTTAAGTCACGCGTAGTTGAGAAAATGGGTTTGGACACCCAGATTGACTCTAAGGTTGGTCTTGCCGACCCGGGAAAGAAAATCAACGACCTCAAACAAAATGAGGATGAAAAAAAATAACTAACTTTATTCATTAACCATTTAAACATTTACAATTATGGATCTTACTTTATTCCAGATGGCACTGATTGCTATTGCTGCGATCTTGCTGATTGTGTTCCTTTATTATGTACCCTTTATGTTGTGGATTAACGCTCAAGTGAGTGGTGTTCGCATCTCGTTGGTACAGTTGTTTTTAATGCGTATTCGTAAAGTGCCCCCCACACAGATTGTTAACTGTCTGATTGAGGCTCACAAGGCAGGTTTGACAGATGTTAAGCGTGATGGATTAGAGGCACACTATCTTGCCGGTGGTAATATCCAGCGCGTAGTACACGCTTTGGTTAGTGCCAGCAAAGCCAGCATTGATATCACCTTCCAAATGGCAACGGCTATAGACCTTGCCGGTCGTGATGTGTTTGAAGCCGTACAGATGTCGGTTAATCCGAAAGTGATTGACACTCCTCCCGTTTCGGCAGTGGCTAAAGATGGTATTCAGTTAGTGGCTAAGGCTCGTGTTACCGTTCGTGCCAACATCAAACAACTGGTTGGTGGTGCCGGAGAGGACACCGTTCTGGCTCGTGTAGGTGAAGGTATCGTTAGTTCGATTGGTTCGGCAGAGAGCCATAAGGAAGTACTGGAGAACCCCGATAGTATCTCTAAGTTAGTGCTTAATAAGGGTCTTGATTCGGGTACGGCATTTGAGATTCTGTCTATTGATATTGCTGATATTGATGTAGGTAAGAACATCGGTGCTCAGTTGCAGATGGACCAAGCCGAAGCCGATAAGAACATCGCTCAAGCGAAAGCCGAGGAGCGTCGCGCTATGGCTATTGCCAATGAGCAAGAGATGAAAGCCAAAGCACAAGAAGCACGCGCTAAGGTGATTGAGGCAGAGGCTCTCGTTCCGCAAGCTATGGCAGAAGCCTTCCGTAATGGTAATCTTGGCATCATGGACTACTACCGCATGCAGAATATCCAAGCCGATACGGCCATGCGTGAGACCATTGGCGGTAAAGACACGAAGGCGAAGAAGTGAGAGTAGCGTTATTGCAATATCCGATTGTGTGGGCAGACACGGTGGCTAATCTACAAACCACCGTGTCTCGACTGCACGAAATCAAAGGTCAAGCCGATGTGGCTGTCTTGCCTGAGATGTTCACTACCGGATTTGCAACCAACCGCCCCGATTTAGCCGAAGAGATTGACGGCATAACCATCACCACTCTTCAACAAACAGCCAATGAATGTGACCTCATGATTGTGGGGTCATTCATTTGCAAAGAGGGAGATAAGCTGTATAACAGAGGGTTCTTTATTAAGCCCGGCGGAGAAGCGGTCTTTGTCGATAAGCGGCACTTATACGCTCATGGAGGCGAGAACACGTTCTTCACGGCAGGTACCACCAAACCGATAGTCGAATATAAGGGGGTGCGTTTTAGACTGGCTATCTGTTACGACTTGCGTTTCCCTGTTTGGTTGAGACAAGACAAGAACGACCTCTACGACATCCTACTCGTTAGTGCCAATTGGCCACAGTGCCGTATTGCTTATTGGGATATACTGGTTCCGGCAAGAGCCATTGAGAACCAATGTTACATAGCAGCGGTCAATCCCATAGGAGAGGACGACAAAGGGTTGCACTATAACGGCCACTCGGTGGCGTACGATAGTCACCTCAAGCCGTTGGTGCATTTTGCCGATGACGAAGAGGGAACGAAGATAGCCGATTTTGATATAGAGGCGTTACACCATTTTAGAGAAGTACTACCCCTGTACCGCGATGCAGATTAGGCGTTTTTATGTCTCCCGCTCGCGGACAGTGGTTCGCTATTACGCAAATTACGCGCCAACGCCCGACCCGCGCTTAATTGTTTTATTCCGCGTGGCTAAAGCACACGCTTTGCCCGTCGGTCAGGCTAGCAAAATGATGAGCAATCCGGTTGGTTCCTCATGTAATTTGCAAGCCAGCCCTCCTCAATTTCGCAGATGGAATTCGTCTTGCGGCACAAAGTAGTAAATCTATTATCATTTGCGTAATAAGGCAATCGAGCCGCAACAACCCTGTCTTTGCAGAGCAATGACATCTTGTAAGGCTTGATTGACGTGAGCCCTACCGAAGGATAGGGCGGTAAAATAGAAAATAAAGCGAGGTATTAGGCGATGAAGCGTAATATAGCGTAATAACGAGCAAAGCGAGTGAGCGGGAGAGAAAAGAAACAAGAATAAGAGAAAGTGGATAATGTTTGGAACATAAAGGAACTGACGGAGGCGGAGAAGGCCTTGTGCGAACAGTTAGCCGGAGAACTGCATATCTCCAATCTATCGGCACAAATGCTGGTAGATAGAGGTCTCACGACAGCTAATGACGCTCGCGCTTATATCCGTCCTAACCTTAACCAATTGCACGACCCATTCCTCATGAAGGACATGGACAAAGCCGTGGAACGATTGCACCGCGCCATCGAGACGGGCGAACATATCCTCATTTATGGCGACTACGATGTTGATGGCACCACCTCTGTGACATTGATGGTTACGTTCCTCAAAGACCTAATAAACTCTAAACTCTCCACTCTAAACTCTAAACTCTCCACTCTAAACTACTACATCCCCGACCGCTATACGGAGGGATATGGTATATCGTTTAAGGGCATTGATTACGCCAAAGAGATAGGGTGCACGCTCATTATTGCACTTGATTGCGGAATCAAAGCGATAGATAAAGTGGCGTACGCCACGAGCAAGGGTATCGATTTTATCATCTGCGACCACCACACCCCCGGAGACGAACTACCCGCAGCGGTAGCCGTACTCGATATGGAGCGCAAGGATGACGATTATCCCTATAAACACCTCTCCGGCTGCGGAGTAGGATATAAACTATGCTGCGCCTATACCCTAAAATATCTTACAGCGAAGCAATCCTGCAGCGAAGCGGTCTTACAGTCTTTGCTACAATACCTCGCTATGTCGATAGCGTCGGATATAGTGCCTATCACGGGGGAGAATAGGATACTGATTACTTATGGCCTAAAAGAACTCAACGAGCGACCGAAGATAGGTCCGAAAGCGATTATAGATGTAGCGGGACTGGCTAATCAGACGATAACCATTACCGACCTTGGGTTTAAGATTGGACCGCGTATCAACGCTTGTGGCAGAATGAAATCGGGCATAGAAGCGGTGAACCTCTTGCTTAGCGAGAATGCTGAAGAGTCCTTCGCTTTAGCGCAAGCCGTAGATGCCTATAACCAAGAACGCAAGGGTAAGGAGGACACGATTACTACCGAAGCCTTGGAGCAATTGGCAGCAGACCCCGAGAATGAACATAAACATACAACGGTCGTTTATAACCCCAACTGGCACAAAGGCGTAGTCGGTATTGCCGCCAGTAAACTGATTGAGACCTATTACCGACCCACGATAGTATTGACCGGCGGAGGCGACGGTCTTATATCCGGTTCGGCAAGGTCGGTAGAGGGCTTTGATTTATATTCGGCCATCGACGCTTGTTCGGACTTACTGACAACGTTCGGCGGTCACCTCTTTGCGGCAGGACTGACCCTGCCGGAAGCGAACTTAGAGGCATTCAAAGTTCGTTTTGACGATTATGTGAAGCAGCATATACTGCCTGAGCAACAGCAACCAACCTTAAACATAGAGGCTGAGATAGCCCTTGAGGATATAACGCCGCAGTTCTTTAAGGTGCTGCAATGCTTAGAACCGTTTGGTCCGGAAAACCCGCGTCCCCTCTTCGTGACCAGAAACATGGTCAATAACCGCTATACCAAACGCTGCGGTAAGACGGGGGAGCACCTTAAATTGGATTTGACCGACGGTACTGCCGCTATCAGTGGCATAGCGTTTGGTAAGGGTGATGCCGCCTTGTATATACAAAACGGCAATAAGGTAGATGTGGTATATGAGTTGGAAGAGAACGTCTTCAATGGCGTACACTCGATTGAGATGAGAGTAAAAGATATAAGATATGTTCAGTGAAAGAGACACACAAGGTCCCATCCGCAGGAAGGGAAGTATTGAAGTAGTTTGCGGTTCGATGTTCTCCGGCAAAACGGAAGAGTTGATTCGTCGTATGAAACGCGCTAAGTTCGCCAAACAGAAAGTGGAGATCTTTAAGCCCGCTATCGACACCCGTTATTCGGACGAGGATGTGGTGAGTCACGACCATAACGTGATTCAATCCACCCCCGTGGATAGCAGTCAAAACATCCTCCTCCTTGCCGAAGGCATTGATGTAGTCGGTATTGACGAGGCACAGTTCTTCGACATGGGTATTGTTGATGTTTGCCAACAACTCGCCAATCGCGGTATTCGCGTTATTGTAGCCGGTTTGGACATGGACTATAAGGGCGTTCCTTTTGGTCCTATGCCTGCCCTTTTGGCTATTGCCGAAGATGTGTATAAGACCCACGCTATCTGCGTTCATTGCGGTGATTTGGCATACGTTAGTCACCGTTTGGTTAGTTCGGAGAAGCGCGTTCTATTAGGCGAGACGGAGAGTTACGAACCCCTCTGCCGTGCATGTTACGCTAAAGCCCTTGCCGCAGAGAATTGAGGTTATATTACCCTTAGCCATCGCGGACACATACACCTATCTCGTCCCCGACAGCATACAGTGCCCCCAACCGGGCACTCGTGTTATAGTGCCGTTAGGGAAGAAAGAGGTAGTGGGGATAGTGGCGACTGGCGACAGGCAACAGGCGACAGGCGAGATTAAGTTGAGGGAGATTATATGTGTCTTAGATAAGGAACCGATGGTGACGGAAAACCAACTCAAACTATGGCGATGGATATCCGACTATTATATGTGCCCCATCGGTGATGTGCTTGCCGCAGCCTTACCTGTCAAAGCCATGGACAAGACCTACTCCTTTGATCCCGAAAAGAAACGGAGAGTCAAAATCCCCACGTACCCTTCAGCCGAAGGGGCATTAGCGAATCTTTCAGTCCTACAAGGACGGTCTTACAGGGCTTTGCCCGGTCTTACAGTTGCGCAGCAACGGTCTTTATTTACAATACAAGAGCAGTGGCAAAGCAAAGATGTGGTGTTACTTCACGGAGTGACCTCGTCGGGTAAGACGGAGGTCTATATGCACCTCATTGAACAGACCTTAGCCGCAGGCAAGAACGTCCTTTATCTCGTACCCGAGATTGCCCTCACTACCCAACTAACCGAACGTCTCGCTGCTCACTTTGGCGATAGTCTCTATGTCTATCACTCGCGTATCACAGATGCACAACGGGTCGAAATCTACCGAAGATTATTGTCTTACAGCGACAGCGGTCATTTAATTGTCGGAGCGCGCTCCGCTATTTTCTTGCCCCTAAATAATTTAGGTTTGATTATTGTAGATGAGGAGCATGAGCCTTCGTACAAACAGCAAGACCCGGCTCCGCGTTATCATGCTCGTTCAGTAGCTATCATGGCTGCCGCTCAGCAAAAAGCCAAAGTGCTCTTAGGTACTGCTACCCCTTCGGTAGAGACCTATCATAATGCCTTAGCCGGCAAATACGGTTTAGTGAACTTGACGGAGCGTTATGCAGGATTAGCCTTGCCCACGATTGAACTCATTGACCTTCAACGGCAGTATCATCGCAAGGAGATGTACGAACACTTCTCCGACCCGTTGGTCACACGCATAAAAGAAGAGTTAAGTAAGGGTAAGCAGATTATTCTCTTTCAGAACCGACGTGGTTATGCACCCTTTGTACAATGCACACAATGTGGTCAACCGCCTCGTTGTCCCAACTGCGATGTGAGTTTGACCGTTCACCTCAACACCCACCAACTCGTTTGTCACTACTGCGGGCACACTATTCCGCTTCCTACCGTTTGTCCCGAGTGTGGGGGAGAAATGAAGACACACGGTTTTGGTACAGAGCGTATCGAAGAAGAGGTACACAAACTTTTTCCTCAGGCACGCGTAATTCGGATGGACTTAGACACCACCCGTCGCAAGGACGATTATCAGACGATCATTGACTCCTTCGCGCGTCACGAAGTAGATATACTGATTGGTACCCAGATGGTAACCAAGGGACTACATTTCGACGATGTGTCTTTGGTGGCTGTTCTCAATGCCGACCAGATTGTGGCACAACCTGATTTCCGCTCTACCGAAAGGGCGTATCAGTTATTGGAACAAGTGGCAGGACGCGCCGGACGTAAAGGCACGGAAGGACAAGTGTATATCCAATCGTTCGACCCTAAGAACGAGGTGTATGAGTTTGTCAAGAACCATGATTATACAGGTCTTTATGCCAACGAAATAAAAGAGCGCAAGACCTTCAAGTATCCTCCTTTCTATCGTCTTATCGAAGTCACACTCCGACATAGTGATAGCGCCAAAGTGGAGAGTGCCGCCTATTTGCTGCAACAGTTGATGGCACAGAGTTTTGGGGAGCGTTGCTCGATAGTGCTCTTGCCGGCTATTCAGCGTATAAATAATTTATATATAAGGAATATACGTTTGCGGATAGAAGCCTCCGCTTCGTTCAGTAAAGCCAAGACATTACTACAAAAACAAATAGACTATATTCATAGTCTGCCCAATCTCAAAGCAATACAAATACTGATGGATGTAGATCCGCTATGATACTCTAATTAGCGGCGCACGCGTATATAGAGCACTATTCCGATTGCCAAGAAGACGAAATTAGGTAACCACGCTGCCATGAAGGGTGACATAACGCCCGTAACGGAGAAAGTGGTGGAAACGGTAGAGAAAAGGATATACAGCGCCGTGAGCACAATACCTAAACCGAGATTCTTACCCATACCCCCTCTCACTTTCTTTGAGGACATAGTAACGCCCAATAGCGTGACTATAAACGCACCCAAAGCCGAAGCCCAGCGTTTATACCACTCGGTTTTGAAGGCTTCTATGTTTCCTGCTCCGCGAGCGGATTGTTTAGCCATGAACTCGCGCAATTCGGGATTGGTCATCCGTTGCGCCTCTTCGGCAGTGATAAATAGTTCTTTCGGTTCAATGGGGATAACCACGTCTTTACGATACCCCTTCTCCATGTTTTCTCGCATTCCCACAAAACTGCGCTCTACATAGTTCTCCATGTGCCAGTTATAAGCCGAATCATGGCGAATACGATCGGCTGTGGTACGGGACGTCAGCATCTTACCGTCAAAATGCTCCAGCGAAACGCGATAACCTACACCGGTACGCAATTGGAAGGACTCCATATACAACACCGTCCCGGGTTCGACTTGCATCTGGATATTACGAGCGTGCTCTGTAGTAAACTGATTGATGTACTTATCCTCAAAAGCAAGCATCTTACCCGATGCCTTAGGAATAACATATCCACCTAACCAAAAGGTCATAAGGCACAAAAAGAGGGCAGAAAGGAAATAGGGCCACATCAGTCGCTGATAACTCATTCCGGTAGAGAGCATTGCGATAATCTCACTATTGCCAGCCAATTTAGAGGTAAAGAAGATAACCGAAATAAAGATGAACAGCGAACTGAACATATTAAGGTAGTAGGGGAAGAAATTGAAGTAATAATCCACCACTATCTCACGGAGCGGAACTTGGTGCTCAAAGAAGTCGTCCATTTTCTCTGTCACATCAAACACCACCGCAATACTAAGGATAAGCACTATCGAGAAAAAGAAAGTGCCCAAGAACTTAAAGATAATATAGCGGTCAAGCCGAGTGAAAAGCTTCATTGATGTTTAGTGTCTGGTGTTTGGTGTCTAGTGTTTAATGTCTGGGGTTAGTTAGAGGCGGGTCATAAGACGTGGAATCATTTCGTCCTTCCATGCCTTGAAGTCACCGGCAAGGATATGTTCTCTTGCTTGTCCAACAAGCCAAAGATAGAAAGAGAGGTTGTGTATGGAAAGTATCTCTAATCCGAGCATCTCTTCTGCGTGGATAAGGTGACGCACATAAGCGCGTGAGTACTCATGGTCAACATACGAGGTGCCCTCCGGATCGAGTTCCGTAAAGTCGTTCTCCCATTTCTTATTGCGCATGTTCATAACACCGTTGCGCGTGAAGATCTGACCGTTACGACCATTACGCGTGGGCATCACGCAGTCGAACATATCTACGCCACGTTCGATACCTTCGAGTATATTCCAAGGGGTACCAACGCCCATGAGGTAACGAGGTTTGGTCGTGGGGAGTATATCATTAACCACCTCTATCATCTCGTACATCACCTCCGCGGGTTCGCCCACTGCCAAACCGCCGATAGCATAACCATCTCTATCAAGGTCGCGCAAACGCTTGGCGGCGTCCTGTCTCAAATCGGGATAGGTACAACCTTGCACGATAGGAAAGAGGTGTTGGTGATAACCGTAGAGGTCTGAAGTCGAATCAAAACGGGCAATACAACGGTCGAGCCAACGATGGGTTCGGTCCATCGAATTCTTCGCATAAGTCTTATCTGCTGTACCGGGGCAGCATTCGTCAAAAGCCATCATTATATCGGCACCTATCTCACGTTCGATGTCCATAACCGATTCGGGAGTGAACATAAGCTTGCGCCCGTCTATGTGCGACGAGAACTGTACTCCGTCTTCGGTCATTTTACGAATGTCGGTCAGCGAAAAGACTTGGTAACCACCCGAGTCGGTAAGGATAGGTTTAGTCCAACCCTCGAACTTATGCAGACCTCCGGCTTGGTGAAGGATAGCCGTTCCGGGACGGAGGTAGAGGTGATAGGTGTTGCCTAAGATGATTTGGGCATGTATATCCTCATTGAGGTCGCGTTTATGAACGCCCTTGACGGTACCAACGGTACCTACCGGCATAAAGATAGGGGTGAGTATATCGCCATGGTCAGTGTGGATAACACCGGCTCGGGCTTGACTATTCGTATCGGTTTTTAATAAATCAAAAAACATTAATTAACTCTAAACTTATAAACTAGACGGCTTCTCTCAACTCTAAACTCTAAACTAAAAGGTTGTTTTCCGGAAAAACAATCATAGGTTTAAACGTCTTCGCCTCTTCGGGTGTCATAAGGGCGTAAGCCATGATAATGACGGTGTCACCAACGTGCATCAGATGGGCGGCAGCACCGTTCATGCATATACAACCGCTTCCGCGTTTACCGGCAATAACATAAGTCTCAAGGCGGGCACCGTTGGTGTTATCTACCACGCTTACTTGTTCACCGGCAAGAATACCGGCTGCATCCATTAAATCCTCATCTATCGTGATAGAGCCGATATATTCGAGATTGGCTTCCGTCACTTTGACGCGATGAATCTTTGATTTGAGTATTGTTAAAAACATAATTCTTTATTTTTGACCGCTGAGCTGCAAGACCGTTTCACTGAAGGACCGCCTTCGGCTGAAAGACCGCTACGCTGTAGGATAATAATCTGATTGAGCATGCAAAATTACTACAAATATTTGAATTGTGCAAATTTATTTGCATATTTGATAAAAAAGTTGTAATTTTGCAGCCTATTATGTAGGATTACGAATGTAAGTCGGTGACATAAAATTAGAGCAACCTTCACGGGTTGCTCTTTTTTGAAGGAAAAAGCGTGAGGATTTAGGATTCCTTTTTATACCCACACTTGGGACAGACGCCTTGCTCGTTTAGAGTGATGCCGCATAAGGGACAACGATTCATAGTACTTCGTGGCGCAAAGTCAGCAGACCCCTTGTTATCCCCGCTGGTGAAAGTAATCTTGACAATATTCAGTTTGTCTTTCAGCAGGTCATAGACGATTTTAATAAACCCTTCCACGGTCATTGTCTCTTTGGTTACCACCAAGCGGCAATCGGGATAGGCAGTTGCCAGTTCCGTCTTGAAAGCTTTACCTTTCATTGTGTTTTGCGGGTGTCCGTAACGAATACCCTGCTTGGTATAAACATCCAATACGGCAGGTAATAACGGATCGTCTTCACGCAAAACAAGTGCGTGGTCAAAGTTGCGTAGCACATCCCAAGCGGTCTTTTTAATCTCGTTGCAGGGGAAAATCATGTTCACACCTTCGTTGATGGTATCTTCCACCTCAATGGTCAGCGTACCGGTGTGTCCGTGCAGATACTGCGCCTCGCCCTTAAAGCCGTAGAAGCGGTGAGCATACTGCAAATCGAAAGTTGTCATACTTCTCATAAAACAAATAATTTAAAAGTTAATAGTTAGGTTTCTATCGGCACTATTGCCGACACATAACAATGTATCAAAAATTATGCCACAAAAGGGGTGGTAGGTGATTGGAAATAGGAAATAATTGCCGCCAAATTTGCATATATCAAAATTTTTTCGTACCTTTGCAGTGTTATTTCGAGTATGCGAACATCTGGGACATCATATAAACGAGGATTGGCGGCAGGATTATTGCTGCTTTTTGCGGTGTATTATGTGGATGTTAACTGCTTTGTGCATGCACACGTAGTGAATGGTGTGACGATTATTCACTCGCACATTCACCGCAATTCGCACCACGCCTCAAATGATGGTGGGCACACTGCTTGGCAAGTTAATCTAATTGCCAGTATTCATAGCAATTTCCTTTTTACAGAATCGGCACAAGCGACTGATTGTAATTTTTCGGAATGTCATATTGAGACCATTGGCAGCGAACAAGATTGTCTTGCAGAGCAGATTCATGGTATCCATTTTGTTTGGCGAGCACCTCCGATGGCATAGTATTTCACCTAAATAAATTCCTTACTTTTATAAATTACTTCGGCTTCTACCCATTTCGGTAGAGGTCTTAAATGCAATATCGTATGTCAACAATACAAAAACTATTTTGTATGGCTACATTGTGTATGTGCGCCATACATCTATATGCTGCTACCGATTCCCATATTACGGGACATGTGTTAGATGCAGCCACCCAAGAGCACTTGGGATATATAAATGTTCAACTGCAAGGTACAACTATTGGTTGTACTACTGACGAAAGCGGGCATTTTTTTCTAAAAAATCTGCCATTAGGTTCTCAAATCGTAGTCTTCTCTTTCGTGGGCTATAAAACAAAGGAAGTACCTATAACGATACAAGCCGATTCTACCTATGTGCTGGACGTGGCAATAGAAGAGACGAGTTATTTATTAGATAATGTAGTGGTTTCCGCCAATAAATACGCAAGCAAGCAAAAAGAAGTGACAACTATTGTCAATGTAATCTCGCCACTTGTCATAGAAAACACTGCTTCTAATTCCATGGCAGATGTGCTGAATTTTCAACCCGGCTTGCGTGTAGAGATGTCTTGCTGCAACTGTGGCGTACCTCAACTGCGAATCAATGGTTTGGAAGGACAATACAGTCAAATTTTGCTTGACTCACGCCCGATATTCTCGTCTTTAGCCAGTGTTTATGGATTGGAGCAAATACCTACCGGTATGGTGGATTGTGTAGAAGTGATTCGTGGTGGGTGTAGTGCCCTGTTTGGCGCGAATGCAATAGGAGGTGTGGTGAATATCATTACTAAAGAACCCTGTCGCAACTATATTAACTTGAGCTACCAAAGTGCTTTTACCGAGACTGGTTCGTTTGATATCAATACCAATATGAACGCATCAGTTCTCTCTCCCAATGAGAAAATAGGTTTGTATCTATTTGGTGTCAGACGTGACCGCAAACAATATGACCGAGATGGTGACGGCTATAGCGATATACCTAAGTTGCAAACGACTACACTCGGTTTTCGTTCTTTCTTTAAAACCAGCGATTATTCAAAAATAACGCTTGAGTATCATCATACTACCGAGTTTCGCCGTGGTGGCTATGGAATTGATTCGTTGCAGCCGCACGAGTCTCCCCTCACAGAGCAACTCAAACACAATATTGATGCCGGTAGCCTTCGTTGGGACTATTACACTGCTGACAATCGGCATAGTGTGACACCATACGTCTCGTTTCAGCACACGGCGCGTGAAAGTTATTTCGGCACCAATTACAACCCTAATGCCTATGGTCAGTCCAGGGATATAACGGCTGTGATGGGTGGTCAATATCGTTTCTCGTATCCTTGCGGTAAGATGCCTGCGGATTTGAGTGCCGGTATAGAGTATTCGTTCAACCAACTGCACGACCAAATTTTGGGCTATAATCGAAATCTTTGGCAGACGGTGCATCTCTATGGCGGTTATGTGCAAAACGAGTGGAAGAACACGCAATGGTCTATTTTGATAGGAGGACGATTAGAGAAACATAACTTGCTTAAAAAGCCTATTTTTACACCGCGTGCCAGTGTGCGTTATACACCTATCAAGGACTTGATTCTGCGTGTGGGTTATGCAAGCGGATACCGTGCCCCACAAACATACGACGAAGATTTGCATGTGGGAGCAGTAGGTGGCGAAGTCCATCTCATTTCGTTGGACCCCAATCTTAAAGAGGAGCGAAGTCACTCTGCTACATTAAGTATTGATTGGTATAAATCTGTAAGAAAATGGGATATCAATTTCACAGCAGAGGGATTCTTTACCCAACTCAACAATGTGTTTGCCCTACGCGAAGACGGACACGATGAACAGGGCAATCTGTTGCTCACGCGTGTTAATGCCTCTGGAGCACGAGTGGCAGGAGTGAACGTAGAAGGCAAAATAGGGTATGGTAGATTATTTACACTTCAATTGGGCTACACCTACGAGCAAAGCCGCTACATAGAAGATTTCCAATGGAGTCCGACTATTGCTCCTCAACGACGCATGTTCCGCACACCTGACCACTATGGGTTCTTTATTGTGAATGTGCACCCTGTTAAGGGGCTAAATATTACCACCAACGGCAAAGTAACGGGCAATATGTTGGTACAGCATTACGCCGGATATATACCTCAAGACGAGGAAGTGGAAACGACTCCATTCTTTGAGTGGGACATCAAACTGGCGTATGAGATACCTTTGTATAAAAACTATACGTTGGAGATTAGTGCCGGTGTGAAGAACCTATTAGACCAATACCAAAAAGATTTGGATAAAGGTATGAACAAGGATGCAAGTTATATCTACGGACCCTTTACACCTCGTAGTTATTTCGTAGGGCTGAACTTGAAAATCTAATTCAATATTTCTCAGGCTGGCTTCTTCGGAAACAAGCCTTTTTTGACGCGCTCTCGTTGCTCAAATAACTCCAATATGGACCAGAAACAGGAGAAACTGAACACCCCTAACAGAACAGATGCGTAGGTGTTATCTACAAATAGCGACCCTGCACAGCCTGCCAACCCTGCAAGTAGAAAAATAGGCCAACATTTTACACCAAAGTAATACTCACTCTTAATCACTATCGGGTGGAATATGCCAATCAACAAAAATGTGGCTAAACCTAAAATAATTCCTTCAAAATTCATCGTTTGTGTTAAAATTTGCTGCAAAGATACAACTTTTTTTGCATATTCCAAAAAAAAACTGTACCTTTGCAGTGTTTTTTGCAAAAACACATCATGACTTGTAAATATGATTTTCTCATTATCGGTGGCGGAGTTGCCGGAATGAGTTTCGCTCTTAAGATTGCTCGCTATGCAGCCGAGCATCCGGAAAAACAATATCGTATTGCACTATGTTGCAAAACAACCTTGGAAGAAGCCAATACAGCCAAAGCACAAGGAGGTATTGCCAGTGTAACTAACCTTCTCGTAGATGATTACGAGAAACATATCCACGACACCATGGTGGCAGGTGACTGGATCAGTGACCCCGCAGCCGTAGAACAAGTGGTTCGTAATGCTCCTGCCGGAATACAAGACCTGCTCCAATGGGGCGTTAATTTCGATAAGAAAGAGGATGGCAATTTCGACCTCCACCGCGAGGGCGGTCACTCCGAGTTCCGTATCCTTCACCACGCTGATGACACAGGTGCAGAGATACAACGAGGACTGATGGCTGCCGTTAGAAATAACCCTTATATCACCGTTTTAGAGAACCATTTTGCTGTGGAAATCATCACCCAGCACCATCTGGGTGTACGTGTGACCCGCCGCACGCCCGACATCGAGTGCTATGGCGCTTATATCCTCAATCCTAAGACCCAAAAGATTGACACCTACCTCAGTCGCATCACCCTTATCGCTACCGGCGGCACGGGGGCTGTCTATGCTACAACGACCAATCCTAATATAGCCACAGGGGATGGTATAGCGATGGTCTATCGTGCCAAGGGCAAAGTCAAGGATATGGAGTTTGTGCAGTTCCACCCAACCGCTCTCTTCCACCCGGGGGAGACCCATCCCGCTTACCTCATCACCGAAGCGATGCGCGGATACGGAGGCATACTGCGTCTGCCCAATGGAGAGGAGTTTATGCAGAAATACGATGAGCGTCTGAGTCTCGCTCCCCGTGATATAGTGGCTCGTGCGATAGATAACGAGATGAAGATACATGGTTTGGACCACGTCTGCCTCGACGTGACCCACAAAGATCCCGAAGAAACCAAACACCACTTCCCCAATATATACGCTAAGTGTCTGAGTATAGGCATTGACATAACGAAAGAGTATATCCCTGTGGCACCTTGTGCTCACTATATGTGTGGAGGTATTCAAGTTAACCTTGACGGCGAGAGTTCGATTCATCGGCTCTATGCTGTGGGCGAATGTTCGTGTACAGGTCTGCATGGCGGTAACCGCTTGGCGTCTAACTCGCTGATTGAGGCGGTCGTTTATGCCGATGCCGCAGCCAAACACTCGTTGAGTATGGTAGATAACTACACGTTCAATGAGAAAGTGCCTAAGTGGAACGACGAAGGAACGATGAGTAATGAAGAGAAAGTGCTTATCTCGCAAGATATACGCGAAGTGGGACAGATTATGTCCACCTATGTGGGTATCGTTCGTAGTGACCTGCGTCTGCATCGCGCTTGGGAACGATTGGACCTGCTCTACGAGGAGACCGAAGACCTGTTCAAACGCGTGAAGGCAACCAAGGATATATGTGAGTTGAGAAACATGATCAATATCGGTTATCTCATCACTCGCCAAGCCTTGGAGCGCAAGGAGAGTAGGGGACTGCATTATACGATTGATTATCCCAAAGACCCCAATCTGAATACACAGGAGGTGTGGTAGGTTTTTGTTAAAAAGTTGTTATTTTGCAAGCGAAATAAAAAATATCGTCCGGCAGACGTACCTGCCCGTCACCCACTGATGTAAAAGAGGGGGTATTTTGGCAGAAAAGTGCATTTTTATTTGCATATATCAAGAAAATATTGTAATTTTGCAGCGCAAACTGCAAAACACGAAAAAACAAACCCCGCCTATGATTGACAGATAGCGTAAGGCGATGCATGACATATAAAAAACAAAGACTATGGAAAAAGATTTTAGAATGTATTCAGATGAAGAGTTTCGTGCCGCATTATTGGCAACTATGAATTTGAAACAAGAGTGGATGGCTTCCGTAGATAAACGTGAGGCCGAATTGGGAATAAGATGAGATTGTCAGTTGATAATATTAACAGAGAATCTCCTTATTGGGTTCTTCAATTGAGTTTTTCATAATCAAATTCACTGTTTTTTTGTCTAAACTTCGGGGTTCACATCAGAAAAGTGCATTTATATTTGCACATATCAAAAAAAAGTTGTAATTTTGCAGCGCAAAATGAAATTAATCGTGCCCTTGTGGCTAAGAAATTAAAAAATAGTTATTATGGCAAAGCCAATCGCAACAACACCAACTCTCACGGGTAAGGATGCCGAAAACTTCCTAAACAGAGCTTATGCTCCTGTAAATCCTATTTCTCACGAAGAATTTATGGCATGCAAGTCTGCTTATCAGATGATGCAGCAAATGGCCCAATGAGTGAAGAACAACCAATAAAGAGTTCGGAAATCATCCTACGAAAATTGGATGGTTCGATTGATGTTTCGTCATTTGATTGCGGAATTGCTGAATTGAATGGTTTCTTACAAGAAAATGCGTTGAATGATTTAGAAAAGCGCATGAATGTAACATTTGTGCTTTTACATAAAAATCGTATTTTGGCATATTATTGTGTACTGGCAGATCGTATAGACACAAAAGTCGATCCTATTCGTCGTTCTGTACGCAATCGATTAAAGAAGAAATCAGATTATCGTTATACGAGTTTTCCTTCAATTAAAATAGGACGATTAGCTGTTGATAAAGATTTCCAAAGTGCCAATCATTGTGAAGTTCATTTAGGGAAGTTAATCATTAATGGTCTCAAGTATCAGTACGCAACAATGGGACAATTCGGCTGCCGATACTTGACTGTAGATGCGATGAATAATGAACGTACAATACACTTTTATCAGGACAATGGTTTTGTCCCAATGATTGCGACCCCGTCTGATAATCCAGAAGATACGATACCAATGCTATTTGACTTAGCTTCGGTGTCAATGTAAGATTATAGTTGCCTCACACAACTTTAAAAAGTGAGAAATTAAAAGCAAACTCACGCTGAGGGTGTCTGCGCATATGCGGCACAGTCCCATCGGAGTGGGTGAGCAGACATAAAAGCGTTTACTGACGCTTGTTCTTGAACTTTCAAACCTCGCAAGTTTAAACTCAAACAAGAACAAGACAGATGTAGATGCTCATGGGTGTATATGTTTCCCACGTTGCGACTTTATCTTGTCTCGCGCTGTGGTTTATATACACAGCGTGAGATTCTGCGTTGTCGTTCTTTTGAGTGGGTCATGCGAGGACCTCGAAAGTTGGAATGACAAAGGTAAGAGTTCCACGCTTTTCTTTTTGTATCACCGTTTGGCGGGATTCACGAGCGAAATAGAAGTTGTGCCCGACACGAATGAGGGTAAAAGCTTATGGAAACGGATACCTTGGGAACATTATTTAAAGACGATTATGCCATTGAAAACGTGCATGTTCGTCAAAAATTATGGGAAAAGCGCAATCAAAAGATATATCATTACATGCAAGTTAAGTATTTATACGACTTATTAGAATCTAATACACTGTATGTAAATAATCGGGCATTATTTTCAGATGTAAGAGAACAAGGAATGTTAGAGAACTTAAAATATCGTTTCGGTATATTTTTGCCATGTACGTATAATAAACAAGATGAAAAAAGAAATGATGAGACGTTTCATTATCTATCTAAATTAAGGGAAATTGCACATAATTCTTGTATTTCTTGCTGGACAAATGGAAATAATTCTGGAGATTGTGATGAAGATATTCTAGAATGGGATCATTACGGAACAGGAAAAGCGCAATATGGAGAGACCTGTAGAATTGAAACAACAGTGGAAGACCTTGTTAATTCTATTAAATCCAATAAAGACGCAATGTGGTTGAGCGAAGTTCTGTATGATAAAGAAAAAATGATATCAAATCCTGAACAATGGATTTTTTGGAAATACTATGCTTATCGACAAGAACAAGAAGTTCGTCTTTGCATAGATACAACAAAGGATTTTGTTCATTTAAATATCCTATCTAAAAATCTCATTCATAGTATTCGCTTATCACCTTATATAAATAAATATGACCAACAGAGAATTATTACAGATTTAGAAAAATATTCATTTTTAAAAGGCAAAATACACCCCTCTCATATTTTAGAAAAACATAATCAGTTTTAAAGGTGCGCCCGTGACCTATAGGGTATTAATTTATGAAAAAACTATTTACATTTCTCTTTGCGCTCACGTGCGCAGCAACTTTGTTTGCTTACGATTGTAAAATCGGTGGCATCTATTATAATCTTAACTCTGCCAATTTGACGGCAGAAGTAACATATCGAGGAATTTCTTACTCGTCTTACGAAAAAGAATACTTCGGCTCTGTCGTTATTCCTGAAACTGTTACTTACAATAGCACAACCTACTCCGTCACAACAATTGGAAACTCTGCTTTCTATAATTGTTCCGGTTTGACTTCGATAACCATCCCCAATTCCGTCACAACGATTGAAAGTTGGGCTTTCTCTCATTGCTCCGGTTTAACTTCTGTAACAATCGGCAATGCCGTCACAACGATTGGAGATTATGCTTTCTATAAATGCTCCAATTTGACCTCGGTCACTATTCCCAATTCCGTCACAACGATTGGAGAGTATGCTTTCTATGGTTGCTCCGGTTTGACCTCTGTCACCATTCCCAATTCCGTCACAACGATTGGAGAGAGTGTTTTCGAAGGTTGTACTGGTTTGACCTCGGTTACCATTCCTAATTCCGTCACTTCGATTGGAAACTGGGCTTTCTCTGGTTGCTCTCGTTTAACCTCCATCACCATTCCTAACTCCGTCACAACAATTGGAAACGCTGCTTTCTATAATTGTTCCGGTTTGACTTCGATAACCATCCCCAATTCCGTCACAACGATTGAAAGTTGGGCTTTCTCTCATTGCTCCGGTTTAACTTCTGTAACAATCGGCAATGCCGTCACAACGATTGGAGGTTATGCTTTCGAAAGTTGCTACAGATTGACCTCGGTCACAATTCCAAATTCCGTCACAACGATTGGAAGATATGCTTTTGATTATTGTTCCAGTTTAAAATCTATTACTTGTTATGCCATTATTCCACCAGCATGTGGTTATGATGTTTTCAAAAACATAAGTCAAGATGCCAAAGTGTATGTCCCTGCTTCTGCCTTAGCAGATTATCAAAGTGCCAATTATTGGAAGAATATGCAACTATATCCTATTGCAGCAGAAGTTACACCTATGGATGATGAGAATCCTATTGTTACTCCCTCCGACCAAGATGTCACTATCACTTGGCCGATTACCGATGGCACAGACACCTACACGATCACCATCACAAAGAACGGCGAGACGGTTTGTGTGCTGACTTTCAATGCCCAAGGACAGTTGGTAAACATCGCCTTCAAGGCTCCTGCTGCTGATGGCGCACACCAAGCACCGGCAGCAACGCTTACTGCACAAGGTTATCAGTTTACGGTAACAGGTCTTAACCCCGGTACTGCCTACAACTACAACGTGACCGCTACCGATGCCGATGGACAGACGCTTGCGGAACACAAGGGCAACTTCAGCACTACAGGTGGAACAGGCTTAGAGTCGGTGCACGATGCACGATGCACAATGCACAAAGTGCTCCGCAATGGGCAACTGCTCATAGAGACCAATAACGCTACTTACACACCCATGGGGCAAAAGGTAAAATAAATAAGCCTACCCACATCCCCTCCCTAAAGGGAAGGGTGACAGATATATCTTCCATCGCAACCTCTCGGGGTTGCGATGGTTGTGTTTGCCTTTTCCGCATTCGTTGACACTTTCCTAAAAAAGTTGACATCGTCCTATTTTTGTTGACGCGGACAAACGGAATTCTGTCCGTGAAAATTCGGAACAAGGGGGGTAAGTACTGCTTGTAGTGCTCCTGTAAACTTACCACTAACGTAGCACCCGCACAGCATCATAGGCTAACGCTATGACTGTAAGGTACTTGCGTTGTCTTTTCCGCGTGATTAATCAGTGTGTCATCAGTATATCTTGATTATACCCGCATCGGAGGGTTACCGGACGGTTAGGGGAGCAAGACCCTCGAGAGAGTGTCGAGTGACCCTCGGCCGACCCTCGGCTCAAAAACACAGCAAAAACACAACCTCAACACGAAAGAAATAGCATAAAATCAATAAATAAATTTGCATATATCAGAAAAAAACTGTAATTTTGCAGTCAGTTTTTCGAAAAACGAAGTTAATCGTGCCCGTTGGCTAAGAAATGTCAAAAACAAAGTGAAAAATAACAAGACAATGAAAGGAATTGCATTACATAGTGTTATCCCCGTAAGGGTGAATCCGGCGGAGGAGGCTGAACAAGAGACACAAATGATCTTTGCACAAACGTGCGAGATAATTGAGGCTACTGGCTACAGGCTACTGGCTACAGGTAAATGGACACATATCCGCATTGATGATGACGGAGAAGAAGGTTATGTGGATACGAAGATGCTCACTATCCTTAGTGACCAAGAGTGGGAAGAAATAAAAGAGCAGACCTCAACCATGCAAGGCGCTCGCGTGCGTATGCCGATGGCTTATGCCGTAAGTGAGAATAATGGTCAGACGATTCCTCTTACTGCCGGAACGAGACTGCCTAACTACAAAGACGGAGAGTTCTCTTTGTTGGGAGTGCGTTTCCGCATTGACCCACAGATGGTTCAGGAGAAACCGATGGCAATGACCGAAGAGAATATACTGAACACCGTTCGCTTCTTTATCAACACCCCCTACCTCTGGGGAGGTAAGAACGCCCTTGGCATCGACTGTTCAGGCTTCTCACAAACAATATACTCGCTCTTTGGAATCAGACTGCCACGCATGGCGAGACAACAGATACTCGGACAAATGAACAAGGAACAAGGACAAGGGATAAAGGAAATAGCACTCGAGGATGCACAATGCGGCGATTTGGCTTTCTTTGACCATGCAAATGAAGACCCAAGCAAAACGAAGATTATTCATGTAGGTATATTGCTGGACAAGGAGCGTATTATTCACGCCTCGGGACGAGTGAAAGTAGAGAAAATAGACGAACACGGTATTTATTCCGCGGAATTAGGGAGATATACCCATCATTTAGCAGGAATTAGGAGATATGTATAATGTTTAATGTATGATGTATAATAAGATAGATGAAGTGCCCGTTCTTCTTTTGACGGGATATTTAGGAAGTGGTAAGACCACATTAGTGAATAAGATACTCACCAACCGCAAGGGTATTCGCTTTGCGGTTATAGTCAATGACCTTGGCGAAGTTAATATCGATGCCGAACTAATACAAAAAGGCGGTGTCGTTAATTCCCAAGACGAGAGTTTAGTGGCTTTGCAGAACGGTTGTATCTGCTGCACCCTCAAGATGGATCTTGTCAAACAACTGCACGACCTTGTGGCACAGGGTTGTTTTGACTATATCGTTATTGAGGCGAGCGGTATATGCGAACCCGCTCCGATTGCCCAAACGATATGTTCTATCCCCACGATGGCTCCGCAATACGCCACGGACGGACTACCTAAATTAGACTGTATCACTACGGTGGTAGATGCCCTCCGAATGCGCGACGAGTTCAAGTGTGGTGAAGGGTTGCAAAAACCCAATCTGGAAGAAGACGATATAGAGAATCTGCTTATTCAGCAGATAGAGTTCTGTAATATCATTGTGCTCAATAAAGTGAGTGAAGTCAGTGCTGATGAGTTAGGTCGATTAAAAGCGATTATCCGTACCTTACAACCCAATGCCGCTATCATCGAGTGTGACTACTGCGATTTCGATTTAGACCGTATCATTGGAACGGGTATGTTCGATTTTGACGAAGTAGCCGGTAGTGCCGCTTGGATAGAAGAAATAGAAGACCGACACGAAGAACATCACCACCACGACCATGACGAATTGGAAAACGAAGAGGAAGGTGAGGCGGATGAATACGGAATAGGGACGTTTGTTTATTATCGTCGTCAGCCGATGAATCTCGGTTTATTTGACGAGTTTGTGGCGCGTCACTGGCCTAAAGGCGTTATTCGTGCCAAAGGAATGGTTTATTTCACAGAGGAATACGATAATTGTTACCTCTTTGAGCAGGCGGGCAAGCAGATTAAGATGTCTGATGCCGGAAGGTGGTTTGCGACCATGCCTAAAGAAGAACTGAAACGAATGATGGCGCACGACCCACACCTCAGAGCCGACTGGGATGACTATTATGGCGACCGAATGCAGAAACTCGTCTTTATCGGTCAACACTTGGATAAAG
The DNA here is from genome assembly GCA_024400115.1 of Paludibacteraceae bacterium. Taxonomy (GTDB): domain Bacteria; phylum Bacteroidota; class Bacteroidia; order Bacteroidales; family Paludibacteraceae; genus Colicola. Next base: position 31,175 of record JAKSNF010000015.1, on the reverse strand, counting down.
AGGCGATTACGGCAGCGTTGGATAAGTGCCTCGAATAGTTTAGAGTGTAGAGTTTAGGGTGTAGAGTAATATAGGAAGGTGGTCTGAAAAGCCACCTTTTTGATATCTATACCCCACCCAAGTACGTTTAGGTTTAAGACCCAAGTATTTGGTGTCTTCCTCTTGTAACCAATCAGCGTCAAAGACGCGAACTGTGGCAGTACTATCTATAGCAGGCGAGAGGTAAAACTGATCGATACACGACCAAAGACCTTTGTATTTATAACTCATCATCTTGGTTCCAACCATCGCGTTGGTTAGCCCTTGTATATCGTTCGTGGGTTCGCCGTTCATATCGCCCATCACTATAATCTTGGCTTGCGGATGGATAGTGTAAATACTATCCGTCAGACCTTGTATCACTTTCTTCGCTGCGGCACGCTTCCACGCAGAGGCTTGTGTGCCGCCTAATTGACTGGGCAAGTGACAGACCATCAGATGAAGGGTATCGCTTTTATTGACTACTCCTTTTACATATAATATATCGCGCGTGTGCGTAAGCGAATCAAGCCACACCCTCACCGGTCGCGAAGAAAGTACCTCAAACTGCTCCTTTCGATACAGCATAGCCACATCAATGCCTCGCTCGTCGGGACTCTCGTAATGAACATAATCGTATTGACAATTACGGAGCAGATAAGTCAGTTTCTTGCAGCACGCCTCGTTCTCTACCTCGCATAAACCTACGAGGGTCGGTGGGTTATTGAGTTCGCCGGCATTAACGATAACACGCGCAATTGCTTCTGCTTTGGCGTTATAACGAGTATAAGACCAATGGCGAGTGCCATCGACCGTAAACTCATAATCGTTCTTTAAGGAATCGTGTTCGGGGTGGAAGAAGTTCTCCACATTGTAAGACATTAGGGTAAATAATATGAGCAAGAACGTACTCATTACCCTAACATCATAATCGCTTTTTTGAGTGCTCCAATAAAAATATCTATCTCCTCTTTGGTGTTGTAGAGCGCAAACGAAACACGCACCGTACCCGGTACACCCAAATAATCAATCAGCGGTTCAGCACAGTGGTGACCCGTCCGAACGGCTACACCCTGATGATCAAGCAACGTGCCTATATCAAAGGGATGAATCTGTTTGTCGTTAATAAATACATTAAACGATATCGCTCCGGCTTTGGGTAAACCGGCGGCATAAACCTTCACTTCGGGGATTTTACTCAATTCGGCTTCGGCGTATTGTGTCAGTTCCTCTTCATAGGCGGCTATCTTGTCGCGACCGATAGTGTTGATATAATCTAATGCCGCAGCAAAAGCGTATGAACCTATAAAATTCGGCGTTCCGGCTTCGAACTTATACGGCAGCGTGTTATATGTCGTTTTGGCAAAACTGACATGCTCAATCATCTCACCACCGCCTTCCGCAGGAGGTAAAGTGTTGAGCCATTGCTCTTTGCCGTAAAGGATACCTATGCCTGTCGGACCGTACATCTTATGTGCCGAACAAACAAAGAAATCGCAGTCCAAGTCTTGTACGTTCACTTGAATGTGTGGTGCCGATTGTGCCCCATCCACAAGGACGGGAATATGGTGTTCGTGGGCAAGGCGAATAACCTCTTTTACAGGATTGATTATGCCTAATGTATTGCTCACATGTGCCACGGCAATGAATTTCGTTTTTTCGGTGATAAGAGCGGATAAAGCCTCTACATCGAGCGACAAATCTTCCCGCAGCGGAATAACTTTAAGTACCGCTTTGCGTTGTTCGCACACCATCTGCCAAGGAACGATATTGGAGTGGTGCTCCATTTGGGAAACGATAATCTCATCACCCTCTTGTATCCACGCTTGACCAACACAGTAAGCCAACATATTGATACTATCGGTTGTACCTTTAGTGAACACAATCTCTTTGGCAGACTGAGCGCCCAAGAAATCGGCTACTCGTTGACGAGCGGCTTCGTGGTGTTCAGTAGCCACTTGACTGAGACGATGTACCCCACGATGGATATTGGCGTTCCATTGGGTATAACCCTCTATGATTGCGTCCAACACCGCCTGCGGTTTTTGGGTCGTTGCCGCATTATCCAAATAAACAAGCGGTTTATTATAGACAAGTGTTTTTAATATAGGAAAATCATTTCTATTCATAATCACAATGTATATATTTGCCTGTGGAGGCTCTCCACTATGGAATTATAATAAGTCTAATTGTTCGAGGAGTTTCTTGTTTATAACGTAATAAAGTATAGTCGGTTGGTTCATCTATGGTATTTTCTCTTCCTGTAAATAACTCTAAAAGTACATTAGCCTTTTTTATAGATTTGCGTTTAGAAACTTTTACGTTCTTTTTATCTATTTCTTCATCAAAATAAAAATCAGTTACCTGCTCGTTAGAAGGAACTAAACTAAACTGATACCCTGTTTTATCGCTAATCTGATAAAGAAAAGACTGTACTTCCTCTTTACTTACCTTATACATTTTTTTGCGCATAACCGCTTTCCATAAGGCAGCACTCACATCTTCTTCAGCTAAATAGTAAGGATTAATAGAATCTTGAGGCATAACCAAATTAAAGTTCATAGTATAACCCTTAATGCGCACTTTTTTTGTTTGGGGTAATACAGTGGGTTCTATCTTTTTACTCAGTGCTAATCTCAGTCCGCAGTCGTGAAAGGCATATTGCGGATATTCGGTGCGGCGAACGGAGAGGTGACTATTACTGATAGCATTATCCCAACTGCCACCACGCATCACTTTGAGCACTTTGGCTGTATCAGCTGCCTCTTTAAGCACAGATATTACTTCAGGTGAAGATTGATAAGGATAGAAATCATTTAAGCACCACTCCCATACATTACCCGTCATATCGTATAGTCCCAATTCGTTGGGTTTTTTCTGAGCCACGGCGTGCGAACGGTTACCGCTATTGCGGTATAACCAACTCACCTCGTCGGCATTATCACTACCGGCATAACGGGTTGTTTTACCTTTCTTCCCTCCGCGGGCAGCATATTCCCACTCCGCTTCATGAGGGAGACGAAAATCTATACCTGTTATAGAATCTAACCTACGAATAAACTCCTGACACTCAAACCACGAATGCAGTACTACCGGACAATCAGCCGCTGCCCATATCTCACCTTGCATCTCATTATCTGTCGCTTGCTGCCTGTCGCCTATTGCCTTTATCGGAGTCGCCGGAGCGACCATTACGGCATTCCATAGTCGATTGGTTACTTCCGTTTGACCTAAATAGAACGATTGTACAGCCACAGAGTGAACAGGTTTATCTATGCTTATTTCTTCCTCTGAACCTTGTTCTTCTGTAGCGCCCATAATGAACGTTCCGCCTTCCACTTCATTAAGTTGAAAGGTAACGCCGTTCACTTCGAAGGTTAGAACGGATAATATAATCAATAAACTCTTCACGACATGCTCAGCATTTTATCTATTGACTGACGCGCTTTAGCAGCTATCTCGGCATCTACTTGTATCTCGGGTTGCTCGGTGAGAAGACAATTATAGAGTTTATCAAGGGTACTGAGTTGCATGTCTTTACAAATAGCTCCCACAGGAATAAATTGTTTATCAGGACAATGTTTTTGTAATTCGTGCATTATACCCGACTCGGTCACTACTATATATTGCTCATAATCGTGCGATTTAGCAAAATTCAGTAATGCTGCCGTACTGCCTATCACATCTGCTTTTTCAAGCACTGTACCATTACACTCCGGATGAGCAAGTACAATAGCATGAGGATATTGTTGCTTTAACTCTTCTATTTGTTCAGGTTGAATACTATTATGCACTTGGCAGCAACCTTCCCACAAAATCATTTTTCTACCGGTCACCTTATTTATATACGCGCCTAAATTACGATCAGGACCAAATATTATCTCTTGTTCCGTCGGAATCTGTTTCACTATCTTCTCGGCATTAGAAGAGGTTACTACTATATCTGTCAGGGCTTTGACAGCAGCAGTGGTGTTAATATAACTAATCACCAACGCATTCGGATGTTGCGCTTTGAGTTGGCTTAATGCTTTTGCTTCACACGAATCAGCCAGTGAACAACCGGCATTTAGATCCGGTACCAGCACTTTCTTATCGGGACAAATAATTTTAGCTGTTTCTCCCATAAAATGTACTCCACAAAGAACGATAATATCAGCCTCTATCGTTTTGGCTTTTTGCGCTAAGGCTAACGAATCGCCTATAAAGTCAGCTACTTCCTGTATCTCAGGCAGCGTGTAGTAGTGAGCCATGATAACAGCATGTTTTTGCTCACATAATTGGCGTATTTGGTAGGTTAGGTTATTCATTATTTTATATTATATAAGTTCTTTAAAAAAAATCTATAATAACAATAGTAGGTTGATAATGTTAACAAATGATGTAATACTTTTATTGACGCTACTTTTCAATATTTACTCTTTGTGAGTGAAAAGTAAATTATGTTTATAGTGCCCTATTTATTGACATTTTCAACACTTATTAACATGAGTTATTAACATTTTGTTTATAACCACTTCTTAAGTCTGAAAATCATGAGTACAAAAAGAGTGAACACTATCATCAATCCTATAGCAAACAAGTATCCGTACTGCCAATGTAACTCAGGCATCCAATCAAAATTCATGCCATACATACTGGCAATCAACGTAGGCGGTAGGAAGATAATGTTTACGATGGTAAAAATCTTGATTATTCGGTTCTGCTCGATGTTTACTAAACCAAGGAATGTATCTTGTAAGTAGTCCAAACGATCAAAACCAAACTTAGTATATTCGAATAAAGAGTTAATATCTTTAATCACCATCGTTAATCGTGTTTGTAGGTCATTCGGGAAGAAATCGCATTTGAGTAGATTGGAAATAACACGTTGTTTATCCATAATCGTCTGACGAAGGATGGTTACTTTTTCCTGTAAGTTCTTGATTTGGATAAGAACATCCTCATCTACATGATCTTCGGCATTGATTTCTTCGGATAGTGAGGTGATTAAATCGGTAGTATCCTCAATCATGTCGGCATCTTTCTCTACACGCGTTTCCATAAGCGATACCAATACATGAAATCCCGTCGGGAAACTACGGTTATTCACCAGCATCTTACTGATGGTATCTTTGAAACTACCTAATTCGTTATCATGGCTCGTTACTAAGATATCGTTCTTAACAATGAAGTTTACCGGTTCTATATCAAAGTTAGTGTGCAAGAAATTGGAGTTAGCTACAATGGAGTCATCCGTTTGGATATAACGGGAAGACATCTCAATCTCTTCCATTTCCTCGTCTTCCTGAATATCAATCTTCAGGAAACCCTCTAATGTATCCTCAGTCTTGTCACTTACGTCGATAAGGTCAATCCAGATAATATCCTTCTTGTCTAATTCCTTGAGAACACTAATCGAACGTCCTACTTTTATTTTCTCTTTATCGCGATAAAAAATCTTTACTTCTGACATAGTTTTTCAATTTTAAGGGTTAGTTCAATAAATTCTTCTACACTCAGTTGCTCTGGTCGCTTGTTAAAAATAGGGTCAGAATAGAATTCTTTTAACTTTTCACTATCTTCTATCCAACTTCTTTCCACTTTTAACTTTAAACTTTCAACTCTCAAGGAGTTTCGCATCTGTTTTCGTCGCTGGTTAAAGGCCGTTTTCACTACTTGTTTGAATAGTTCTTCGTCACATCCTAATGACTGTCGCTCGTTTCGTGTGCAGCGAATAACGGCCGATTTCACCTTGGGCGGAGGGGCAAAAACATATTCGTCCACCGTGAAGAGATATTCGATATTATAGTACGCTTGTAATAAAACGGATAATATACCATACTCTTTCTTGCCCGGTTTAGAAGCCAGTCGTTCTGCCACTTCTTTTTGTATCATACCCGAACAAACGGGGATACGTTCTCGGTATTCAAGTACCTTGAAGAATATCTGACTGGATATATTATACGGATAATTGCCTATCACCGAAAAACTGCCTGTTGGGAATACTTTATTGAGATCCAGTTTAAGAAAATCGCCCTCAATAAGTTTGAGTTCGGGATAATACTCGTGGAGATAAGCCACACTCTCGCGGTCTATTTCGATAGCCGTGAGGTCAATATTAGGATTTTGAAGTAGGAACTGGGTAAGAACACCCATACCCGGACCTATTTCTAAAACGGGTCCTTCGGTCAAGGTCTCAGCAATCTTGCGGGCGACATTGAGGTCCTTCAAAAAATGCTGACCTAAGTATTTTTTTGCACGTACTGTTTGCATTTTTACTATGATAGTCGTCCATAAATTTGGTAGTTTGAAAAAAAAGTATTATCTTTGCACCCGATTTCGGACTGCAAAGGTACAACTTTTATTTGAAATATGCAAAAAATAGCGCAAATAATTACAAAAATCATTGATTTTTTCTATCATCCATTCCAAAAATGGGTGCCAAAACAGCTTTTTACCTACGGAATGTGTGGTGGTGGAAACATGGTCCTCGACTGGATTTTATACTTTATCATCTATAATTTCGTCATCGGTCACGAGTTAATAACTCTCAACTCTCCACTCTCAACTATCACAATGACGCCTCATATAGCGTCATTGTGCATCGTCTTCCCTATTACCCTTCTTACCGGTTTTTGGCTAAATAAACATATCACTTTCACCCAATCGGATATAAAAACAAGGAAGCAGTTTATTCGTTATTGTTTGGTTGTGGCTATCAATTTGGCAATTAACTATTTCGGACTTAAACTCTGTGTCGATGTTCTTGCTTGGTATCCTACGCCCAGTAAGATGGTGATTACTGTTATTACTGTTATTATTTCGTTCTTCTGTCAGAAGTATTTTTCATTTGCTCATGCCGGCAGTACAAAGTGATATATTATTAGAGGAAATAGAACGCCTACTCAAGGAGGGTAAGGAGGTTATCTTCACCCCTCGTGGCGTTAGTATGCGTCCCTTTATTGAGGGTGGCAAGGACTCCGTCACCCTTATCAAGAAACCCACCATCGCTGTAGGTGACATCGTCCTCGCCCACATCGCCGACCGCTACATCCTCCACCGCGTTGTTAAACAATTCATAACTCATAATTCAAAATTCATAACTCATAATTCAATCACCCTTCAGGGTGACGGCAACCTGCAAGGGTACGAGCATTGTTCTTCAGAAGATATATTAGGAACAGTCATTGAGATACGTTCACCCAAGGGGCATAAGAAACCCCTTACCAAAGGTCGCCTTTGGCGCCTTCTCAAACCCTTCCGCCGCTACCTACTAAAAATATACAGACACACTTATTTACCTCTAAACTCTAAACTAGACGGCTACTCTACACTCTAAACTCTCCACTCTAAACTATTATGAACACCGCCTCTGAACTCGGAACCGAATCGATACGCCGCCTTCTATGGAAGTACGCGTTGCCCGCTATCATTGCTATGACGGCGGCTTCGTTGTATAACATAGTCGATTCAATCTTTATCGGTCACGGCTGCGGGGCGTTGGCTCTTTCGGGATTAACGGTGGCTAAACCTTTTATGGATATATGTGCTGCTTTCGGTTCGCTCGTCGGAGTGGGGGCAAGTACACTGGTAGCTATCAAGTTAGGCGAAAAGAATTACGAAACAGCCTCTCGTGTATTAGGTAATGTGGTGGTAATGAACTTCATCCTTGGTGCACTCGTGATGGTGGTGGGTTTGGTTTGGCTCGATCCTATCTTGTACGCTTTTGGGGCAAGTGAGAACACTATTGCTTATGCGCGAGATTATATGGAGATTATTCTTTTTGGTAATATCCTCACGCATATTTATTTTGGTCTTAATAATGTTCTCCGTTCCATGGGACATCCTAAGAGTGCTATGATTTCCACGATTGTTTCCGTGACCGTGAATATAATCTTAGACCCTATCTTTATTTTTGTCTTTGATATGGGAGTTCGAGGAGCTGCATTAGCAACGGTTATATCGCAGGCTATCTCCGTTATTTGGCAGATGACTATCTTCTGCAATCCTAATGAACTACTTCATTTCCGTAAAGGTATTTGGAAACTGAACAAACGCATCACGTGGCGTGTACTTGCTATTGGTGCTGCCCCGTTTCTTATGAATTTTGCCCACTGCTTTGTGGTTATTATTATCAATAATCAACTCGTTCGGTATGGCGGAGACTTATCGTTGGCTACTTTCGGTGTTATCAACCGCTTCACCTTTGTCTTTGCTATGATCGTGATGGGTCTTAATCAAGGAATGCAACCTATCGTAGGTTTCAATTATGGGGCAAAGCAGTATGACCGCATGTTACGTGCGTTCAAACTAACCGCTTATTGCGCTACTATTGTGATGGGACTGGTCTTCTTCTTAGGTGAATTGACCCCCGTTTGGATAACGGAGGTCTTTACACATGATGAGGCATTGATACAAGCATCTATCAAACCGATGCGTATAGTGTGCTGTATGATGCTCTTTGTCGGTTTCCAGATGGTGACGGGTAATTTCTTCACCTCCATCGGTATGTCGGGTAAGTCTATTTTCTTGAGTCTGACGCGCCAAGTGCTTTATCTTATTCCCTTAGCTTTGTTCTTACCGTCTCTGTTTGCTAATAATGCTTGTGAACCCATTAATGGGGTATGGTGGTCACTTCCCATCAGCGATTTTGCTTCCGCTCTCACGGCATGTATCATGCTGCTTGTCACCCTCAAGAAGTTCCGTCATTGATAGGGCTTAACGAACGGAGAACCGGAAGGTAGTGCGCGTTTGGTATTTCTCACCCAGATTAAGGAAAGCCGACGGCCACTGTGGTTTATTGGGTGCATCAGGATATTTCTGCGTCTCTAAACAGATGGCGTTTCGTTGGTTATAAACCTTACCATACTTACCTGTTATCGTTCCGTCTAAGAAATTACCCGAATAAACTTGAATACCCGGTTCCTCTGTATATACATCTAACTGAATACCCGTCACCGGACTATACAGTATAGCGGCATGATTCATTTTCTCTTCTGATGGGCGCAGTACCCAGTTATGGTCATAGCCGTTTCCGTTATGTAATTGTTCATTATCTGCTTCAATGTCTTGACCTATGGTCTTAGGTGCCGTAAAGAAATCAAACGGATCCCCTGCCGGAATGGTTACTATCTCACCCGTAGTCATATATGTATTATCGACAGGGGTCATTTGGTCGGCATTAAGCCATAACTCATTATTGAGAATAGATGTACTTCCGTCACCATTGAGGTTGAAGTATGTGTGGTTGGTCATGTTAATAACCGTAGGCGCATCGGTGGTGGCTTCATAGTCTAAAACCAGCGTGTTATCTTCCGTCAGTGTATAGGTGCAAGAAGCCGTCACTTGACCGGGGAAACCATTATCCCCATTAGGAGAAACGATAGTCAGTTTGAGGCACTGGTCGCTTATTTGTTCTGCCTCATAGACTTGGTACTGCCAACCCGTAGGACCACCATGCAGGGTGTGCCCGAAATTATTGGTGGGTAGTTGATATTGTACGCCGTTAACGGTTATTTGTCCTTTGTTTAGGCGGTTAGCATAACGACCGATGCAAGCACCGAAGTCGGAGGGGATATTCTCATAGTCTTTGATGTTATCAAAGCCTAAAACAACGTCTTGTAATTGTCCTTTTTTATCAGGTACACAAAGAGACACAATGCGTCCTCCGAAATTGGTTATATCTACACGCACGCCATTGCTATTGGTAAGTGTGTAGAGATGGGTTTGTTTCTCGCCTACTTGTCCCACGAATAGGTCATTGATAAAGATGTCATATATGCCGGGTTCTACGATGAAGTTCATCTTATCATCGTAATAACCTAAGGTCTCGTTTGTAATGGCAAAACTTACCTCTTTACTCTCACCAGCCGCTAACTCAACGCGCTCAAAACCGCGTAATTCACGTACAGGACGAGCCCACGTCGAGTGATGGGCACGTACATATAACTGCACTACCTCTGCTCCGGCCATCTTACCCGTGTTCGTTACCGTAAGATTGAGGGAGTAGGGGAGTAGGGGGGTAGGGGTCGCTTCGGCGACACCGGTATAGGGGTGTAGGGTGATATTGGAGTAGTTGAAGGTAGTATAACTGAGTCCATAACCGAAGGGGTAGAGGGGTAGGGTGTTCTCGTCCAGATAACCGGAACGGTACTTAATGAACTCACCATCCTCTATCGGGCGACCCGTTGAGTACTGGCGATAGCCGAGTGGCTCTTGCCCTACGCTGCGCGGGAAAGAAGTCGTCAGTTTGCCCGACGGACTAACCTTACCAAACACTACATCTGCTATAGCATCTGCCGTCTCCGACCCGCCAAACCATACTTGCAGAATAGCGTCACACACCTCTGCCTCATGGGTCAATACCACAGGACGCCCCGAGAAATTGAGTAGTACCATCGGTTTATTAAGCGTGGCGAGGGCGTCGATGAGGTCTTGTTGCGCCTTGGGCATCGTCAGACTCGTGCGAGCAGCACTCTCACCTGACATCTCCGAACTCTCACCCATAGCCAGCACAATAACGTCTGCCTTACGGGCAGCAGCCATCGCTTCTTGACGCATCTGTTCGGGCGAACGCTCGTCCCAAATAGAACGACCGGCTAACTCACCCCGCTGTTGTAGTTCTTTACTATACTCGATATTTGAACCCTTAGCATAGAAGAAATGTCCTTTAGGCAACATTTCCTCAAAGGCTTCACGAACGGTCTTATAATCAAACGTAGCCGCAACTGACCATGTACCTGCCATGTTCGCACGCGTGTCAGCAAGAGGACCGATAAGGGCGACCTTGGCTGTCGGTGACAGGGGGAGTGTGGATTGTGGATTGTGGATGGTGGATGGTGTGGCTGAAGGACTATTTTTTAATAAGACAAAGGTCTCGGTGGTGAGGTGGCGAGCTTGGGCTTTGTTTGCCTCCGTGTAGATATCGGTGGCACGACGACTATCGTCGCAGTAGCGATAGGGGTCATCGAATAAACCTAAACGGTACTTGGCAACCAGCACACGGCGGCATGCCTGTTCAACCCGTCGCCTGTCGCCTGTTGCCTGTCGCCTCATATTCAGTGCCTCGGATACCATATCCATATCACACCCGGCTTGTAAGGCGCGTTGCCCCACTGTCTCGAGATCGGCTCCCATACGGTGAGCGATGAGTTCTAAGATACCTGTATAGTCGGTTACGACAAAACCTTCAAAACCCCATTGCTTGCGGAGTAAGTCCGTGAGTAACCATTGGTTGCAGTGGCAGGGAACGCCGTTGATCGTATTGAAAGCAGCCATCACCGAACCGCAACCGGCATCAAGAGCGGCTTTATAAGGCGGCAGGTAATCATTCGCCATGCGGTAGGGACTCATATCGACCGTGTTATAATCGCGTCCGGCTTCTGCTCCACCATAAAGGGCAAAATGCTTAACGCAAGCTAACATCGTATAAGGTGACGTGAGGTCAGTTCCCTGATAACCTTTTACCATCGCTTGGGCGATAGCCGAACCTAAGAACGGGTCTTCGCCATTACCCTCGGCAATGCGTCCCCAACGGGCATCACGGCATATATCTACCATCGGCGAGAAAGTCCAGCATATACCATCTGCGGTAGCCTCTTTGGCGGCAGTCTGAGCCGAGAGGCGAATAGCTGCGGTGTCCCACGAGCAGGACAGAGCGAGTGGAATAGGGAAGACGGTCTCATAACCGTGAATAACATCCATACCGAAGATTAAAGGGATACCGAGACGCGATTGTTCAACGGCGATGCGTTGTGCCTCGCGAATCTTATCTACGCCCTTGAGGTTGAATAGTCCTCCGACCTCACCTTTGGCTATCCGGTCGCCGAGGTCGTATTCGCCCACTTCGGCACCGGTGACGATGTCGCCATTGACGGGCAAGAGGTTGAGTTGACCCAGTTTCTCTTCGTAGGTCATCTGACTCATAAGGTTATTGACGAACCGCTCCTCCTTGCTTTGGCAGCCGGAGAGGAGTAGAAGGGTGATTAATGATAAATTGATGTAATGGTGTAATGATGAATTGTGTTTCATAGAGTATATGTTAATAAGTGAATCCAAGTTTAGTTAAACCCGCTTGTATTTCGGGGCAGGACATAAATAAGTCCCATAGCAGCCCAGAACGGTAGTTTTCAATCATAGGTGCTATCGTTAATTGGTCAATCGCCAAGTAATGTGGAGGGCACCAGTTCTTACTGTCGCTGAATCCGTCATAGAAGCCGTAATCACCCCATAACTGCGCTTTGCGCGAATCGAAATAGCGCAAAGCCGCCATTGATTGAACGGGCGTATAAGGCATAGACGACAGGGCCGCCGTGGGAGTGATAACGCCTAAGTCGTTATTAATACTATGTGCCGAATAACCCGAGGGTGAATAACCGGCAGTCAAACCCCAACACTGCGCACCATAACCGGCATAGCCCTTGGGATTGCGCACACAATAATCGTATTGTGCTGAAGCATGTCCAATAACGACATCCTTATACGTAGCGTACTGATCCTTCAGGGTCATCGGATTGAGTCCAATAAAGGAATAATGAGTCCAGAAGAGAGGTTGATTAAAAGCAGCCATCGGTTTATTGTTCACTCCCCATCCTTGTTCATATACCTCTTTGGGAATAGTGTGTGTAGGTGATGCTGCCGCTAAGACATAAACGATAAGCGCCTCGTTCCAACCACGAATAGGCATATTCATCACCCACCCTTTATCGGGTGACCAGTGCCAATAGAGGCAGTTTTGATTATTGCGATACCAATCAAACTCCATCGTTTGGTAGAGTTGGTTAATAGCGTCAATAACGACTTTCTCATCTGAAACGGCAGGGTTCATATATTGTCGCGCGATGAGTAGTCCTTCCATGAGAAACGAACTCTCCACAAGGTCGCCGCCATTATCATTAGCAGAGAAAGGCACGACCTTACCGTCTGCTTTGAGCCAATGAGGCCATACTCCATGAAAACGGTCTGCCTTAGCTAAAAAATCGACGATACGTTGTAGTCGTTCTACGCCGTTTTCGCGGGTGATGAAACCGCGTTCCATCGCCACCACCAGTCCGGCGATACCAAAACCAGAACCACCTGTTGTAATCACTTTTGGGTCGTTATAGCCGTAGTTATTATCAAGGTGGATACGTTCGTACGCCATGCCCGAAACGGGATCGGCACCGTTCCACATATAATCCATTGAAGCACGTTGGACGGTGTTGAGTAAAACACTATCTTGTACCTCATCACGAGAGCGGGAGTTATTCGTCTCCGGCTCCGGCTTGCACCCTATAAACAGTAGTGCCACCCACCCACAAAATATGAATAATGCACTTTTAATTTTCATAATAATACTCTCAACTCTAAACTATACAACTAGACGGCTTCTTTAAACTTTCAACTTTAAACTCTAAACACTACTTGGGTTCGTTAGCCAGTTCGGGTAATTCGGCGAGTACCTCTCCGGGTACAGGCCAGTATTTCTTATCCTCGGTCCATTGTCCGGGGGCATAATCGCGTGTGAGTGACTCTTGGTTGAGCACTTGCGCTGCGCGACCTGTACGAACGAGATCCACGTAATGTAGTCCCCATTCAGCACTAAGTTCGATACGACGCTCGTCTAAGATAATATCCTCAGTTAAGGCAGCCACGGGAGCTAATCCTGCACGGGCACGTACTTGATTGAGGAAAGTGGCATCTGTATTACCCAAGCGGAAAGAGGCTTCCGCATTCATAAGTAGCACCTCAGCATAACGAAGTAAGCGCACATTATTATTCCGTCCAAACTCGGTTGCCGAACCGGTCATTTGTTCATAAGGGATATAAGCCTTAGCATTAAAAATCACTTTCTTTGTTAATGCCACTTTCCAGCCATTGCGTAGCGTCTCTCCGCCTACCAAGAAACTAACTTCGCGACGGGCTTTCTCACCCCGTTCGTCTGCCCACGCAACAAAATTCGGATTGAAGCGGCAGAATTTCCAACCTGCGATATTGATTGTTTTGTCTGCGCTCCTCACTTCTCCGCCTTGACAAACGAACCACTGATCAACACCGATGTAATCGCCGGACTGCTGTCCGTAATCCGTCACTTGTACCTCCATCAGGCTCTCGCGGCAGAGTTTACCCGGAATCTTAAACAGGTTATAGTAATCGTCGTTGGTGGAGGAAGCTAATTCAAACTTACTGCTACCAATGATATCCGCCGTTAGGTCTTGCATCTTCTGCCAATCGCCTTTGAGCATAGCAAAACGAGCGGCTAATGCCTCTGCCGTGTATTTAGTGAAAGCACCCTGGTGGGGCATCTCGCCCGGATAAGCGGCTGTCATATGGGGGATAGAGGCTTCAAGGTCAGCAATGACGTAGTCGCAGACATGTTCCACCGTGGAGCGGGTGTAGTCTTGTTGGTCATTATCGGTAAGGAGCGGACAAGGGCCAAAAGAGGTGACCATCATGAAGTATGCCCAAGCCCGCATACACTTGATTTCCCCTTGGTATTGGAGGTAATCGGCATAGTCTTGGGAGTTATGGTCGGTGATATATTGGGCATATTCATCTAATGACTGTAAAGCAGAGTTAGATGTGCGAATAATATCGTACAGGGTTACCCACACGTTACGCAGTCCCCAGAACGAGTTAGGGTTCTGATACCCACCGCGATAACTATAGAGGAGTGCTTCGGCTTGGTCATCGGTTCGACCCGAGGTCATATCTTCATCGCGTCCCGTCCATAGCATCTGATTGATCCAGTGGCAACCCGGGAAGCGCAACTTAGCATATACGCCCACTACGGGGGAATACATATCGGATGTATTCGTATAATCTACCGCCGCTGCCGGAAGTTGGTTCTCCACATTAATATCGAGGAACGAACAAGAACTGATTAATAGCATAGATGCTATTACCAATGTATGATGTATGATGTATGATGTATGCTTTTTCATAGGACATTAGAATTTAAGTTGAACAGCAAAAGACCAAGTAGCGGTGAGGGGATAAACCTCGGTGTCCCACCCTTGTGCGTCACTCAGTTCGGGGGTCATGGCGTTAGCCTTGAAATAAGTGTAAGGCTTATCTGCCGTGAGGCTGAGGCGGATAGAGGGCATCTTATAGGTTCCGGCACCCACATTAGTAAAGGTATAACCGAGGGTTATGTTCTGAATACGGAAATAGTCAGACGGCTCTACGAAATAACTGGCGTTAGCCGTTTCGCCGATATTCCAAGACTTCATCAACGCTCCGGCAGAGGGGTTCATCGTGGAAGTGCCTTCTCCGTGCCAACGATTGTTGAATTGGTCCTTATCGAAATTATATGTATTACAAGCATAGCGTAATGCGCGTTTACGATTCCATATCTCGCCTCCTGCTTGTCCGCTCAAACCGACCGTCAAGTCGAGTCCGCGGTAACGGAAACCGAGGTTGATACCATAGGTCCAATCAGGGATATAAGAACCAAGAATCTGCTTATCCTTATCGTCCATCACCCCATCCTCGTTAACATCTTTGTATTTGAAGTCTCCGGGTTGGAGGTTATTAGCAACGGCAATGGGGTCTAAGGCAATCTCTTCTTCGTTTTGATAAACGCCTATTACTTGGTAGCCGTAGTAACTATTCATCTTCTCGCCAACCATTTGAACGGTCTTACCACCTTTGAGTATTTGTTGGGTACCAAAGAGGCTCTTCACGCTGTTCTGTAACCAACTCACATTACCGCCAATAAAGTAAGTCCAATCTTTGTTGACCTTATGTTCCCAATGGAGGTTAATATCCACACCCATATTGAGTATGTTTGCCCAGTTACCGGTAGCATCTGCATCTTGCATAGGCAAGCGAGCGGAGCAAACGGCGTTCTGTGTGAGACGATAGTACCAGTCAATGTCTCCCGTGAGGCGATTACCGAAGAAACCAAAGGAGGTTCCCACGTTGGTCTCGTTCACTTTCTCCCATGTGAGCCAAGAGAAGGTGGTGGCGTTGATGAATCCGTCCATCACGTTCATGCCGCCATAGACGGCTTGTGCCGGTGTAACGGTCAGTTCGCCTACACTCGCTGCCACTTTGTCATTACCAAGCAAACCCCACGAAGCACGCAGTTTGAGGTAGTCAAAGTTCTTAATGCCTTTCGCCCACGGTTCGTTAGAGATCGTCCAAGCCAAACCCACAGACGGGAAAGTGCCCCACTTCTCGTTATACTTACTACTGCCATCGCGGCGGAGGGTGGCCATAATCATATAACGCTCGTCGTAACTATAGCTAACACGACCGAAATAGGAGAAACCGCGGTAGCGTGAACCGTTATCGCTCACTTCTCGAGTTTCTTTGTTTCCTAAAGATATATACTGATAACTCTCTTCCGGCAGCACCTCTTGCACAGATCCTTGCAGGAAATCCATTCTCTCTTCGCGAAGGCTCAGACCCAGCATCGCTTTGAAGGCGTGTTTGCCCCACTCGTCGCTATAGGTGAGGGTGTTATCCCAAATCCAGTTATTAAACTGCGTCTGACTCTTGTAGAGTGTAGAGGTGGTGTTCTGTTGGAAAGGACTGATATAGTACTGCGGCAAATATGTGTTCGCGCGCATGCCCGTGTGGTCATAATTATAAGAGGTGCGGAGAGCAATCTTATCCTGCCATATATTGAATTGTGCATATATATTCGCCAATATCTGTGCCGAACGATTGGTAGCGTTATAGAGGTTTGCTGTAGCCACGGGGTTGTAGAAGTTTTGTGACAGTCCTATTGTCTCGGGCGAAGCGTACCCGTCCGTGTATAGGTCTTTGGTTGTGCCGTCGTAGGTGGGGAATAGTCCGGGCATATTAAACGCCTGTTGCCAAGCGGCATTATTAGGCAACCGTTGGGTGGAGTTAGAGAAGACGGCGTTCATTCCCACCGTGAGCCATTTAACGGGCGTATAATCAACATTACCGCGAATGGTCATGCGGTTATAGTCGTTCGTCGTGTTCATAATACCGTTTTGGTAGAGGTAGGATATACCCACTCCGTACGAGGCTTTCTCGCTACCGCCGTTGATACTGAGACTGTGGTTGGTTATCATTGCCGGGCGCAGCAGTTGGTTGTACCAGTTTGTGTTCTGCGCAAGGTTGTATATCCCCGTTTCGGCATCGAACGAACCGCCATAAGCGTTCATCGAAGCATCAAGAGAAGTGGTATAAGCCATCGGATCGGCTTCCATGAGCATCTGTGCATACTCGTTAGAGGAGCACATAGGGAGTATATTGCTTACCGTTTGTAGTCCTACATAACCATCGTAGGTCACATCGGGGCGTTGTTGACCTTTCTTGCCATGCTTAGTCGTTACAATAATAACACCGTTAGCGGCGCGTACACCATAGATAGCTGCTGCGGAAGCATCTTTCATGACGGATATCTCCTCGATGTCGTTATTATTGAGGAAGTTAATATTGTCGTAGAACATACCATCTACCACATAGAGGGGAGCGTTGTTCGAGAACGAACCCAAACCGCGAATGGTGACGGACGCACCTGAACCCGGCACACCGGAGTTAACGATGTGTACACCTGCTACTTGTCCTTGGAGAGCGCTTATGGCAGAGGAGGTAGGGATAGCACTAATCTTATCCCCCTTCACCACTTCAATAGGAGATGTCAGGTCTTTAATCTTAGCGGCACCATAACCCACTACGATTACTTCTTCAAGGTTCTGCACATCGGGAAGCAATTGAATTTTGAATTTTGAATTTTGAATTATGAGATGCCGTTGCGGCAGGTATCCTACATAACTCACTTCGATCGTAGCATCAGCAGGAGCGTCGGGCAGAATAAAAACGCCGTCATAATCAGTAATCGTACCTTGGTCGGAACCCACCACGCGTACGGCGGCGCCGATAAGAGGTTGTCCCGTCTCATCCACTACCGTTCCGCTAATCTGCGCCTGTAGCGCAACTACAGGTAAGAGCAGTAAAAAAAGAAGATTGTGTTTCATAGTATTAAAATTTAACTTGGGTCCCCGCAAAGTACCACTTTGTGGGGAGAGGAGGAGTCGCGGGTACTACCTGCCGAACCGTAGGTTTGTCAGCGTACCAAGCGAACTCCGACGAAGTAAAAACAGGGGGTAATCAACCCCCTGTTTCTAAGTTTGTAAGGCTATTTTATTTTACAATAGCACCCATCATATTGTAGCGAACGCCGTTACGCTCGATAACGACTTGACCGTTACGAATGCTCTTAGCAGCCGTCTTCACGTTCTCAACGTTATCTAAGCCCGTTCCAGAAGTGTAGAAGTAAACGTTACCAACCGTCAAAGCGGATTGTTCAGCATTGTAACCTTCAAGGATGAAGTAACGGATATCGCTGAAGTCATAAGCATCACCACTTGTTAATGCGGGGAACTCGCTCAAAGCGATGTCAAGACCGTTCCATGCACCGGCGGTAAGCGTCTTAACCACACTATTCTTATAACCCTGACCACCATCGTCAATGCTCAGTCCCTCAAAGGTAACCTTAATCTCTGTACCGGTTGCAGGATAGAGATCCACGTGGAGCATGTTATATCCGCTCACGTCATAGTAGTCTTCAGCCCAGTTGGTGTAGATTTGCCACGTCATCTTGCTCATGTAGTAAATGGTCTCGCCGGTCTCAAAGGTCAGCAGTTGAGGCATTGCGCCGGGCCAATCCAAAGGTTCAAAAGCATAGGAGGGATCAAGAGCAGCACCAAGGATAGAAGCACCATCGTGTGCGGGAGCAGCAGGAGCGGTAGCAGGAGCATCTTCCGGCCAAACGGGAGTTTCAGCGCAAGTGCCGGTAGCTTCGGTAGAAGTATAATCGCCATTGAAGAAGAGGATGTTTGCCCAAGCAACAGGACCACCTTCTTTAGTAACCTTAACGGTGAGGCATTTAAGATCATTCATCGATTGTTTGCCAAAGGTCTCTTCAACGTTGACATTTACGCTATTCCAACCGGCTTTATATTCGCCCGGGATAGTAATCTCAGCGGTAGGATCAGTACCATTGAACTCCAGTTTTACGACAGGAGCATTTCCGTCTTCTGCAAACCAGATATCGAAGTGGAGGTTAGC
Organism: Paludibacteraceae bacterium; assembly: GCA_024400115.1. Taxonomy (GTDB): domain Bacteria; phylum Bacteroidota; class Bacteroidia; order Bacteroidales; family Paludibacteraceae; genus Colicola. Next base: position 12,149 of record JAKSNF010000015.1, on the reverse strand, counting down.
ATAATCAGCCACACCGGCACCCTGCCAATCGGAAGCGAAGCAGTCCCAAGCCATCGTCTTAGCATATTTGAAGTTCACACCGGCTTTGCAGGTATCAACCCAACCGCAGCCGCCCCAACCTTGAGGCCAATATCCGAGGTTATTGTTATATGTTTCGCACATGATAGCTTTCACGTTGGCAGCATCCACGGTCGGAACTTGAGGAATACCCATCTCGGGTACAGGAGGAGCTTGAGACTCTCTCTCTTTAATGGAGATGTTGGTGATAGTAACGGTTTGTGCAGGATCCCATCCAAAGTCCCAAACCATTAGACCATTAGCGGTCTCAGCACCGGCTTTGGTCCATTCGGAAGTCCAAGTTTGAACAACGTTGGTAACAGCGATGTTTTGGTTAGCCATAGCGATTTGGTTGTCATCAAAAGCCTTGAAGGTAACGCCACCGCAGTCAGCGGTAGAGGCTACGATATCAAAACTTACTTTATACTCCTTGTTAGTTCCTAAAGTGGTGATACCGGTAGCAAGGAAGACTTGGTTACCCCATTGCCATTCGCTTTGTGCCTTAATCTCAATAGAGAGAGTTCCGGTTTGGGCATCCCATGTGGCTCCAGGATTTTCAAACTGTCCCCAAGTGTGGTCAACACTGGCGTTGGCAGCCACGAACAGTTCAGTCTCTGCTTCTTGAGCAAAGAGAGTTGCGCTCAAAAAGAGTGCAGACGCAAAAAGAAATAATTTCTTCATAAGTTTTTTGTGTTAAAGAGTTAATATTAAATTAAGGCAAGACCTCAATGTCTTGTACCTTTTTTCAAAATGGTGCGCAAAGATACGACTTTTTTTTTATACTACCAAATTTTTTTTATTTTTTTATAAAAAACCCTACTCCTCTACTCCCCTACTCCTCTACTCCTCTACTCCTCAATCTGATATACGCGTATCCAGTCCACATACATATGTGCCGGACCATTCGCTAAAGCGGTTATACCCTCTATGTCATGAATACCAGGAAAATTACCTCCTACAGCGAGATTGAGGATAAGAAAACTCGGTTTACTCCACACCTCTTTGCGGTTGTAAGCAGGATCTTCGTTGTTCTCTAAACGAGTAGCGAAATAAGGTCCGTTTTCGGGATGGCTGTCCTTATCCATGTATATCTTCACCGAGTCGGGTGTCCACTCGCAGGTTACAATATGGAAGGTGTCTTCTACCGAATAGGGCCACGTCTTGGCTTGAGCGTCGCTCCACACTTTATCCCATGCTGCACCTACGTGCATTGCTCCGTTGAAATAGCGGTCTTGTGTACCGCTACGGAAGGCGCTGACGTTACCGAGTTCGATTATATCTAATTCGCCGCATCGAGGCCAGCCTACTTGCGAATAATTATTGCCCATCATCCAGAAAGCAGGCCATAAGCCGTTGGCGGTGTTGGGAAACTTAATCCGAGCTTCCACCTTGCCATAAGTGAAGTAATACTTATCTTTGGAATTGATACGTCCCGAGGTGCAAGTCTTACCCTGATAGTTCTCCTTGGTAGCGGTAAGGATGAGACAATGAGCACCGGTTGTAGGTTCCGTTCCTAAGGTAACGGCTTTCTCGCAGTAGTATTGCAGTTCGTTGTTACCGCCTCCGTTACCATTCACCTCGATGTTCCAAACACCGGTATTGAGTGCCGCATCATCAAACTCCTCACTCCAAACCAGTTGATACCCGCCGGTGGGTTGCTTGGGTGTCTCGCCACCGAACCGCAAGCCACTGACATTGATATTACCTTTGATTAGTTCGAGCACAATCTCGTGCTTGCCAGCCGGAATAGAAATAGGCAAGACGGCAGAACCGAAATTAGCCAAGTTAGAACCGGTCTTAGGCAGAATGAGATAATCATCTTTGCCGTCAATGCGCACATTGAGCATAGCCTCAAAGAGGGTGGCATAACGAATAGTGAGAGCCGTATCTGCCGTAGTGTTCGCCATCTGATAGGTTACCGCATTGCCGGTTCCCCAATCGTATAGCATCAGTCCTTCGGTTCCTACTTCTTTGTCTTTGCACGGACGCACATTAAGGTTATTCTGACCTACAGCCACGTACTCGCCTCCGTAGATATACCCGTCGCGATGGAGATAAACGGACTTATCAAACGAAGAGAACCAGCAATAGATTTTACCTAAATCGGTCAGTCCGTTACCATAACCGTCTTTCAGCAGTTGCATGTAAGGGTATTTATCCTCCGTCTGATAACGCGGAATAAACCACGAATAGCGTTCTATCTTCGTGGTCTGCTCCAAGTAATTGAGCATCTCGCACATATAGCGTGCTTGTGCGTCGGGCGAAGATATATTCTGTTCCCACGCGCAGAACTCGGTGAGCCAGATAGGTTTCTCGTACTTATCAAAGAGGTCTATAAAACCCCTTACTCCGCTTGCCGATGGCATATAGCAGTGCAGTGCGAGGGCGGATATATCGTCTTTGCCCACTAACCCGATGAACTCGTCAAGCCATTTGATAGGGTCAGAATAACCCTCTAATGTTCCGTAATTGAGTGCGGGAGCAACCAGTTTGAGGTTTAGTTCTTTTGCTAAACTCACCACTTCCCGCCATCCTTCTGCTGCTATGGCAGGAGTCATATTTGCTTGGTCGGTGAGATTAGGTTCGTTGTAACCTAATAAGTACTTAGCGGAGGGGTTGTTCTGCACATAAGAGCGAATCTTATTGGCAGAGTAATTGCGACTCCAGCACATGGGGCAGAACTCCACACCATACACGTCCATGTAGTTGGTAGCCGTTTCGCCGGGGGTGTTCGCCCAGTTATAGTCCCAAGCGATATACGGAAGCAGGGCATTCATATCCTCTGTAGATGTGAAGTTAAATGCCACACCTCGTTTGGCAGACTTGTGCATGTGGTTCGCTACCGTAGTCTGCTCCGTCGGAACCGGTTGATCCGGATCCGAAGAGCGTTGTTTGTTAGGATTGCACGAGCAAAAGACTACGGGCAATAACAGCCAATGAATAATAAGCTTTGTCATCGTTATTTCTTCTTATAGAAGAAGACGGCATCCATATTCAATTGAGAGCCTCTGCTGTTGCCGGATAGAGCACAAAGGATATTATGACCCGCTGCCGGTTCATAGGTGCTCAGATAGGTAGTGAACATCGTCATCGGGATATCAAAACCTGCCCAACTGCCGTCGCGAGTGAAGTCGCCAAAGACCTCGCCTGCCTCAATCGTCTTGGTACCGATAGCAAACGACGTGGCAGCATCGTTGAAGATATAGAACTGGTGATTGCCTTGTGTGGTGGCTTTCATTCCTAAATGAAGGAAGTACTTATCGGGTTCAGCATTGATGGCAGCAACCAAATCTTTCATCGGAGCAGCCGCAGTGGAGTCCACCATGCAGAAACCGCAGCCGGACCAATCGGCAGGTGCAACGACAGTAAGAGAGGTATATCCTTCGTGACCATAGTAGTTCGATCCTAAACCGTCTCCTGCGGCATAGGTTTCGCCGGCAGCCCAAACATAAAGGAACTTGGTTTCATCATCCGGACGGAAGTCGCCTTTGATAATGTCCTTCCACTCCGTGAACTGCGTGTCATCGAGTATGATAGGCCATACTTCGGTGTAATCCACTTTTAGAGAAGGAGCCTTGACGGAGATAGCCGCTTTGGCCGTTTGTTCGCCGGCGGTGGCGGTAATGATAGCATTACCTACGGCAACGGCGGTCACTTCAACGCTTAAACTGTCATCGGCGGGATTCAGGGTTACCACGCCCTCTTGAGCAACAGAAAAAACACTTGCCACATTGGCAGTCAGAACTACCGATTGACCCACTTCCAATTCTGCCGTCTTCGGCGTTATGGTCAATTCCGTAGTGGGTGTTGGTTCCGGTTCCGGTTTGGGGTCGTTTTTGGGTTCGCAGGCTACGATGGCTAATGCAGCCAGCATGAGTGCAGTTAGTTTTACAGTTTTCATAATCTTTAATTTTAGATTTGTGATTGGTAATTTGGTTATTTAGTATCCCGGGTTTTGGTCTGATGCATTGAGACCATCATTAAGGATAATTTCTTCACTTGGAATGGGGAATAGTTCATGTTTGCCTTCAATGAACGTTGCCAAATGGGCTTGTGCTTCAGGGGTCTCTTGTTTTTGGTACGCCTCCATATGTGCCTTGGTGTTTCCCCAGCGGACGAGGTCGAACCAGCGGTGACCTTCCATAGCGAGTTCCATTCTCCGTTCGTGACGTAAGGTGACGGTCAAGTCCTGTGTTGAGGTGTGTTTCTCCCCATTCACATAGAAAGTGTAGTCCGTTCCCACGGCGGGCATGAGGGCGCGTTCGCGCACTTGGTTGATATCATTGATAGCCTCTCCGTCATTACCCGTTAGCAGACACGCCTCTGCGTGCATGAGCAGTACATCGGCATAACGAATCTGTTTATTGTTCAGCGGACCGCGCGTAGCGTGAATACCCCATTTGCCGTAACCGCCACCCGTAGAGGTCTCTTCTAAGTACATGCCATATTTGAAGCTGAGGTTCTTATTCCCTAAGTAATACTCTTCTGCCATATTCTCCATCTGCTCCTGCTCGGGAACAAGGATAGTGAGATTACGGCGAGCATCGTGTTCTTCAAACTCATCATAGAGGTTTTGAGTCGGATGGTTGAATCCCCAACCGCCACCGATGAGCGATGAACGAGAGCGGGTGAGAATCTGTGTGAAGGAGCCGGCAGTATAACCAAAGCCCTCACCATAATCGCCCCAAGGTACTTCTTTGTACTGAATCTCAAACACCGATTCAGGACCGTTTTCGCCTGCAAGAGAGAAGTTATCCCAATAATTGGTACAAAGCGTATAATCTCCGGAGGCAATAATCTTATCCCCCCACGCTTTGGCTTGAGCGGCATGATCCACTCCGTCTTGACGAGCAGAAGCCCAGTAGGGAGATGCTAAATAGAGGTGCACTTTCATCAGCATCGCTTGGGCTGCCCCCTTGGTGGCACGGCCGAGTTGCTCCACGGGTACGTCATTGATGGTCCATAACTTGTTTTGTGCACTATCAAGGTCTGCCAATATCTGCCCATATATCACCTTAGCGGAAGAACGTGGGCAAGCCCAATCAGACGAGTTGTCTATCACCGTCGTGGTGAGAGGCACTCCTCCAAAGATACGTACCAATCGGAAGTAATAGTAAGCCCGTAAGAAATAGGCTTCACCCATCAAGCGGTCTTTGGTGGTTTGGTCAAAGTCTTTGACTTTGTTTACATCCATTTCTGCCAGATACTGAAGGGCGAGGTTGCAGCGTCCTATGCCTTGATAATTACCGCGATAGATGCAAAGCAAAAGAGCGTTGGTAGATTCGGTCTTCCAGTTCTCAAAGTCATAAGCATCTGCCATGTCACCGGTACTGCCGCCTCCTTTGAGGGCGTCGTCAGAAGCAATATCGCCGATGAACCATTCGGCACAATAAGTGCCGTTATACTCCCACATAAGGGGCACATAGCAGCCGATGATATCTTGATTAGCCGCCTCCACCGAGGTGAAGAAAGTGTTAAGCATCGCCGCACCCGGCTCTTTCTCGGTGATATAGTCCTTACAGCCCGTGAATAGGCTACAGGCTACAGGTAACAGGAAACAGGCAAAGAAAGTATTGTTTTTCATATTCGTATCCTCCAATTTTAGAAATTAACATTTAAACCAAACGTGAAGGTGCGACTTTGCGGATAGTTACCATAATCTACACCACCACCTACTTCGGGATCGTAACCGCTGTATTTAGTTATCGTAAATAGATTACTTGCTGTCACGTATAGTCTTAGTCGTGAACAATGGAACTTATCCGTCCACGCCTTGGGGAAGGTGTAACCTATTTGCACGTTCTTCAAACGGAAATAACTGCCGTCCTCTACAAATCGAGAACTATTAGCATTATTAGTGGAAGCACCGCACGGATTAGGAATAGTGCCCTTGCGGTTTTCTAATTCATCCACATCTAAGCCTTTCATCATCAGAGCCACTTGTACATCATTATTATACCCAATCCAGGCTTGGTCTTTCATGTATGATGCCAAGAGGTTGGTGGCTCCCGAACCCTCCGTACGCTCACGTAAAGCGTTGTAAATCTCGTTACCGAATACACCTTGGAAGAAGAGTTGTATATCCACGCCGTAAAAATCGGCACCGGCATTGATACCATAGGTCAATTTAGGGAACGGATTACCAATGAACGTCTGGTCGTCTTCGTTAATCTTACCATCACCATTGAGATCGGCATAACGAGCATCACCGGCGTGAACACCAATGGTCTCTTTGGTATAGGCAGTCAGTTGTTGCAAAGCCTCTTCGTCGGATTGATAAACACCTTCGTATTTATACCCCCAGAAAGAACCCACCGGCATTCCTATGTCCGTCTTAGTGCGGTCGCCCCAAAGCGGCGAACCGCCGTTATTATCGGTTAGCGTATTCTTGATATAACTGATATTACCACCTATGTTATAATGCACTTTGCCAACCTTGTTCTCGTGGTTAAGCGTAATCTCTACGCCCTCGTTGCGTATGTTTCCTACGTTCTTTACCAACGGGTACATATTACCTACTTGTGCGGGGGCTATTACGTTCATGAGCGCGTCCAACGTGTTCCTACGGAAATAGTCAACAGAACCAAATAACTTAGCGTTCCAGAAACTGAAATCCACACCGGCGTCCCACTGCTCGTTCGTCTCCCACTTACCATCCATGTTCACTAACGTCAGCACAGCGGCTCCCGGAATAACCTCTTGCGGATAAACACCTAACGGATAATCGGTAAAGACAAGCGTACCTGTGGTCATCGTTTGTTGGAAGGCATTACTGCCCACACCGTCGTTTCCTACTTGTCCCCAACCGGCACGAACCTTGAGGTTGTCCAGACATGCGGCTTTACCTTTTACCCACGGCTCTTCACTGATACGCCATGCCAAAGCGGCAGAGGGGAAGATACCCCACGGGTTCTTGGTGAAGCGCGACGAAGCGTCCGCACGGAAATTGACCGTCACCATATAGCGGTTGTCGTAATTATAGAACGCACGACCTAAGAAAGATAAACGGCGAATACGACTAACGGCATCCGAAGACTCGGTCTTGTCCGTCGTTGTGTTACTCAGATACCAGTTACTGGGGTCTGTGTCGAGGATATTAGCACCGGAACCACCAATCGAATATGTGTTATACTCTTGCCATGTCTGACCAACCATGATCGAGAACTTATGCTTTTTGATTTCGCGAGCATAAGTAGCGGTTGTTTCCTCTAAAAGAGAACAATAACGACCCATATTCGACCCCACGTAGTTGTTTTCACTATAGTTGTAAGATGTATATGTGTTGGGGTAAGCAAACGAGCGATCTCGTGCCAAGGTATAGTCTGCCGAGATAGATGGACGAATAACCAATCCTTCTATCGGCTTAAACTCCATATATAAGTCTCCCACCACGCGCTCCGATTTATTGTTCGGTTCGGTGTTGTACGCCATCTGGAAGGGATTAGTCACGTTCTTGAAGTTAGAACCGGCAGAGTAATTACCCGATATATCCTTGCCGTTGATATTCACACTACCTTGAGGGTAATAGACAGGGTCCCACGGAGCCATCGCTAAGGCACCCGATAGAATACTGGCACCCGCCGACGAGGAGTTATTCATGGCGAAACGACCTGTTGAGTATTTGAAACTCAGGTGCTCTCCGATGGTCCACCATTTACGAACAGCAAAATCAGTATTCAAACGCAGGGTTACGCGCTCGTAGTTACTACCAATGATAGTACCATTCTGACCGAAATAACCTGCCGAGAAGGCATAATGCCCTTTGTCGCTTCCGCCATCAATGGAGAGGTTGTAGTTGTGCATAAAAGCGTTTTTAACAAACACCTCGTCTTGCCAATCGGTGTTCTGTGCCGAGTAGTCAAAATTAGTGGGATAGTATTCCGATTTGCCCAATTTATAGTTCTTGAGCCAATAGGCGAAATCGTTGTTATAATACGCACCTATTTGTTCTGCCCCATCCTGCATAGCGAGGATACCAAGCATCGTTTCGGTGTGGGCCCGACTATCTGTGATAAGGTCTAATTTTTTCCAACGATTTTGGAAACCCCAATAAGCATCAAACGAAATGGTGGGTTTAGTACCCGAATCGCGTCCGGTCTTTGTGGAGATAAGAATAACACCATTAGCACCTCGACTACCATAGATAGCTGCGGAAGAAGCGTCTTTGAGCACTTCCATGGATTTGATGTCCTGTGCTGCCAAAAACGAAATATCGTTCGTTATCACACCATCCACTACATAGAGAGGATCGTTACCACTCATCGCCGAACCGATACCGCGAATACGGATCGTGGCGGCTTCACCGGGTTGACCGCTGTTTGTCACTACCGTCACACCGGCAGCACGACCCTGAAGGGCTTGATCCACACCGGCTACGGGGGCTTTTAATAACTCATCGGCTTTGACTGTCGTCACAGCACCGGTTAGGTCACTCTTTTTCATCGTACCATAACCTACGGCAACAACCTCGTCTAACATCACATTATCCGGCTGTAAGATAATCTGAAGCGGAGCGTCAGAAGTGATGGTCTTTGACAACGGTTTATAACCAATGTACGAAAAAACGAGCACATCACCTTTATTAACCGATAATGTAAACTGACCATCAAAATCCGTGATCGTACCCGTGTTTGAACCTTGTACGATTACATTAGCACCAATAATAGGTTCCGACTCATCCGCAGCCATAACGGTTCCGGAAATGGTCATTTGTTGAGAAAAAGCATGTACCGAAAGACACGATAACAGCACGAAGAATAACTTTCTCATGGGCATTAGATTTAATTCACGCTGCAAAGATAATAATAAATTTTCATACATGCAAATTTATTTGCAAAATTGCAAAAAAAAAGCCACCTACCTTCATTTACGAAGATAGATGGCTTTCATTATGCGGAACGCTATGCGTCCGAGGAGCAAGAGTAGCAATATCCAAAAACCTATCGTACAATCTTTATAGAACCGAGGGATGGTGGCGGGTGTCCGGTGTCTGGTGTCTGGTATCATCTGCGTATGCCAACGAACGACAACACACCATTCTAGCCAACGGGGTGCTCTTTCCTTTGCTCGCTAATGCGAGGTCTAAACCTGCATGACTTTTGAGCACAGAAAACCGCCCCGATTATCTCGAAGCGGTTTGGATTGTTATTTTATACAAGATAATTTTTACTATTTCAGTTCGTCTTTGATATTGATTGAATATACTTCCGACAATTCGTTACGCATATTGAATACCAAAGTCCCCTTTCTTGGATTGTAGATACACGACCAGTCCGTAACTTGATTAGGATGTCCCATACCAAAATTACCCTCTTGCAGACATTCCAATGCCTCTTCTTCGGTCATGACGGGTTTATAAGCACTCATCATTTTATGTGCACGCATCTTACTGCTCATACTACGTTGCCATAAATCGGTATAGTATGTAGGATAGGCTTCCGGATTGACATAATAGTTCTCAATACCATACCGTTCATAGGGTATAGCGGAAAGAGAGGCTTGATTAATGAATTCGTGGTCGTTTTCTCCCATAATGTATAGGGTATCTTTCCAGGTGTCAGAAGCTGCATCATAACGATTCCAATACTCAAATACACGATAGTCGTTGGTGGCATCTGCTACGAACCAGTGAACAATAGTCTTTGGCAAAAGCGTGGTATAATTGTATTTATTGAATAATTCTACTACGTCTTCCACCGTTTTGCAGGTTGAAAGTATGCGATTATGCAAAACAGACAGCGTGATTTGGGCCTTACCTTCAGCTTGCTGGTCAATAGAAATGGGACGCTTGGTGTCGCCGGGGAACTCTTCTTCCGTTCCGTCTTGTGAGTTAGGCAACTGATAAGCAGCAAAGCACAAGCCATATTCGTTCATACCATCCATTACTGCTATGTTTTGACGCAACATAACATCAAGTTTATGTTCTGGATTTAGCAAACTACTATCGGGATCTAGATTCTCGGTACCATCCCAACGGTTAGCATAAGCAATATTGGTAAGCATCACACTTTTATACTCACCGGGACGCGGGTTTTTATTGAACAGCACAACCATTGAACCGGGAATACCGTCCAAGTTACGTCCAAAGAGCAATTCGCCCGAAGGATTTTTGCACACGAAACCCGAACAGCCTTGCGGAGCATCTATGTATGGACCTACAGACTGGTGAAGTCCATTAAAAAATTCCACATTAACATCATTGTTGAACGATTGAAAATCATTTACAGCGAAACGATGGTCTTTATCACGAATAAATTTCTCCCATGGGAAATCCACCATATAATCCATAAAATACACACGCCCCTTGGATTGTGGAACATAACGCAATGACCGAAGTGTTTTCTCAGAGTTTTCCAGAGCATAGATTTCCGGGGTCAGTTGGCAGTCTTGCACAAACTCCACACCGTTCTTACGGACATCAATGAGTTTGTACTTGCCCCAAGGGGTTGGTTCCGGTTCGTCTGTTGATTCTTTACATCCAGTTAACGCGATGGCGGCAACAGCCATCAGTGCCAAATAAGTTTTTTTCATTGTTGTTTGTGTTTAGTTAATAAATTGGTTGTCGTTTATGCTTGGTTGCATAATTTACTTATTATCAACGAATTACCCCCCCCCAGATTTCTCTGAGGAGGGGCAATATCAATCGCTTGCTCTATTATTTATATAAGGTCTATGCGGCATTCCCTATTTCATACAAAAACTCCGGTGCCAAATCTGCTCCGTTGACCCATTCAATCGTAAAACGAGTTAAAGCATACTGAACAAACAATGCCTTATCACGCAAAGCCCCAAATACCTCTCCTGTCAAGTATTTGTCCAAATCAACTTTTTTTCTGACACCGTCACTAAAAGACAGCATCAGTTGATAATCTTGTATGTAATCAACATCTACAACTCGCAACATAATCTATCAATTTAAGGGTGATACTTTTCCAATAGATTCACCTGACTGTGCTTTTTCCCACAAAGACAAAATCTCCTGCTCATGCAAATCAATCCAGCTATTCACTTTGGCAATAACTTTCGCAGGTGCTTGTCCATCCACTACTCTGTCAATCACACTAATTGAGCATTCATAATCGCCATACGTAAAATGTACATGTGGGGGATTATGGTCTTTCCAAAAAAGACTAATCACAATTCCATAAAAGCGACTTATTTCAGGCATAATGTATTTTCTTTTTGCTTTGTGAGCGCAAAATTACAATAAATTTTTCATATACGCAAATATTTTTTAATTTTTGCAACAAAAAATAGCGAGTTGAGCCATAAAAAGGCGAAAAGAGCGCGATTTTTTTTCGTCCACCCTGCAAAAGTAGCGAGCGCGCCTACCGGCAAGGTTGGCAGTGCATGTCCCGTTCCGTCCCGCCCCGCCAAATGCCTATTCAGCGAGGAGAACCCCACATAAAAAACCATCTACCTTCATTTACGAAGATAGATGGCTTTTATTATGCGGAACGCGAAGCGGGCGAGGGTTAGGAGTAGCAATATCCAAAAACCTATCGTACAATCTTTATAGAACCGAGGGATGGTGGCGGGTGTTTGGGGTGCGGTGTGAGGTATCGTCTGCGTGTGCCAGCGTTCGACAAAGACCGTATCTACACGGATTATAAGTCTCCCGCTCGCTTCGCTATTACGCAAATTGCGCGGTATTAAATCTCCCGCAGATTTAAACAGATGTCCCACCGATTTCGATTTTACGCCCTCACCTTGGGGATGGCTACTCGGACTTGCCGTCGTAGCGAGTTCGCTACTCGTAGCTCCTGTAGCTATCTCCGGCAATCCTTCGTCGATTACGCAGATGGACGAGTGCGCTGCTCCGATAACGCCTGTGGGCGTTGGCTGTTCCTTGCCTTGTTTATAAGTGATACTCACCGAATCTTTGAGGACAAGAGGCACCGTGAACTGCTGACTCTTACAACTCGTAATCAGGGCGATAATCGCACACGTCAAGATAAATGGTTTCATGATTAGTGGATTGTGGATAGTGGATAGTGGATTGTAATCTTTCGACGAGTTGGTTTTCCAATTCTCGGCTGGGCACGAGGATACAGCCGGAGGAGTGGGACGGTTTCGTTCCGACGTGGAAACGG